>JAZNOH010000085.1:0-101519 GCA_045580715.1 Clostridia bacterium
TGAATTATAAAAATGCGATAAAATTACTCGATTTAATTTATTATGACCTTAATGTTCAAAAATTAAATAGAAAATATGAAAAATATTTATTATTAAAAAGGCTCTCTTAATTAGAAATAATTAAGTAATAATATGGGCAAAATCGGTAGAAGTTTTACTGCTAATACCGAGGTAAACAATTAGATTGCGAAAGGCTAATTGTCACTGTAACGCATAGGGGTTGAATAAATATAATACCCCCACGAGTGTCCGTTGCTACTGCATATAGGGCAGTATGAGTTGGATTAGCAGCTCCAACAAACCTAACGCTAAACGAGGGTAAAAATGTATGCTAGACTGGGTTAGAAATGACTAACCGATGAAAATGAGGGAAACCTCCAGAGCATAGGATAAAAAGCCTATGGTTAATAACAATCGCAGGGAAAAACTTTTTTGACCGCCTTATTTTGTGTGGTTAGATGTATCTTGTTCCCCAAGACAAAGATTTGCGTAGCTTCTGCTACTCGCTCACAAGCAAATGAAGTTTTGTTAAAAATAACCGATGACTTTATGAAGAACTATGGTTGGGGTTCTGAAAACTTAAGGCGCGAAATTACATATGCTTCTGTCGGTGTGAATAAAGCTGTTATAGAATTTGCAAATGGTTCGTGGATAAAAGTTGTTACCGCTTCGGATTCTGGTCGTGGTAGTCGTGCTAATATTCTTTTAGTTGACGAGTTTAGAATGGTTGATTTGGATACGATTAATACCGTTCTTAGAAGGTTTTTAACGGCACCAAGACAACCTAATTACCTAAACAATCCAAAGTACGCACATTTATTGGAACGAAACAAAGAGCTTTATATGAGTTCGGCTTGGTATAAATCGCACTGGAGTTTTGAAAAGGCTAAGGCTTATACCGTAAATCTATTGGATGAAACAAAAAAGTATTTTATATGTGGTCTTCCATATCAAATTTCGATAAAAGAAAATTTATTGTCAAGAGAACAAATCGAAGATGAAATGTCAGAGTCTGACTTTGACCCATTGAAATTTAGTATGGAAATGGACTGTATGTTTTATGGAGATACCGATGGTGCATTCTTTACCTTTGATGATATTTCAAATCGTAGAAAATTAAAAAATGCCGTCTATCCTTCTTCTATTACAAATAACAGCAAGAATTTAAAAATACCAGATTTGGTGCCCAATGAGCGTAGAATTTTGTCTGTGGATATAGCGCTTATGGCTTCTAAGAAACAGAATAATGACGCAAGTTCAATTATAATTAACAGCGCTATCCCAACAAATAATGATAATTATACATCTAATATTATCTATATAGAAAATCACGAAGGTTTAACTACCGATGAATTGGCATTGGTGGTTCGCAGATTATATGATATGTATAAATGTACGGATTTGGTTGTGGATACTAACGGTGTTGGACTTTCTGTATATGATATGCTTATTCAGGATATTGTTGACCCTACTACTGGCGAATTATACCCCGCTCTCTCTTGTTGTAATGATAAGGCTATGGCAGAAAGATGCAAGGTCGATAATGCGCCAAAGGTGATTTGGTCAATCAAAGCAAGTGCGTCTTTCAATAATGAAATATGTACGCTTCTTCGTAGCGGATTTCAAAATGGGAAAATTAATTTACTCGTTTCTGAATTTGAAGCGGAAGAAATTTTAAAAGACAAAATTAAAGGTTTTAATAAAATACCTGCTTATGAGCAAATGCAATATAAGTTACCTTATATTCAGACAACATTACTCGTTTATGAGTTGATAAATCTTGAATATGAGATTAAGGGTACTAATGTAAAGATAACTGAAAAAAGTGGCATGCGGAAGGATAGATATTCTTCTCTTGCGTATAATTATTGGGTGCAGTGCCAACTTGAACGAGAAATGCTGAAAAAGCAGAAGACTGGGTTTAATGCTTCTGATTATGCGTCAAAATTAAGAAGGTTAAATCAAAAACCTACTATGTATTAAAAGTATAATAAATAAAAATATAAACAATAAATCAAACAAAAATAAAATTCTAAAGAAAGGGGTGAGATATCGTTTGAGCAATAAGAAAAACAACACGAAGACTGTGGATGTTTCTGTTTATACGGAAGCGGACTATAAAAATGACCAAAGCAAATTCGATAAATCTGTAAAAGATGGTAAGATTGATTTTAGTAGTTTTCATAGGTTAATGATAAGAGACATTTGCACCAATACAAGTGTCATTGAAACTGGTTGTATTGGCGATGTGAGTTTGCGAGATGTGGAATTGGCGTTAAAGTATCCAAAACAAGGTTGGAAAATTTTGCTCGCTGCTTCCAATGAATTAATGCGAGTCTCCCCCCACTACTTTAGAATGAATAATCTATACTCTAATATGGCTTTATTCTGTTGGTGGATAGATTTATATGATGTCAAAGAGAATGCGAAGATTGACAATATTAAAAAGACATATTCTGCTCTTGCTGCTAAGTTAGAGAATATGAATTTAAAACATGAATTCTCAAAAATAATGAAGGTTATACCTTATCAAGATATTTATTGTGGATTAGTGTTCGAAAATCAATCTGACTTTTTCTTCCAGCAGATAGATTATAAGATTTGCGAATTATATCAAATTCAAGATGGCTTATATAATTTTAGAATAGATTTAACTCAGATTAAAGGACAGAATTTAAGCGCTTACCCCGATTATGTACAACAGGCTTATATTGATTTAAGAGATAATAATATTAACCCTAATATTAGCGGTCAGTGGTATACACCACCTGCCGACAAACAAATTTGTTTAAAATTGAATAGTCAATGGACTTTCCCCTATCCTATCTTAATTGGGTTGATTAAAGATATTTTAGATTTAGATGTTTATAAGAAATTAAAATTACAGTCTGCAAGAACAGACAATTATAAGGCGATTGCGGTTGAAGTCCCTATTGATGAAAATACGGTTGATAAGCCTCTTCTCACTCCTGAAACTCTTGGTATCTTTGCCGAAATAAATAGAGAAAGTATGGCGGATGATATTGGATTGCTTCATACTTTGGGTTCGAGTGCGACGCCCATTAGTTTCAAGGATTCGAGTAATACAAGAAACAATGTAAGTGATTCCGTAGATGAAATATATAACTCTGCTGGTATTTCAAAAGAACTATATAATGGTAGCAGTAGCGGAACCGCAGTAACTTTCTCAGTTGAGAATGATTCTGGATTTGTTTATGGATTATATAGGCAGTTTGAAAGATGGATGAATAGATTTATTAAGATTAGAAGATATAACAAGCCCGCATTTAAATTCTTTTTCTATCTTTTAGATATAACTATTTTTAATAGAAAAGATGTAACTACAAGATACAAGGATGCGATTGCGCTTGGAACAACTGTAATAGATAAATATCTTGCAACATTAGATATGACCCCCTCTCGTGTATTGGGGTCGTATATTACACATGAATCTATATTTGATTTTAGAAGTCATTTTATACCATTACAGACATCTTATAATTCGTCTGGTGAAAGCGGTAACGCTGGTCGCCCCTCTGCTGAAAGCAAGGGTGAAACACTTGATGAAAGTGGCGAAAAAACAAAAGATTTAGATAGTAATATTGACAGGTAAGGAGGGATATTATGTCAGAATCGAAAGTTAAAAAATCTGCATTGTCCTTCCCTGTCACTTTTGAAAAGGTTGAGGACATTGAAAGCGCAGATGGCAGATTTACTAAGGTAAGAATTTGGCTGATGCATCTTGGAGAAAACTTTAATGGAAGTATATTTGAAAAGGATGTAGTAGACAATGCGATTTCTACTTTGGAATATATACCAATTGTTGCTTTTATAGAAGATAACAAAATTGGAGAAAAGGATTGTTCTAATCATAGATACATTATAACTAAGGATGAAAAGGGTGTTCGCAGAAAATATATGGGCAATGCCTATGGCGTTATAATGTCATCAGAAGATAATAACGCCCATTACGAAGAGCGATTGTGTGACGACGGTGAAACACGAACATTTTTGGTTGTTGATGGTTTGATTTGGAATATGTTTGAGGATAGTTCTGAAATTGTAAATAGAGATTTAATTAAAAATCAATCCATGGAGTTGTGGGATGATGGTGTCTCTATTGAGGGGTATGAGGACGAAGATGGTTTGTTCCATTTTACCAAGTTTTCATTCAGAGCTGCTTGTATTCTTGGAGATGATTATGAGCCAGCTATGATTAACTCTACTGTTGAAGTTCAGTTTACAATGAGTGATTTTGTAAAAAATATTCAAAGTGAACTTAACGATAAATTTATAGCTTTCACCAAGATGGTGAATGAAAAAACTAATCAAGGAGGTATTGGAACTATGTCGAATACGGATTTTACTCAGACTCTTTTGGCGCAGTTTGAAGATATCTCTGCAATGGTAAGACAGCATGAAACTTTTGTTGATAGATGGGGCTATGAGTGCTCTCGTTATTATGCTGTGGATGTTCAAGAAAATGAAGTGATTGTTGTTGATGCAAAGAATAGCTACAATTACTTTGGTCTTTCATTTACCATGAATGGCGACAAAGCAGAGATTGATTTTGAAAGTGCAAAGAGAAAGAAGCTTCGCTATGAAGACTATGAAGATGGTTCTTCTGTAGAAGGCGCGTTTGATTTTGGTAAGCACATTTCCGAAATTGAAGAGACTGCTTTTGCCAAGGTTGAGGAAGCAAATGCAAAGGCTTCTGACGCTGAGGGTAAAGTATCCGAGTACGAAGCAAAGGTTTCTGAATTTGAAACGGCTAAGAATGAGATTGAAGAAAAGTTTAATCAGATTAGTGCCGAGTTCGAAGAGATGAAGCCTAGGTATGAGGATTATGTTAGGGCTGAACAAGCTCGCATTGATGCGGAGTTGGACGCTCAGAAGGATGCTGAATTCGCTAAGTACGAAACTGTTTTGACTGATGATGTCAATTTTACAGCTCTCAAAGATAGAAAAGCTGAAATGACAGTCAAAGAGATTGAAAGCGAATGTGCAATTCTGTATGCAAGAAAGAATCTTGCGACCAACTTTAGCAAGCCTAATGACGGCGCTATGACCGCAGGACTTGTTGACACTGGCGAGAAAGATGGCTTCGTGGCAACTAAGTATGGTTATATCAAAGTTGGACGATAATCAAAAAACAAAAATAAAAAATAAATTTATATAATAATTGGAGGATAAAACTATGGCAGTACACGCAGTTTGTGAAACCACCAATCTTAGAGCTGTGCATTATGCAGAGCGTATTTGGGATGCGGTTTCTGATGTTGATATTGACAATGGTACGCTTGGCTATCTCGACGGAGTATCTGTAGAGGGCGGCGTAATTTATAACTTTAAGGCTGGTACAATGGAGGGAAAGACCCCCGTTCTTGTTCATATGCCTGAATGGACTGAAGACACTTCTAACAGACTTAATCAGCGTAAGGATAAGTTTGTAAATGTAGCAGGTGTTCCCTTCCGTGCATTTACACTTGCAGAGGGTGATGAGTTTGCGCTTTCCGCTGAGGGCTTTGCAGGCACTCCCGAAATTGGCAAGTATGTTTCTATTGATACCAATGGTAAGCTCGCTGTTGCAGACGCTCCTGTAGATGGCGCAGTAATGGTTGGTAAGATTATGAGAAAGCGTCAGATTGGTTCTACTCTTGTAACTGGTGTTCGTACTTACGGCTATGCTCGTATGATGTACACAGTTAAGGTAGAGACTTTGGCTTAATTTAGTAAAGGAGGAAATAGAATATGAGAACTAATTTTAGTGCAGACGAGATGAAGGTTTTCGACCTTGCTAATGATTTAGCCAGAGGAGATTTTTCCCTTCATGTAGACAAAGAGAAGGTTAGTCGTGCTGACCTTGAAAATTATTTGAGAGAGACCATTAACAACGATATTCTTAAGGGCGCTACGCTCTATCAGGCATACCGTCGTAATAACATTACTCTCTTTGAGATTGTTGAGGAGATTGTCAACCTCACTATCTCTAATGACTTCGCTGATATTCCCTTTATTGATAACTTTGTAGAGTTCAAGAATCGTGCTCTTGGCGATAAGACTGCTTGGTACTCTGAAGGTAAGAGCTATGTAACGGTTGCTTCTTTTGCTGGCAATCACTGGGATACTAACCGCGAGGCTCTTGACGGAGGCTCGGAGTATACTCTTGAGAAGGAGTGGGTATACATTCATGTTTATGATGAGCTTGAAAGATTCCTTCTTGGCATCGCTTCTCTTGAGAGACTTACCGATGTAATCTACAAGTCGTTTAACAAGTATATCAAGGAAAGAATTTATGTAATGTTCCAGAGTGTTATGTCTGTTGTTCCCGCTGAGTTCTCTGTAAAGGGTAACTCCGAGGAGGCAGTCGGTGGTCTCTGTGACTTGGTTCAGGCTGCTGGTGGTTATTCTAATCTCACCATTGCTGGTACTAAGGGCGCCCTTAGAAAGCTTGGCGGCATTGTTCCCGATAAGTACTTTGCAGATTCTCAGCGCGAGGCTAAGGCAAGCACTGGTACTATCGGTGAGTGGGAAGGCAACCGCCTGATGGTTATCCCTCAGGTAATCAAGGAGGGCACTTTCGAGCTTGCTCTTGATAACAATGTTCTCTTTGTTATGGGTGGCGATGTTAAGCCGATTAAGGTTGAGTTCATTGGTGATACTCGTACTCAGGAAGTTCGTGATGGTCGAATCAACAATGATATGACCCTTGAGCTTCAGGTTCAGACCTGCTTCGGTATGGGTATGGAGCTTCCTCAGGCATTTGGTCGTTTCGAATTCGCCCAATAATAAGGTTATATAACTATATAAAAATATTTGGATTTTAAAAGAAAGGTGGTTGGTTGACTATGGCAAGAACTGCAACTAACTCTGCTGTTGAAGACATCGTTGATGTTAACGCAGTAGAAGAAATGAATGAAGAAAAAACAAAAACTACAAAGAAATCAATTAAGGTGCAGCCCTTAGAAGATTCTGATGAAATTGAGGTAATCTCTCTTGTGCCCAATGTTAGTTACAAGGATAGCAAGACGCTTGATATGTATGAGTGGCACGAGGTTGGTCATGTTGAAGATATGACTTTTGACACACTTAAGAATATGTGGAAAAACAACAAGGGATACTTCAAGAATCTTTGGCTTAAGCCGAATGATGACAGAGTTATCAATAAGTTTGGTTTGACCAAGACATTTGAAAAATATGAGTATCTTATGGATGGTTCTAACTACACCAAGAAGAATATTGGCGCTATTTGTGATGCTATTAAGGCAACGCCTAATGGTTTGAAATTTGCAATTTGCGACAAGGTTAAGAATCTTGTTATCAGCGGTGAAGTTGCAGATGTATTCGTCATTAAGGAACTCGAAAAGCGTTTGCAGATTGACTTGATTGAATTTCTTTAATTTATAAAATATGAGAGGTGGATTTAGGTATGCCAACTTCATATGAAAAACTTTATGAAAATCTTTTACCTAAATTCCGTAGTTATGAAATCCCTCTTATGTCTACTGAAGAAGTAAAAGATTACTTGCACGATTTTCTTATACCTGCAATTTCAAGGTTCCATGTCTGTCGTAAAGACTTGAATGATAGGGATGATATTTTGCAACGATTTAATGTTGAGTTATCGGACACAGAGATTGAGATACTTAGTAATTATTTACTTATTGAGTATATAGACTCTGAATATGTTAGAACTCCAACTTTGTTAAAAGTTCAGTTGCCGTCAAGCGATTTTAAGGCTTTTAGTCCTGCTAACTTTCTTGACAAGTTAATGGCTATGCATACAACCTATGTAAAGGAGAATGAAACTCTCCTTTCTCGCTATGCGTGGATGGGAGCAAAAGAATTAGGCGTGAAGCTTGGTGCTGGATATAAGAAATTAAAATTTTAATAAATTTACAATGAAAGGCGGTGGGTCAGATGAAATGTTTAGATAGATTTAATAAACGAATGAGTATAAGTGGTGGGTCTCTTAGAGAAGAATATATCTTTAATACGAGAGAGTTGTTAAATGAGACATTCGCAGATGACCCATCCTTTACATTTGGAATATATTTTTGGAGATTAGGTTTAAAAGAATACGCTCATGAAAGACCGATTGGCATTAGACTGTATGGCAGAAGTTTCTCTGCTGCTAATGGTGTAATGGTGAAGTTCCAAACGCTTTATGACACTCCCGTAGCCGTTGGAGATATTGTTTATGATACAAAGAAAGATGAATATCTTATTTGTACAGAGGCGTTTGATATTGACGGCATACATTACAAGGGCAAGTTTACTTTATGTAACTGGATATTAAAGTGGCAGAAAAAGGATGGTACAATTTTGGAATATCCTTGCCATGATATTAACTCTACGCAGTACAACTCTGGTGAACAATCTAACAGAAACTTTGTTATTGGCTCTTCTCAGCATATGCTTACATTGCCTTGGGATGAAAACACTGTTGAGTTAAGTACTCCACAAAGATTTTATCTTGATAAGGCTACGGTCAATCCTACTTCCTTTATTGTAACTCAGAATGATACAACGAGTTACAATTACGGCAAGAAGGGATTGGTTAAAGTTACGGTATATGAATATCCAAATAATTCTGCTACTGACAGACCTGATTTGGGTATCTGTGACTATATTGATGTGTCGAATCAAAATGCGAGCGAGGTTGGTCTTGTTCAAACTATGAGCGCGAATTCGAATAGAATGCTTAAGGCGGTTATTGATTATAATACAACGGTTATAAAATCTGGCGGTGATTCGCAGATGTTTATTGGTAAATTCTATGATGAAAAGGGTAATGAAGTTCAAGGCGTAACACCGCATTGGACTGTTGTTTGTCCTTTTTCAAATAAATTAATAGTAAAAGAAGTTGATAATGGAGTAAATATAGGAATAGACGATGATACTTATATTGACGAGGAATTCAAGTTGATTCTTTCGGATGAGAATAAGGATAGCAATGTCTCCCCTTCCTCTCTCCTTATCAGAATTGAGTCGTTGTTATAATGGCAAACAGTTCAATTATAAGAAAAGCTAAAAATAAAATTGTTAAAGAATTTATCAAAGACCAAGATATTGTAGCCGCTATTAATAGCGATAAAATAAAACCTAATGAACCAGAAAAGCTTATTAATACACACATTTTCAACTATAATCAGAATCCCCACACTCTGAATACGGTTGCAACATTTATTACGATACAAGTACACATACCGCAGAGTTATTATAACGACTATAATGCCTCTACTACTCGTGTAAAACCTACTATCGAAATTTGGATTATCTCACATGAAAAGCATATGATTGTAGATAATGTGCCAAAAGTCACTCAAAACCGAAACGATTATTTATCTGAGCTGATTGACAATAAAATTAATGGTAAGAGCGGTTTTGGTATCGGCAAAACAACATTGCTGAGCAATATAGAAGGCTCTTTCCAGCAAGATTATTTGTTTAGAAAGATGATATTCCAATGCGTAGATTTAAACGCTTCTTTGTGTAGCGACGAGGATGAGTAATGTAGAAACAAATGAGGTAATGTGGAAATGTTTGATATAGATGAATTAAAAATATATAGAGGTTCTGATATCCCGATTACTGATAAGATAATTGTCACACAACCTACAATTGACCAAATCATTGAATTTGGTGAAAAGCGATACTTTCAAACAGTTCATTGTTTGACTGGTGTAGGCGCCGATTTCAAATGGCAATTATGGGATTACTTCAATATTGACTATACTCAAATTGACGACTATGAATTATTTAAATTAATGATTTGGAGAAGTTTATCGAGTAGAAAACATATTTATAAAGAATTGACAGATAATCGGGATAAATACGAAGAACAATTAAAAAATATTACAGAAGAGGAATTGGCTGAAATGCTGGTCAATCCTCTCTCTCTAATTTTAAAAGATATAGACTTGGCTGATTTTGAAGAATATAAATCGGACAAGAATGACGAAACTATTTTATATGATAAAGAACACGATATAACCATTGATAGATTTGTATACACAAGAATCATTGATGCGGTCAGAAAAATTCACGGATTTAAAAGGAATAATGAAATTCCTGCTAATGAAATAACCAAGATGGATTTAATAGACGACGCACGAGATGAAGCTATGATGGCTGCCCGAAAACCTTATAAGAGCGTATTAAAACCTCTTATCTCAGCTTTGGCTGTAAAAACGGGGCAATTGGGAAGTGATTTTATATGGAATACAAAAATCAACATGTTCTTTGACAGTATAAAAAGAATTAATAAAATTCAGGATGCAACCTTATTATTACAAGGTGCTTATTCTGGATTTGCCAGCCTTAAAGGAATTGACAAAACAAGACTTGATTGGGCTGGAGATATTTAAATTTAATTATAATAATGGAGGAAATATATTATGGCTTTAAATAAAAATGAGCTTATCTTAGATAGAGTTAGAAGTCTGACTACTCACGACCTTGAGACCAGCGAACTTCTTTTCAGACTTACCTCTCTTGAAGACCCTTCTCTCTCTTGCACCGCTGAGGGCGAAGAGGTTGTAGACGCTATTGGCGCTCTTATTACTACTCTTTATCGTGCAAAGAAGGCTACCTTCTCTGCAAGTAACTCTCTTATCTCTCTTGACCTTGCTGCTGCTCAGTACGGTACTAAGAAGGAGGTTGCTTCTGACACTGCTAAGATTGTTGATTACGCATATGAGATTCTTAAGGTTGAAGGCGCAACTGTTACTCTTAAGAACAAGCCTATTGTAGATAGCATTAAGTACATTTACAGCATCGAGGACAATCAGATTGGCACCGCTTATAAGGCTGGCTCCGCTGACGCTGAAACAGAGTTTGTTGTATCTGATGAGGGTGTAATCACTCTTCCTACCTCTGTAACTTCTGGCAAGATTTATGTTGAGTATAAGTATGAGAATGCCAACGCTATGCGTGTTGTTAACAAGGCATCTAACTTCCCCACTGCTTGCAGCGTAGTTATTTATGCTTACTTCAAGGATACTTGCAATGAGAATGTCGTATACTCTGGTAAGATTATCTGCCCCAAGGCTAAGTTGAATCCTGAACAGGTTGAGCTTGCACTTACTTCTACTGGTAAGCATGCATTCGAGTTCACTATGATGAAGGATTACTGTGCTGAAGAGGGTGAGGACGAACTCTTTAGCATTGTTATCTCTCAGTAATTTATTTAATAATAATTAAAGTTATATGAGTAGGGGTTTATCCCCTACTCTATTTATAAAATGGAGGTGAAACACAAATGGCAGAAAAGAATAATGCTACTTGCAGCATTTGTGGAAAGGGTTATTATATGTGCCTTTCTTGTAAAGACTCGATGAAGCTGTCTCCGTGGAAGATTCATTGTTGCTCTGTGGATTGTTACAAGACATACCAAGTAGTTAGAGGATTTTCTACTGGTGTGTACACCAAAGAAGAATTTAAGTCTAAATTGCAAAATATAGATTTAAGTAATTTAGAGAATTATAGAGAACATATTAAAGTGCTGATTAAAGACACTTTAAAAGAAAACGAATCTGTTGTAAAAGCTGTCGAGACAGAGGTTGCGACAGAAGAAAAGTCGGTTATCAAAAAGCCAATCGTACCTCGTAAGAGAAATTACAAGGTTGAAGCAGAGTGATATTAATCTCTGTTTATTTTTATGTGTGTGAAATTAAGTTAAATCATAAATGAAAGGATATATTGCATTATAGAAGTTTTCACACACATTCATTAATCAATATATCCTTTTTTTTACGATTTAATTTTTAATGTAAGAAATATATGAAGAAAGGTTTGAAAGTGGTGAAAAAGAAATGAAAGTATTCTCATCGACAGTAGGCAAGACCTATGAAGTAGAGGAAGCGGTTCATTATAGGAATATGCTACAGTGTGCTTTTATGTTGAGCAAGGTGGATTGTGAGCTGCTTGACGCTTTTGAAGACCGAGGAAAAACTGTAATGGTTTTCCCTCGATGGATGCACGAAAAGTATATTCGTGAGTGGGCTGAAAGACCTCACGAAAATAAGGATAATAACAATGGCTAAGAACGAAGGAAAAATTTTTGAGGCAACGCTAAAGCAGAATGCTCCACTCTACTTAAAAATGACCAGAATCCCAGACCCTCCACAGTCGTTCACACAAAGAGAAGATACTCGCTTCTCAAAAAAGAACCCGTATGATTTCGAGGCTTTTGATAGTGTTCATAGAATTCAATATAGCTTGGAATTAAAAACAACATCTCAAAAATATCTTACCTATCATACAAGCGAAGAAGATGAAAAAGAAAAGAAGGGCGCTAATATACAATGGCATCAAATAGACGGATTAACAAAGGCTTCCGAATATGATAATTGTATTGCAGGGTTTATGTTCAATTTTCGGTTAGATAATGGCGAACAGCTATTGTACTTTATGAATATAAAAGATTTTAACAAGCTTAAAAAAAGTAGCAATAAACGCTCCATGAATATAATGGACATCTCTCTTAATGGCGGAATTAAAATTAAGGGTGAGAAACTAAGAAAAAATTATCGTTGGAATTTAGATGAGTTTTTAGAATCTCAATCCAAAATTTATCCTTTATAATATAATAGATAAATATATAAAAAATAAAATGAATGAAACTTGAAATAAATTTTATGTAAGAAAGGTATGAAAATATGAAAAATGTTATGATGGGCACCTATATTAAGGGTGGTGAAACTTATAAATTTAACTTTGGCACCGACCTCTCTATTACTGATAAGCAAAGGTTTGTAAATGCTGTTGTTGGTCTTGTGGTAGATGAGAAGCACTATAACTCTGTTATTCGTGATTTAATTTTTGATTACTTTATGGTTGCATTCCTTACTGATATTGACACCTCTGAACTTAGGGAGTCTGCGTCGTTTGTTGACAGTGTTGAGAAATTTTTAGAAGAAACCAATATTGCGGAAATTGTTAAGGAAAATGCCGAGATTGGTTTGCTCGACGAACTTAATAATGCTGTAAATAAGTCAATTGAATATCTTACTGGTATTCACCCCAACCCCCTCAACGAAGCTCTTGCAAGTTTGGTTAATACTCTTGAAAAGAAAGTGAACGGAATTGATATGGATGGCATGATGGGTATGGCTCAAAAGTTTGCTGGAATGACTGGCGAGTTCGCCCTTGAGAGCATTGTAAATGCTTATATCAATAGCGATATGCATAAGAAGAATGCAGATGAGATTGCTGAGGGGTAAGGCTGAGAAGTGAGAAGGTTGAATTTGCCGAGTTTTTGGATGCGGCGATTAAGTCTGTTGACGAAAAGTAATATTGATATTATAGGTAAAAAAATATGGTTTTTAAAAATAGAAATGAATTATTAGATTTTTTATATAATAAAGCTTATGACGCTTTAAAAGGTGCTCAGGTTGTTGTTTATGATATTATTCAAGATTTTATTCAACAATTCTATGCGGATTATACGCCAGAACTGTATGAACGAACCGAACAGTTGTTACGCTCATTGGTCAAGGGTGTTATTCGCCCTTCGGCAAAAGGATTTGTGGCAGATGTATATTTTGATTTGAGCAGCCTTAATTATATTACTGGCAATCAACCAACTGGTGAGCAGGTTATGGAAGCCGCCGCTCAAGGTTTGCATGGTGCTATAGGTTCAAATTTATTATATGTACACGGAGATACAGGCGTTGGAGTTTGGAACGATGCATTGCAAGTGCTTGATGCAGAGGCTATTAGAATACTTAGAGATAGACTAGTAGAGCAAGGAATCCCTATTAGGTAATAAAAAATTATAAAATTATAAACATTTAGAAAGGAGGATGATTATATGGCAAAAAATAATGGTAGAGAAACATTTAGAAAAATAATTACATCCGAAGAATTAATTGCTCAAATTAACAAAGACAACATAAAACTTATGGAAAGATTTTTGAAGAACTTTGCTACTAAGCGTTCTCCTAAATCTGTAGTTGTATATAGGTCGAATCTGAACATCTTTTTTGTGTGGAACTTACTTTATAACGACAATCTTGAATTTACTGAGGTTAAAAAATATTCTTTAATGGACTTTTTCGATTTTGGCGTTACCGAGCTTCAGTGGAGTCCAAACCGCTATGCGATGGTACACAGCACCTTGTCGAGTTTTAGTACATTTATAGAAACATTTTATGATGAGAAATATCCTAATTTCAGGAATCTTTTGCCCAAGATTGAGAAGCTTCCAAAAGATGTTGTTCGTAAGAAGTCTGTATTCACCAAAGAAGAATTAGACAAGCTTATGGATTGGCTTGGAGAAATAGATAAGCCGCAAGAGCAATGTCTATTGGCGATTATGATGGCTTCTGGTGCAAGAGCAAGCGAACTAGTAAGATTCACTACAACTATGATTGATGAAAATCATACTGCTTTTGAGGGTTTGTTCTTAGAAACAACTGAAGAAATGCAAGTTAAAGGTCGTGGCACTCAAGGTAAGAAAATTTTAAGGTATATTATTAAAGACTTGTTCTTGCCTTATTATAAAAAGTGGTTGCCCATCAGAGAGCAAATTATGAAAGAAAACGGGAAAGAACACGATTACATCTTTATCCGTTCTGACGGTGAACCTGCCCAAGTAACAACTACTCGTGGTTGGATTGAAAAATGGGATACTGTTTTAGACAAACATCTTTACTTCCACTCTATCCGTCATTTCTGGACGACCTATCTTTTAGGTCTCGGTTTGGAAAAAGAATTTGTACAAGAATTACAAGATTGGTCTAGTGACACACTCGTAAATCTTTATAATGATGCTACTATGAAAGATAGAAAATGGAAAAACTTGGATAAATTAAAGGATGCTATGGAGCAAGAAAATAAAGAATAACTATTAAAGTTATATAAATAGAGATGGGATAAAAAGGCGATTTTAAGTGCTTGTATAAAGTCGCCTTCCTCACCTCTCCCCTGCTTAGTACAAGCAAAAATAAAAAAATAAAATAAGAAAATTACAGCACCCTTTGAGGTGCGTTTATAAATGCACCTGTGGAAAGGAGTGTGAATTATATATGGATGAACAATATAAGATTAGTCTAGGCGTCGATATTGATATTGGCGACCTACAATCTCAAATTAATAAAGCTGGAGACAAAGTTACTCCAATCCCAATTAAGGTAGAGATTGAAAATCTTGCCGAGATTAAAAAACAAATTCAAAATTTGGGCAATATAAAGGGCGGTACAAAGCTTGCCATACCAATTGATACCGATTCTCTCGAAGTGTCTCTGAATGAAGTTGCTACGACTATTAAAGAGATTAAAAATTCTATAGGTACACTTGATAGCAAGTCGGGAATGAAATCCCTTCTTTCATCTATCAATCAGATTACCGACGCATTAGAAAAAGCTTCGAATCAGTTCGTAGAATTAAATGCCAATTTGAACGCACTTGCATCAAAAGATTTTAGCATCAATTTTGGTATTAATATGGGCGGTTCCAATCAGATTGCAAGAAATGCTGCTTACGGCAATGTGGTTAGAAGCGAAACACTTCCGCAATTAAAGGCTCAAATGAACGCCCTTGTTGAGTACTACAACAATACATTCAAAACCTCTCTGAGTGAATTCGAAGTGTTGCAAAGAATGGTCTCTGGAACAAAGTTGGGCAATGGAGATTTCTTTGAGAATTTCTTATTTGGCAAAGATAGCGTTGCCGTCAGAATGAGCAGTGGCAGTTTGGCATCGCAAATGCAAGCCTATAGAGAGTATATAGATTTGTTTAGACAAGCTGCAAGTTTAAAGGGCTTGGATATTAGCGGCGTTACTTCTGGTTTTTCTAAGTCTGCCGACGACCTTGTTCGAGATGCACAAAATATTCAAACTGGTGCCAACGAAATGGAGGAAAGCTTTAAAAGATTAAAAGAAATCTTTGGTGGTAGCAACAGCCTCAATGTCGAAGGTCTTTCTGCTCAACTCGACTCTATTGTAGCCGATTTAGGCGAGATTAAAATTGCTCTGCAAGGTTTGTCTTCTGGCTTTTCCATTGATGGATTAACCGAAAGTTTTGATAGACTATCTGCGTCTATTGATAGATTGGTACGCGATTGCGGCGAGGCAAGGACTGCTGTAAGTAGTGTGGTTGGCGATTCTGGTGTTCATGTGTCGGGTGATGGAGCCGCCGACGATGTTAATAGAACCGCTGACGAATTAAAAACCGCATATAACAAGTTAAAGAACATTTCAAAAAATATTGGCTCTATTAGAATTAAATTGGCTAGTGGCTTAGATTCTTCGGATGACATCCAACAGTTGAAAGTCTTAGAAGCCCAGTTGGAATCGTTGACAGCCGAGTATCACGAAACCGTTGCAAAGATAAAAGGCAAAGGCGACCTATCTTCTACTCAATGGCAGACCATTCAGCATCAAATTGACAATACTAAACTTAAGTTAGAACAATTAGAGGCTGAAGTAGCAGACACAAGGAATAAGATTGCTAAGAAAATTGAACTTAAATTAGAGCGTGGCGATTTTGATAATGACATTTCGAGTATTAATAGCAAGTTTGATAAGCTGTCTAAAAAGTCGGACGAAACACGAGTTGCTATTGACGCCGTAGAACAGGCGTTGTCTGATATGCGTACAGCCTCTGCTAATGGCGATATCGAAGGTTTAATTGCAGCCAATGAAAGATATGAACGGTCTTTAAAGAATGTCAAAAATCAATTAGATATTAATGCAAGGGCTGAAAGAGATGCTCTTGATATGACGGCTTTACAACAGTCTAGGGATAAGTTGTCCTTGGACATGGATAACTGGCTCAAAGAAAACTCTGCTGCCGCAAAACAATTTGGCGGTAGAATTAAAGAGTTACAAGCGCAAATAAATAGTTGTGACAAAACTAGCTTAGCTCGTCTAAGAGCGGAATTTACCAACATTAAAAAAGAAGCTCAATTGGCGGGCAAGAATACTCAGACCTTTGCCGACAGACTTAAGGCGCAGTTCTCTAAATATTCATCGTATTTATCTGTTGCCTCTGTCTTTATGTATGCTGCACAGGGCTTAAGAAGTATGTTTGAGCAGGTCAAGTCTATTGATTCTGCAATGACAGAGCTTAAGAAGGTTACTAATGAAACTGAGGCATCTTATAATCAGTTTTTAACTAATGCCGCTTCAAGGGCAAAAGAGTTGGGAACGACTATTGATGGCTTGGTTGAATCGACTGCTGACTTTGCAAGATTGGGTTATGGTTTTGAGGACGCTCAAGGACTTGCAGAAGTAGCGAATATATATGCGGTTGTTGGTGATGAAATTGACGGTGTTGAAGATGCAACGAAGAGTTTGATTTCTACAATGGCGGCATTCAAAGATGAAACAAGCGGAATTAGCGATAGTGATTTTGCTATGGACATCGTAGATAAATTTAACGAGGTTTCCAATAATTTTGCAATCTCGTCGGGCGGCATTGGTGAGGCTATGCAGAGGTCTGCATCTTCTCTTAGAGCCGCAAACAACACGATTGACGAAAGCATAGCGTTAATCACGGCAGCTAACGAAGTAACCCAAGACCCAGCAGTTGTCGGTACCGCCTTTAAGACGATGAGTATGCGTATAAGAGGTGCTAAGACTGAATTAGAGGAAATGGGCGAAGATACATCGGGCATGGTGGAATCTACAGCCAAATTAAGAGAAGAAATTCTTGCTCTCTCTGGCGTAGATATCATGCTTGACAACAATACTTTTAAAAGTACATATCAAATATTAGACGAACTCGCTGTTAAATGGAAAGATTTAACAGACATACAACAGGCTTCGATTACGGAGCTTATCGCTGGAAAACGACAGGGCAATGTAGTTTCTAGCTTAATGCAAAACTTTGATGTAGCCAGAGACGCACTTGAAACATCTCTCAATTCTTCTGGGTCGGCTATGGCAGAGCATGAAAAGTGGAGCCGAAGCTTAGAGGCTCGACTTAACTCCCTTAAAGCAACTTGGCAAAGTCTGTCTCAGACTTTCTTAAAATCAGACTTTTTAAAGGGTGCTCTTGATTTTATTACGGGATTAATAAACGGACTAGATAAATTAATAGATTTCATGGGGGTACTTCCCACTCTTGCCACCGCTTTTGCAGCATTTCAATCGTTTCAGGGTGTTGGACTTTTCACAACAATCGAAGATGAGGCTAAAAAAAGCGGTTACAGAATAACAAATATATTTAAGAAATCTGCCTTGGAGTCCACAGCTGCTTTGCAGTCCATTGGACTTAGCGGCAGTTCCGCGTTCAAAGACGGCATAAAATCAGACATTGCTATTTTTGGTAATTACAAAAAGGCGATGAGAGATGGAATGAGCGAGGTGGACGCTTGGAATAAGCATATGTCGCATGCAAGTGTTGAATTTCAAAACTTTGCTAAAAGCGGCAAACTTGCCACCGAAGGTGTTAGTGGCTTTATTAAACAACAGCAAGCGGCTGAAGTTGCAACACTTGCACAAAATAAATCTCTTGGCAATGCCAGAGGGATTATAAAAGAGTATTATAGTGGTTGTAAAAATGTAGGAATTGGACAAGAAGCATTTGCAGATGCTGTAAGACAAACGAATCCTCAACTGGCTGCCGCAATGACCACCTCAAATAGCGCGGCAGGGGCGACAGTACGATACACCACCTCTCTTATTGGGGCAAAAGCCGCCACCATTGGTTTGCAAATAGCAACAACCGCACTGAATGCTGTTATTGGCATGGGTATTGGCGCATTAATTTCCGTTGCAATTTCGGCAATTACAAAGTGGATTAACTCCGCAGATGAACTTGCAGAAAAAGTTGAAGAGGTTACATCTAAATATAAAGAACAACACGATGCACTTATAAAACTTAAAGGTGATTATGATACATCCAATGAAGATTCGATGATTTCTAAGTATGAGAAATTATCTAGGGGCGTAGACCATCTTGGTAGAAATGTTTCTCTTACTGCCGATGAATATTCGGAGTATCAAAGTATTGTAAATAAAATTGCTGACCAAATTCCCTCTCTTGTATCTGGATACGATGCTCAGGGAAACGCCTTATTAAGTTGTAAGGGTAATGTAGAAGAACTTACCAAAGCTTATGAAAATTTAATTAAGACTCAAAACAATGAGGTTTTATCGACCGCTGGCGATATTGGAAAAGATTTCGCAAATAAGGTAAAAGATAATAATAAACAAGGCATAGGAGATATTGCAAAGCAAATTTTCACCCTTGGTTTAGCGGGCGACTCCAATATGAGCGAAGAAACAATTCGGCGCCTTGAGAACATATTGTCCTATGCCAATAGTGATAAATTAGATTGGGCAATAGAGAATCAGCTTAGTGGCGACGATGCCCTGCATAATTATCGCTCAGAAATTAAAGCTGCTTTGAAAAGCGCTGGGGTAGATGTAGAGTTATTTAATTTCGATGAATCGTTGGCAGAAGCGGTAAATAAGCACCCAGAAATAATAAAGGGCATTATTGATGATTATCGCTCTGGGCTTGAAGAAAGTGCCGCACAAATGAAAACTATTGCTCAAGCCGCTCTGAGCGACGCTTTTGACCTTAGCGATTCTGAATATTACGACATGAGCGACACTATGAAGGGTGTTGTAAGAAATGTTGTCAATAGTTTTGATTATGAGTTCTATAAAGCGTATACAGATAATCCTCTTGGTGTAAAAACATACATTAATGATATGCTTGACCAACTCAAAACTCTTGGCGATGCAGATGGGGCTAAGATTGAAGCCGCCTTTGACTTGCAAACTCAATTTAATGGCGGAGAAATTTCTTATGGCGAATATGTTGACGGTCTTGAAAATACTGGCGAGCTAATTGACGGTTTAGACATAGATAAAGAGCTTAAAACTCAACTTAAACTAAGTATAGGTTTAAATGAAAAGGGTCTTGTAGCAGAATACCATCAATTAAGAAATCGTTTGGCAGATAGTGAACTGTTTAATATAATGCCGAGCGAATACGAGCCTTTCCTCGAAGACCTATCAGCAGAAGAACTTTCTGTGCTAATTGATATAATCCCAGAGTTGTCTGAAACCGATTATAAAGAAACCATAGCCGATATCGAATCCGCTCTTAAAACAGAGATGATGCTTAAAGGTTTATACTTTGACCTAAATCTCGAAGTTGAAACCGCTGGTATCGAAGCATTAAATACGGCTTTAGCCGAGTCTGTGTCTGGCGCTGGCTTATCTTCTGAATCAATAACCGCTTTAAAGAGCCGTTATGCAGACCTTGAATCTCAGGGTTACGACCTTTCTGTTATGTTTGAAGAAACATCTCATGGCGCACATCTTAACAGACAAGAGTTTAATAAACTTGAAAAGGCGTATGCAGCTGGTAAATTGGCTGAGGTTGATGGCGAATTAGCCGAAATGAAGGGTACTTATGATGACCTCGGTGAAGCCATTAAGAATTGTGATGACCCTGTAAGAAAATCAGAGTTATATAATGAAAGACAGACGCTTGCTCAAAAGATTAACGAAGCTGCGACATTAGCCGCTCAGTACAAAGGTTTAACATCGGCATATAATGACTGGTTGGCAGCCGAAGAAGCTGGTCAAGAGCGAGATATGTATGAGAATGTCATTAGTGGGTTTGAAACCATTGACGATGAAGTCTCTCGTGGTTGGTATGATGACAGCACTATCGAATTCCTCGAATTGCTTACTGGCAAAGACTTAAGTTCTGCTGGTATTAATGAGATAAAGAAGGCTTATAAAGGATTAGGCGAAACTATTAAATATGTCAACAAAGAAGGTAAGGTTCTTGAAGACACTGGTTATAGTGTTCGTGATTTCTTTACAGTAGATGACGAAGGAAATTCGACTGCGGATGGTGTTTACAATTTCTTAGATGCTATAGGCAGGATAGAAGAAGAAGCCTTTGGTGGAAAAGATGTTGTAAAAAGAAATAAAAATGGCAAGGTCATTGCCTTTGATTTTGAATTGGCTGGTGGCGACGAAGCTATTGCTGAAGCGTTGGGCGTTAGCGAAGAGCTTGTTCAGATAATGAAACGGGCTGCTGATGACGCAGGTTTCGTAGTGACTTTGGACGGTAGTTATAAACAGTTGGCTGATTTACAAAATGAAGCGAGAGAATCTGCCGAATATCTAAAGTCGATTGGTAAGACTAATGTTGATTTTGACTTTAATACGACTAGCATTAAAAATCTTAATCAACAGCTAGAAGAAGCCCATAAAATCTTAGACGACCCAGACTTTTGGAATAAAGATGGTACATTTAATTATGATGCCAAAGGTGCTACGGAGGCTATGCAAATTGTTAGCACTCTTCAGGCAAAAATTGATAGTTTAACCCAAGAGAAATATGGTATTGGTCTTACGGTTGAAGATGAAGAATTTGAAGAGCCATTAGAAAAACTTCAAAATTATGGACGCACCGTAGCAACATTAAATCAGCTTAAACTTAATCCAAAAGCAAATACTGAGGATATAGAAAAATTTGAGGGCGAACTTGAAGATATAGCAAAGTATTTTGCCGAACTTGACGGAGATAAAAAGGTTAAGCTTGGTTTTGATGCTGATGATAATTGGGAAGAAGTTCAAAAGAAAATTGAATCTGGCGAAGTAAAAATACCAACCGTTCTTGATATTCAAGCAAATATGGATAAGAATATTGAGACGCTTGCTGATTTGGCGCTGCTTAATTCTGGACTTTTAACCGACAGCGAAGAAGAAACTATTAAAAAGAAATACAAGATTGATGTCGAGGCTGACGAAGTTGACACATCTGATATTGACGATAAAGTTGACGATGCTATTGGTGACGATGACGGTAAAGCGACAAGGAAACAAAATATTCAAATTATTGCAGAGACATTTGGTGTTGAAGATGTTGACGATTTAACATCTAAATTAAAAGGTCTTGACGACAAGACTATCCAAGCTATTGCAGAAGTTCTTGGTCGCACAGATGTTGAAAAGTTGCAACAGACAATGGCTTTGATTGAACCTAAAAAGGTACAAGCCATTGCAGAAGCCATAGGCAAAGGCGATGTTGATGGACTCAAAACTGCAATTAATCAACTTAGCCCTAAGCAAGTTCAAGCCATTGCCGAAGCTCTTGGTTACAGCGATGTTAACGAGCTTAATACGACTATTGAAGGAATGGATGGTAATACTGTCCAAGCCGTCGCACAAGCACTAGGCTTAACCGATGTTAACACCCTTCAAATTACCATTAATAATATGCAAGGTAATACTGTTAATGCTGGTGTTAATACCGATGGGCAAGCAAGCAAGATTGACACGCTGCAAACTAAGATTAACAGTTTAAAAGGAAGAATAGTAAATGTCGGCGTACAAATTGCGGCTGGCGGCAAAAAGAAGGCTGCTCAAAGAACTGGTGCAGACCCTGCTGGCAATGACAGTGAGGTTAATGGTACTGCTCATGTAAATGGCACAACTGGCAGAGCATTCAAACAAGGTAATTGGGGCACTAAAAATTCTGGAACAGCACTTGTTGGAGAGCTTGGCGCAGAAGTTTTGGTTCGCAATGGCAGATATTATCGTATTGGCGAACACGGTGCTGAGTTTATTAAGTATAAACAGGGCGACATAATTTTTAACCATAAACAAACAGAAGAGCTTTTTAGGAATGGTAAAGTTACTTCTGGCGGTGGTCGTGCAAAGGCATTTGTTGGCGGCACTGCATTTGACGAAGGTACTAATCCTGATTATGGTGGCACAGCGGTTGGCTCTAATAAGGACGACAAATCCGAAGAAACATTTGATTGGATTGAAACATTAATTTCTCGTCTTGAGCGAGTCATAGACAATCTTGACAAAACGGTAAACAATGTTTACAAATCTTGGTCTGATAGAAATACCGCATTAACAGATGAAATCGGTAAAGTTGGCGAAGAGATAAGTTTACAACAGTCTGCTTATACCGCATACATAGACAAAGCCAATGAGGTTGGTCTTGATGAGTCTTGGGCTTCTAAAGTTCGTAATGGCGCAATTGACATTGACACTGTTACAGATGAAAAACTTGCCGAAAAGATAAGAGATTATCAAACTTGGTATGAAAAAGCTCTTGACGCAAAGGATGCAATCGAAGACCTTAAACAGACCGAAGCAGAGCTTTATCAGCAACGCTTCGAAAATGTTCAATCTCAATACGACGGTATATTACAAGGTTTTGAGCACACCGAGTCTATGCTTAACGAGTATATCTCTCAAGCCGAGGCTCAAGGTTATATCGTAAGTGAAAATTATTACCGAGCATTGATTGATAACGAAAGAAACAATGTTGCTGAGTTGCAAAAAAAACAGGTTGATTTGATTGCTAAAAGAGATGAAGCCGTTGTAAGTGGTGCAATTGTCAGGGGGTCACAGGCTTGGTATGATATGTGCGCCGAGATTGATAGCGTTACTCAAGCCATTGAAGAAGGCAATACTGCTCTTATCGAATACGCAAATTCTATGCGCGATATAGATTGGCAAGTATTTGATTTAATTCAAGAGCGCATTTCCGATGTTACAGCAGAAGCCGATTTCTTAATCGACCTAATGAGCAATGATAAACTCTATGACGACAATGGTAAATTGACTGACAAGGGTATGGCTACTATGGGTCTGCATGGTCAGAACTATAATACATATATGTATCAAGCTGATGACTATGGTAAAGAAGTTGCCGAACTTGATAAGCAAATAGCGCAAGACCCTTATGACCAAGAACTCATCAATCGCAGACAAGAACTTATTGAGTTACAAAGAGAATCTATTCTCGCAGCAGAAGACGAGAAGAATGCTATTCGTGACCTCGTTGAAGAAGGAATTAATCTTGAACTCGAAGCGCTTCAGGAGAGAATTGACCTTCATAATGAAGAACTCGATAGCATGAAAGACCTCTACGATTATCAGAAAAAGGTCAAAGAGCAAACAGAAGAAATTGCTTCGCTTGAAAAGCAAATGGCGGCTTATGCCAACGATGATTCCGAAGAGGCAAAGTCAAAAATTCAAGAGTTAAAAGTTTCTCTTGAAGATGCCAAGGCGGACTTAGAGGAAAGCGAATATGACCGTTATATTAGTGACCAAAGCGCTTTACTCGATTCTTTGTATGAAGAATACGAACTTATTTTAAATCAGCGTTTAGACAATGTGGACGCTCTTTTGGAACAAGTGATTGCAGAAATTAATATTGCTGCTGGTGCAGAAGGCGCCATAGCAACCGCATTGGGCACAGAGGGTGCTATGGCAACCGCTTTGGGAAATAATGCAGCTACTATTAAAACTACGCTTGAAACTGAAGCGAAAAGCGTAGGAACCACTCTGTCTACCGCTATGAAGGGTATTTGGAGCGTCGATGAAGGTAATGCCAAGTCTGTGTTGGAAACATACGGCAAAGGCTTCCAAGATAAGCAGACCACTACTAATGCAGTTTTAGGTGATATAAAAACCTATATTAATAGAATGGTTGACGATGTAGACAAGGATGCGACAAAAAAGGTTGGTTCTAACAAGACCAGTTCTTCTTCTAAGAAAGACCCAACCAAAACCACTGCCACCAAAAAGGCAAAAAAGACCACCGCAACTAATAAATCTTCTGGCGATGGCACACCTAAAATTGGTGACAAAGTAAAATTCTTAAGTGGTAAATATTATTATGATTCGCAAGGCGTAACCCCTGCTGGTTCCAAAAACCATGGCAAACAAGTTTATATTACCAATATTAATAAGAAAAAGTGGGCTACCCATCCTTATCATATTAGCACTGGAAAGAAACTTGGCAGTGGTGATTTGGGTTGGCTTAAACTTAATCAGATTAGCGGTTATGCAACTGGTAAGCAGAATTTCTTAGACAACGAGATTGCTTGGACACAGGAAAATGGTCAAGAGTTTATTGTCAGACCTTCTGATGGCGCCATTCTTACTCCTATTGCCAAGGGTGATAGCGTATTAACCTCTGCTGCAAGTAGTAATATTTGGGATATGGCTAACTCTCCTGCTGACTTCATAAAAGACAATTTGAATTTGGGTACTGCCAATGTGCCTAACAATTCAACTGTTCAGAGTAACTACACTCAGAATTTGGATAAAGTTGTATTCAACTTCCCCAATGTTCGAAATTATGATGAAATGTTATCTGCTATGCAGAAAGATAAAAACTTTGAAAGACTTGTTATGTCGATGACTATTGACCAAATTGCTGGAAAAAGTTCGTTGGCAAAAGGTAAGTCGATTAGATAAATAAATATATGGATGTTATGGAGAGTGCAAAATTTGTAATGAAAATGTGCAAGTTTTGCACTCTCCTCTTATGTAAAAAGGTGCAAATAGCGCACCTTATTTTTGTTTATGAGGTGCAAATAATGAATGAAAGAAAAAATAAATATGAAAAAAGATTTCAATTTCAACAAAAAATGATTGCTCGTCAATCAGAGCAAATTAATTCTTTGAAGTCTCAGGTTGAAAACCTTAAATTAGAACTCAAAGAAAAAGATGAAATAATTAATTCGGTTACTTCTTTGAGAAATGAGTTGACCGAAAATGTTAACGCAGCAAAAAAATATAAAGAAGAATATAAAAATTTAATTCAAGAATTGAAAAAAATGAAGAACACAATCAATAAAAAAGTTTACAAAGGTAGATGGTGGTTGATTAAGTTCTTATTAAAATAAATAAAAAATTTACAAGAAAGGAGATGAGATAAAGATTATGAAAGCTTATGATTTTGAATTTGACAATCGAAAGCTAAGCAGTTTTGGCTGTATACTTTGTCAATTCGGTGAAAAGGGCTTAGAAACAATATCTGATGGCTCCCAAATATCTTTTAACACGGTACCGACCATGGGCGGTTCAAAACATAATTTAATGAGTACAGAATATGAAGATTGTTTGGAAACGACTCTTCAAATTTGCAAGCATTCTTGCAGTGGCGGTATTAAGGAAATATCCCCTGCCGAACATAGAGAATTGACAAAATGGCTTGGTCGTAAGAAATTTTTAAAGTTTAAGATACTTGATGAAAGCTATATCGACTTATATTTTGAAGCAAGTTTCAATATAAGTAGAATTGAAATTGGTGGCAGATTATATGGTTTAGAATTGGAAGTTAAAACTAATCGCCCCTTTGCTTTGAAAGAACCAAGAACAATTAATATTGTTTGTGAAGAAGGCAAAGAAGTGTATGGTTGGGAAAAATATCAAACTGACCCTGAGATTATTAAATTGGGATATGTAACTTCGGCAGATGAAAACGCCTATCCTCAAGGTAAGGTAGATGAAAATGGCAATATTATAGAAGGCGCACATACAGATGGATATCAGTATGTTATTGTTGGTCAAGTTTATAAGGCTTCTCTAAATGATACTTCTTATGAAGAAGGATACATTTATCCTCAAATGGAAGTTACGGTTAAGAAGGCTGGCAATCTAACAATTCATAACTCTATTGAAAACAGAGAAACTTACATTGCTAATTGTCAAGTTAACGAAAAAATTACTCTTGATTACCCCGTAATTCAGTCTTCTATTTCATCTCACAATATACAAAACGATTTTAATTGGACTTTCTTTAGGGTTGCGAATACCTATGATAATAGCAGAAATGATTTAGTCGTCTCCCTCCCATGCTCTATTAAAATAAAGTATTCCCCCATTGTTAAAGTTGGACTGTAAAGGTTGGTGATAGTATGGCAATTAATCTCAAATTTGATTTAATGGGCAATCCAGAACCACCCTCTATAGTCCTTGCAAATCGTAATGGAAATAAATTAGGACAATTAAATGTAAATGTAGAAAGCATCGAAGTGAGCGACAAGTTTAATGACGCTTCTGAGTTTACATTTACATTAAACAAATATGTTGATGGAAAACTTGCTAATCTATGGGATAAAGTAGTTGATTTCAAGCTTGTATACTGTAAAGAATGGGATATGTGGTTTGAGATTAAAGTTGAGCTTGATGAAGCAACTGAGACTGTTAAAACGGTATTTTGTACTCGGTTGGGTCAAGCAGAATTATCTCAAATAATGCTATACAACATCGAAATTAATACCGAAGAGGATATTGCAAGAGACGATTATAAAATATCTATTTTATATGATGAAGATAACCCAAAGGCTTCAATATTACACAGAATATTGAGCAAAGCCCCCCATTACTCTATCGCGTATGTTGACGAAACCCTTAAAAGAATACAGAGAAGTTTTTCTTATGATGACAATTCTATCTGTGATGCTTTCGATGAAGTTGAAGAAGAAGTGGGTTGCTTGGTTGTATACGATTCTAATTCAGATGAGAATGGAATGCCTAACAGAACCGTGTCGGTCTATGACCTACAACAGAATTGTAATGATTGTGGTTATCGTGGAGAATTTACCGATGAATGCCCCAAGTGTGGCAGTAAAAATATTAAGTATGGTTATGGCGAAGATACTTTAATTTTTGTTACCGCTGACGAGTTAGCCACCGAGGGAATTCAATTAGTTACTGATACCGATTCGGTTAAGAACTGCTTCAAACTTGAAGCTGGCGATGATTTAATGACTGCCACAATTCGTAACTGCAATCCCAATGGAACGGATTATATCTGGTACTTCTCAGATAGCGTTAAAGAAGATATGTCCAAAGATTTGGTTGGCAAAATAGAGTCTTATGATGAATTATATAAAGATTATTATAATAATCACGAATCTGTATTAGATGGAAATTTGGTAAATAAATATAATACCCTTGTAGAAAAATATAAAGGGTATTATAACACCCCTTCTACTTGTTTGAATTGTGATTACGAAGGAGATTTTGACAGCGAATGTTCTCAATGCGGTAGTGGAAATATTTTAACAGGCAAAAGTCTGCAGGCTATTCCTACGCCAATCACGGGTTATTCGGATTTAATGAATGCCTATTATAACACGATTGATTTGGCTTTATATCTGAAGTCTGGTCTTATGCCAAGTGTTGAAATGAGCGAAACAAACGCAGATGAACAAGCAAAATTATTAACCACTTCCTCCCTCTCCCCTGTTGCCGTTGCTAATATAGATACTGTTTCGTTGGCTACGGCTAATAGCGCGGTTTTGGCTATGGCAAAAATTATTGTTAGGTCTACATTTAAAGTTCAGGTAAACAACTCTGAATTATCGGCAGATAAAAAAACTTGGACTGGCAATTTTGTTGTTACCAATTATTCTGACGAAGAAGATACTGCTGTAAGTGAAATAATTTCAGTTGAAGTAAGTGGTGACAATGAAACATTTATTAAACAGAAAATTGAAAAAGCATTAAATAAAGAAGACACCGATGATTATAGCATCTCTGGCTTATTCGAAAAGGAATACAATGATTTTTGTAACGAATTAAAGAAATATGCCTTAAATCCTCTAATTAATTTTCGTGATGCGTGTCAGGCGTGTATAGATATTTTAATGGAACAAGGCATTGGTGACGATACCACAAGTGATTTATATCAAAATTTGTATAGCCCCCACTACAACAAATTAATGGCTATCGAAGCTGAAATAAAAGTTAGGGAAGAAGAGATTAATCTTATAGTGGGCGTCTACGACACCGAGGGTAATTTAATCACCGAAGGATTGCAAACAAATATCGAAGATTGCAAAAGCCAAATACAAAACGCTTTAGATTTCGAAATTTATTTGGGTGAAGAGTTATGGTCGGAGTTTTCTTCGTATCGCAGAGAAGACAAGTATTCAAACAGTAATTATATTTCTGACGGATTAAACAACGCCGAGTTATTTCAAAGGGCGTTAGAGTTTATTGAAGTTGCTGAAAATGAAATTTATAAATCTTCAGAATTACAGCATTCTATTTCTGCTACCTTGAATAATTTATTGGCTATTCCAAAATTTAAGCCCCTAGTTAAATCATTTAAGACTGGTAACTGGATAAGAGTGCAAGTTGATGAACGGGTATATAAATTAAGATTGCTTGAATACGACATTAGTTATGGTGATTTTGATAATATTTCAGTTGAGTTTTCAGATGTAACCAAAATTAAGAATGGTACAACCGATGTAAAAGATGTTTTCGCGCAAGCGGCTTCAATGGCTTCTTCTTATGACTCGGTTCAGAGACAAGCAAAAAAAGGAGATGTGGCGCGAAGCACCATTGACCAATGGCTGATAGACGGATTAAATAGTGCCAATGTCGAAATAAAAAATAACAACAGCGAAGAAGTTATCATTACTAAGAACGGATTGTTGGCTCGTTCTTATAGTGATATTACGGGAACTTATTCACCCGAACAATTAAAAATAACTCATAATATAATGGCTTATACCGATGATAATTGGGAAACCGTATCTTCGGCTTTGGGCAAACATCAATATCAAAAATGGCACAATAATCAATGGGTTACAGATGTTGATTATGGTTTGTCTTCTAAGTTTGTAACCGCTGGATATGTTACAGGTTCTCAGATTATAGGCGGAGAAATTGTATCTTCAAATTATAATTTGGGCGAAGAATCAAAGGGCACATATATTAATTTGCTTAGTGGTGATTTCGAATTTGCAGGTGGCAAGATTGTTTATGACTCTGACAAAAACAAAGTTACATTAAGTGGCGTTACAATTCAATGGGATAATGTAAATAAGCCCACTGTCGATAACATTGACGGATTATCGGGCATAACCGATGATATTAGGGCTATTGAACAAGGATTACAGTCAACAACCGTAAATGGACAATATGTAATCTCGCCTAATATTGTTGGTGGATATTTAAACATTGAAAACGCCGAGAATAAAGCGGGCGTTATTATAGACCCAAACGAATTAACAAATAGCGAATATATATTTCGAGTGTATAAAGGCGATACAACAACCGTTGGTGTGGGCGTAGATGGAAGTGCCATGTTCAGCGGTTCTATTGTCGGCTCCAGTTTTGAAGGTGGTTCTCTGCTTATTGGTAGTAAGAACGCTGATATTTACGCTGAGATTAACACAAGTGGTAAATTAACTTGCACTGGCGCTGATGTTACTGGTGCGATTACCGCTACAAGCGGGCACTTTGATAACTGTACAATTAGTGACACCTGCGTGATTGAAGGTTTACTGGACGGAGCGACAGGTAGTTTTAGTGGTACCGTTAGTGCATCTTCTATTGAGGGTTCTACTATAAAAGGTGGTTCTTTGCTTATTGGTAATGATGATACTGGTTATTCTGCTTGGATTTCAGACGAGGACGGCATACTGCATGCCAATGGCGCTATTATTCAGGGTGAAATACATGCTTCCGCTGGTGGTACTATTGCTGGCTGGAACATTAATGAGGATAGCATAGACAAAAAAGATAGCGATGAAAAATCTATAGTTGGTATGTCTTCGGGCAATTCTTCGTATACATCTCTTGTTGACGAAAGTACTACATCTCCTATTCGTTTCTATGCGGGCGCTTGGGGCGAAGTATCAGAACCTATAAGAACACAAGAGTTAACCTTTACTCCTGCAGAGGTGGGAAAAGCATTAACTCAGTCAATTTCTCTTAGAGAAGATGAGTCGTCGTCCTGCACAATTGCGGAAGCTGAATGTTTAACAATCAACAAATTACATTCAGGCGAGGTTTCGTCGAATGTATCTTTTATTGCTGATGTGCCACAGACAACCATAGACAATACCATATATTATGGAAGTGTCCAAGTAGAGATGTTCCCTAGTTGGGTATTGGCATCGCATATTACATCCTTATCTTGCACCAATACAAATATTAATTTAACATATCTGGGTAATGGAAAAGTAATGGCAAGCGGAAGTGGCACATTGTCTGGTGCGCGTTTCAACGGCACGATAACAGGCGCATATGAATTTGATGAAGCCCTTAATGTCGGCATTGCATTAAACGATTCGACAATGGATATTACTTTCGTTCCACAAACAAGTGGCGTTGATTATAGCTTGACTATTCAATATATTGTCGATGTAAAAAATCAGAATTTTAGAGTGCTTGAGGATGGCAGTTTGTATGCCAACAACGCAAAGATTTCTGGTACTGTATATGCAACTAACGGCGTATTCAACGGCGCTGTATATGCAACTAACGGTGCGTTTACTGGCGCTGTATACGCAGAGAGCGGAGCTATAGGCGGGCTGACAATAAGCGAAAAGGGTATCTCTTCTGGTTCTGATGCTTTAACATTTGAGTCTGACGGACTTGTTATCGCGCAACAATTGGAAATTAATGATTATTTCAAAGCAAATAAATTGCAGGTTGGCAAAGTGTCGGGACGAAGTTTAAGTTCGCCTTATTTGGATTTTGAAAGTGCTGGTTATGACTCACAAGTTGTCACAGTGTCTGCAACTGTTACTTCAAAAATCGAGGGTACTACTGGTGGTTGGTTTAGTGACTATAATGAGGGCAAGGTAACATTGACGATAAATACAAATGTTAATTTGATAAATGCCAAAACATTTACTATAACTTGTTACTATCGTGATAATGACAACTATGGTGCAACATATACTACTACGACGGTTACAATCCCCAGCGGCGGTAATTCGGCAACGGTGAGTGTGCCTGAACTGGTTGTCATAGATATGAAGTATGATTATGATAGATATGGTCATTTCCAGTATTGCAGCAGCATCTCTCCTGATGAATATACAGAAGAACTGCCGATACAAATATCGGCAATTGCTTCGAGCGCTTCTTTGACACCAATAAATACAGGGTTAACATTAGGCACGATTGATAAACCGTGGGATGCAATATATGCCAATGCAATATATAACAACAATAGCTATAGTTTAGACAGTACTATTTCCACATCGGATGTAAACAAAAAAAATACCATAAAGCCTATTGAAGAAAAATATTCAAAGTTGTTTGATGTGCTCAATCCTGTATCATTTAGGTTAAATGATGGTACGAGTGGTAGAACTCATATTGGTTTGATAGCCCAAGAACTCAAAAACTCAATGGACATTTGTGGCATAGATAGTCAAGACTTGGCGGCTTATTGTAGTTGGCAAGATGCCGATGGTAATGAAACTTGTGGTATTCGATATAGTGAGTTTATTGCTCTTTGCATACACGAGATACAAAAACTTAAAACCCGCATAGCGGAATTAGAAAATAAATGAGGTAAGAAAAATGAATAAGCCACTTACAATGGTTATTAAAGAAACTAAAAATAAATTAGCAAATGTTTGCAATGAATCTGGACTCCCCCCTATTATCTTGGACTTAATTATGCAGGGGATTTATTCTGAAATTCATTCCCTTGCCGAAAGACAGTCTTTGGAAGAAGAAATGGTTTATATAAATAAGGGCAAAGAAAATGATAGTGTGGTTTCAGAAAAAATAAATATTGCAAACTGAAGCAAATAAGACTTAATGTTATAAAGAAAAATGAAATAGGAGTGATTTAATATGTTAGAAACAATTTGGAATTCAATTTTGCCGAACATCTTGGAAATTATTTTGGCAATCGTGTCTTTGGTTATCAGTTATTATTTGATTCCCTATCTTAAAAACGATTTTATACCGTGGTTAAAAGAAAAACGACTTTATAATATTGTAAAGAATTTTGTTCAGGCTGCTGAAAAACTGGCAGAATCAGGCGTAATTGATAAAACAGATAAAAAGAAAAAGGTCGTTGAGTTTTTAACGGGCAGAGGAATTAATGTTGACCCAACAGTTGATGCATTTATTGAGAGTTGCGTCAAAGAATTGGATGCAGTAGCCTCTGTTATTTGCGAAGAAATCAAAGAGGATGAAAGCGTAACGCATTAAATGGACATTGTGCCAATTAACAAAAAATATTGTATTAGACGAGGAGGCTTATAAAGCCTCCTTTTCTAATCAAAGGAGAGATAACTTGTGGTAAAAATTGGGCTTGATTGCGGACATGGGCTAAAGACCAAGGGTAAAGAAACATTGGACGGAATTAAGGAGTGGATTTTGAATGATAAAGTTTGTGACAAGGTTGCTTCTATTCTAAAAGATTACGATTGTGAAATTATTCGCACAGATAACAACGAAGGTTACACAGACGAATCTCTTTCTTCAAGATTGACCAAATATAAGAATGCTAAAGTTGATGTGTTTGTTTCTATTCATCATAATGCCTTTGGCGACGAATGGAACAATGCTACTGGAGTAGAAGTATATGTGGATAAAAAGGCAACTTCTAAAGATATGCAACTTGCTAAATGTATATATAACAGATTAGTTAAATATACAGGACTTAAAGGAAGAGGCATCAAGAAAGAAAACTTTTATGTTATCAATCAGAATGTTATTCCCGCTGTGCTTGTTGAGGGCGGATTTATGAATAGTAAGATTGACCACAAAGTTATAACTTCTGACGCTGGACAAACTGCCTATGCTAATGCTGTAGCAGAGGGTCTTATTGAATTTTTAAAATTAAAAAAGAAAACGAATGCTCGTCCTGTTCAAAAATCTCTTGATGAATGGGCGAAAGAAGTCATTGCTGGAAAGCATGGCAATGGACATACGAAAAGAAAATCATCTTTGAAAAAAGCTGGTTGCGCTTATTCGTATACCAAAGTAAGAGTTAGAGTAAATGAACTCTTAAAATAAGTATTTTATATTATTAATTTTATAACTAATAAATATATATAAATTGAGGGAGAAGTATTTTCTCCCCTCCCTACAGACATCTCATTTCCAAAGGGTGTCTAACAAAAAATAATGAAAGGAGTCTTGGATGTGAGATGGATAATGTAGAACAATTGGCGCAGATAAATTGGTGGTATGTAATTGCCGCCATGCTTCTTCTTCTTGTTGTTGTGAAATTTATTTGGTCTTTGTTTGATTGGTTGTTTGTTGAGAAGCTTGGTATTGAAACCAAGAGAATGAAACAAAGACGACAAGAAAGCGAACAGTTAAAAGCTACTACTGAATTAGCGAAAACAACTGCCGAAAATTTAGATAAACTTCAAAAAAGGCAGACAGAAGATGAAGAAGAATTTAGAAATAATTTAAATAATTATATGGAAGAAAGTCGAAAAGACCGCAAGGCTTTACACGATGAAATGACGGTCTATTCTAATAATAGAATTAACGACAGACAACAAAGCCTCGAAATTCAAAAGGAATTAAAAGACTCAATTGCGGTAAGAGATGTACAAATCAACTCTTTGGTTATTGCTAATAAAGAAATGTTAGCTGAAAAGATTAATGAAAAATATAAATATTATATTTCGATTAATGGCATCCCAGAAGACGAATACGATGAATTTGTAAGTCTGCATAAAGCGTATAAGGGCGTTGGTGGAAATTCGCATGGAGATGCGAAATTCCAATATTGCATGGAGCATCTTCCTATAATTCCTGTTAACACAAAATTAGTGGTCAAGCACAAAAAAGATTAAGCAACATTTAAGGTGGTGATTTATTATGAGCTTACAATCTATTACGAATTTAAATGTTGATTTTTATGATAAAAAATATATATTAATTAACGCAAAGCAACTTGACAAAAATTCAAGATTTATTTCAGTTACTTGTTACAATCACGGCGAACCCTATCCTATTAATTCTGGTGAACATTCGGCATATATTAGATATAAAAAATCGGATGACCATAGTGTTTTTAATTTTTGCGAGATAAATTACCAAGGTAAGATAACAGTCGAGCTAACAGAGCAAATGCTCGCATCTGATGGAATTTGTTATGCAGATTTAGTGATAGTAAACAAAGGAAGTGCAAGCGTAAATACCGATACTGGTGAAATTGTTGCGATAGACAACGCATCAATTTTGTCTACTATGACATTTTGCATTGATGTGTCTGAAACGGCTGTTGTGAATTCCGAGATTGAATCTTCATATGAATTTAGTGGTCTTAACGAAGCTTTAGAGAAGGCTGAGGCAGAATACACAGAAGTCATCTTAACGGCAAAATCTTACGCTGTTGGTGGCACTGATATGAGGGAGAATGAAGATGTTGACAACGCCAAGTATTATTATGAACAATCTCTCGAAAATGCAAATAATGCCGCTGCAAGCGAATTAAATGCTGCCAATAGTGCGACTGCCGCCGCGACAAGTGAAGCCAATGCTTTAACAAGCGCAGACAAAGCCGCCATAAGTGACATCAACGCATCGGTTAATGCTTTATCCGCTTCTGCTAGTGCTTCAAGCGCAGAAACAAGTGAAATTGCTGCAAAGGGTTATGCAACTACTGCTCAAAATAGTATGAACTCTGCTGTTAATAGCGCAACATCGGCTTCTACAAGTGCTGCAAATGCGTATAATTATTATCTTCAAACAGAGGCGATAACCAATGGTTTAAACGGAGCATTTCATCCAAAAGGCACATGTTCATTTGGTGAATTAATGAGCGCAATAACGAGTGGTGAACTTGTTTTAGCCGCAGGCGATTTATATCATATAAGCGACAATTTTGTAACAGATGAGTCGTTTAGATGTGGCGCTGGCGTTGAGTATCCTGCTGGTACAAATGTTTATTATACATCGGATGGTTGGCTTGATTGTCTAGTGGGAACTACTGTTGCAGGTGTTAAAGGCAATAATGAAACGAGTTATAGAAATGGCAATGTCAATTTGACTGCCGATAATGTGGGTGCTATACCAACTACAGATATAGCCACTGTTGATGAAGTAACAAATTATTTAGGAATATAAAGAAAGAGGTGATTTAGAAATGTATGTAATACTTGTGAATGATGATGACACATTGTATGGCTCAAAAAAAGAGCGTATTATGGAGAAATCGAAGTGTGTAGACAACTTAGTTTTTATCGTTGACCCTATTTATAGAAGCACATATGATATGACGAGTGCGACTGTAATGCTAGAGTATTTGCGACCTATCAGCCGCAAGTACGAAACCGAGCTTCTTACTTTGTCTGATGAGAGATATAACGGCTTCCTGCAATATAAATTACCTTTCGATACCAATTTAACTTCGGAGCACGGCAGTTTGGAGTTGCAGTTGACCTTTGTATATACAGACCTCGATGCAAATGGTAATGGTATTCAGAGAGTCAGAAAGACCTCTCCTACTATTATAGAAATTATCCCCATATCGGCTTGGTCGAACATAATCCCCGATTCGGCGCTTTCAAGCCTTGACCAGCGTCTAATAAAGCTGGACTCGGAAATTCGAGCGCTTGACGAAATGAATCGGATTGTTGCCGATAGCAAGGCTGATAATCTTAGATATAATAAAGACACAAACGAACTACAATTGTTGTCTGGCGAGAAAGAAATTGGCAACAAAGTAACATTAAAAACTGGCGACGCATCGTTGGATGATGGCGTTCCCGTTGTTGATTTTAATAGTGTTTCAAGCGGCGATTCTTCTGATGAAGATGATGACGATGGCAATGTAGTTGAATTTTAAAAAATAATTAAATTAATTGAAAGGAGGACAAACCTATGAGTTTATCATTCGAAGACTCTCTGAAAAATAGTGTTACGAACAATATTGCAACTACGGAAAACGAAATTATTGAAGCGGTTGCCGTAATGAGCGTAGACAATACAAGTATAGATAGTCCTTCAATTATGACGCTTGATGAAAGTTATGGAATAGCCGCATATTCTGGCGATGATGGTAGTTGGCAGCAGCATGCTGATTATGTATATTATTCAACCTTCTCTGATGACAACATTTCTACCATTAGCGATACAAAAGATATTAATCTTGATGGAAAACAGTTTAACATAACTCAAGAAGAAAACTCTCAGTACATACCATTTGAAATGTCGAGATACTATGACGGCTATGATTTGGTTAACGCTGTTATTTCTATTCATTATGAGACCAAGAGTGGACGACACGGTGCTTCCAAACCGATAAATGTAACCTTTAATAATGAAAAGATTAGATTTGGTTGGTTGGTTGATGCTGGTGCTACTCTTGATGCTGGAAAGCTTAAATTTGAAATTCATGCATACGGTACTGTAACGGGCAATGATGGAGTTTCTTTAAGTTATGTTTGGAAGAGTAAGAGCAATGATACTTTGAATGTACTTCAATCATTGTGCGATTGTGAAGAAGTGGTCAATAATATAGACGATACTTGGATACAGGAGTTGGTTACAGATGTTGCCGAAAAGGTTGCAGATGAGATTAAAAATGTTGCCGTTGGCGAACAAGTAACGGCTGCTGAAAATGCTGCTGCTTCTGCTAAACAATCTGCTAACGATGCAAAACAATATGCAGAAAATGCGTCTACGGCTGCTACCGAAGAAGTTAATAAGGTTCTTGAAAATTACGCTACAACGAGTTATGTTGATGAAGCAGTTGCTGGTGTTGATGTTACGGAACAGTTGGCGAGTTATGTACGAACATCTGATTTGGAAACCAATTATTATACAAAGACTGATACTGAGCAAAGAATTTCAAGCGCCCTTGAAACTTACGCTACTACCCAATATGTAGACAACGCTATTGCAGATGCCGACATTTCTGGCAAGCTTGAAAATTATTATACAAAAGATGAGACTTATAACAAAACAGAAATAGATACTGCTCTTGCTAATGTAAGTGTTGATTTAACTGGTTATGCTACAGAAAAATATGTAGACGACAAGGCTGCCACCCTCTCTTCTTCTATTTCTACTAATACAGAGAATATTTCTTCTTTGGGCACGACGGTTAGCAACTTACAAAGCACTGTTAACTCTATAGACACCTCTCCTCGTCTTACTTATGATGTAGAATATAATGATGCAGAAAATCCTGATGTTGGAGAGAATGTTTTTGTTTTCTATGAAATTGAAAATGAAGGCGCGGAAAATGAAGTAAAAGAAGCTAAAAAGAAGTTCACTATTGTTGGTGGTTCAGGTGGAGGGGCTACAAGTAGTTCGTTGAAGATTGGCTATGTGACCACTTCTCCCCTTGTTGTTACAACAAACGACGAAGCAATTATTAAATATACTTTTTCTGGTACCGACTCTTCTGGTGATGCCGTGCCCGAAGGAACCGCGACTTGGAAAGTGGCTGGCAGAATTGTTGCAACAAACACCGCTCTTGCTGGTGAGAACTCTTTCGATGTTACGGAATATCTTTCTGTTGGCACTCAAAAGGTTAACTTGTCTATTGTTGACGAAGCTGGTAGTTTGGTCACAAAAACTTGGACTGTGCAAAAAATTGATGTAAGACTTGAATCTACCTTTAATGACAAGTTGACTTATCCTATTGGAACCATATCTTTTGATTACACGCCTTATGGTGCTATTTCAAAGGTTGTTCATTTTGTTCTTGATGGTGTAGAAATTGGTACTGTTACCACCTCTTCTTCGGGTATCCCAATGGCATATGAAATTCCCACACAAGAACATGGTGCCCACTTGTTAGAGGTCTATATGACTGCTGAAATTAATGGTAATGCGATTGAGTCAAATCATATCGTGAAAGATATTATCTGGTATGATTCTGCGAGTGCCATTCCTGTAATTAGTACAGTATATCAGAATTTTACTGCAAGACAGTATGATGCCACTAATATTGAATATACCGTATATGACCCCACCACGGAAACTCCCACCGTGGAAATTGCCATAGATGGAAATGTTGTATCGACACCTACGCTTGATAAGGCTACGAATGTGTATTCATTTAAGACGGATGTTGTTGGTGAACATACTATCACCATTACTTGCGGTGAGACTGTCAAGACCCTGATTGCCAATATTACAAAACTTGATATAAATATTACTCCCGTTACTGCTGGTTTAGTATTTGATTTTAATCCTTCTGGTAAATCAAATAATGATGCTGACAGAGTTTGGTCTAATGACACAGTTGCTATGACTGTATCTGATAACTTTGACTGGGTTAATGGTGGTTATCAGTATGACGAAAATGGAGACCAGTATTTCTGTATTAAGGCTGGCACTTTTGCAACCATTGATTATCAATTGTTCGCAGACGACGCTAAGAAGAATGGTAAAGAAATGAAGTTGGTGTTTAAGACAACCAATGTTGCAAAACCCGACGCCACATTCCTGTCTTGTATGGACAACACAACTGATTCTGACCATATTGGTATTCAGATGGATGTTCACGAAGCATTCATTTATGGTCAAGCTGGTAAGTTAGACCTCTCTTATTCTGAAGAAGATATTATTGAATTCGAGTTTAATATCTCTAAGAATACAGAAGCAATTCCTATGGTAATGGGTTATGAGGATGGTGTTTCTACTCGTCCTATGGTCTACGACGACTCTTACAACTTTACACAGAATACACCTAAAGTTATATCTTTGGGTTCTGATTACTGTGATTTACATATATACAGGTTTAAGGTTTATAATACCTCTCTTACCGACAGAGGCATTTTGAATAACTTTATTGCCGATGCTCGTAATGCAGAGGAAATGGTTTCTCGTTATGACCGAAATCAGATTTATGACGAAAACCAGAATCTTGACCCCGATGTTCTCGCTGAGAAATGTCCTTGGTTGAGAGTGTATAAGATTTCTGCCCCCTACTTTACGAACAATAAGAGCGACAAAGTGCCGAATACTACCATTCAGCAGATTTATAAGAATGGCGATGTTGTTTTGGACAACTGGACTTGTTACAATGCTCAGCATAGCGGACAAGGTACCTCCTCTAACAACTACGGTGCTGCTGGTAGAAATCTTGACTTTATTATGAATAAGTCTGGCATTGACGGTGTAAACCCCTATTTCAAGTTGGGTGACGGAACCGAAGCAAGTGAGATTACTCTGACACGCACCTCTGTTCCCGTGGCTTATTTAAATGCAAAAGTCAATATTGCTTCGTCTAATAACTTGACAAATGCAATGTTGGCTAATAGATATAATGAGTTTAACCCCTACAACAGACCTTTTGTGCGTGACGAGGGCGTTGATACGAGCTTCATTAAAGATACTATGGAATTCCATAACTGTGTAATCTTTATTCAAGAAACTAATGAGGATTTGTCTACTCATAGAGAGTTTGCCGATAATGATTGGCATTTCTATGCAATCGGTAACATAGGCGACTCAAAGAAAACTGATAATACTCGTTTAACAGATATGAACGATAAGTATGAATGTTGTGTTGAAATTATGGATGTTGAGTTGCCACTGTCTGACTTTCCCATTGATACAATGTATAATGCAATGGGTTACAAGGAAGATGAGACTACGCATGAAAAGAAATATATTTGGGTAAAGAATGAAAATCTAGGAATTCTTTATGAAAAGATTGACGGTGAGTATGTCTTAACTACAGATACCGAGGTTGATTTAACTAAAACTTATTATGTGGATATTCTTGAACACGATGATTTTAGCGAAGATTATACTTATGGTTGGCGTTATCTTTATGAAGGTGATGACGAAGAGGAAAATGCTGAAGTATTTGATTACTGTAAACAAAAGTGGATTGAACTTTATAGATTTATAACTACTTCTACCGATGAAGAGTTCAAGAATAGATTTGATGAGTATTTTGTAAAAGACACTGCTCTCTACTATTACTTGTTTACCACAAGATATTGTATGGCGGATAACAGAGCCAAGAATTGTTTTATACATTATAGCAAGACTGGAGAAGTTGATGCTGAAGGTAATCCTATTCGCAAGTGGGATTTATCTTGGGGTTATGATATGGATACCAGCTTGGGTCTTAACAATTACGGTAAACAAGTCTATCGTTATGGTCTCGAAGATACCGATGTTGACGAAAAGGGCGAGGAAGTGTTTAGAGAATCTGATAGTACATTCTTCTGTCGTGTAAGAGACCTCTTCCCTGCCGAACTCAAAGCAATGTACAACACTCTTGAGTCTAAGAATGCTTGGCATGCTGAAAGTTTTATCAACAAAGCAGATGAATGGCAGAGTCAATTCCCCGAAGAATTATGGCGAGTAGATATTGAGCGTAAGTACATTCGTACCTATAACGGCTCCTTTATTAATGGTAAAGGTGATGCTCAGTTCCTTGTAAATATGGCGAATGGTAAGATGAAATACCATCGTAGACAATGGGAGCGTAGCCAAGAAAAGTATATGGCTTCAAAATATCAATCTTCTATTGCTTCTTCTGACAACTCCGTATTTAGATGTAGTGTGCCCAATGGTGACTTGGTGGTTCAACCTAATTATAGATTAAAACTTACGCCTTATGCGTATATGTACTTGAATGTTAAGTATGGCACACAAAATCCAATTCAATTAAGAGCAGAACCCAATATCGAATACGAAATCCCATTTGATGGCGAAAAAGCTGATATTGTAGATGTTTACAGTTCTTCTCTTATTCAAGACTTTGGTGATTTGTCATCTTGTTATGTGGCGACTGCTGATACAAGTAAGGCAAGCAAGGTTAAGAGGTTGATTTTTGGTAATAGCACTGAAGGCTATGATAACCCCAACTTTACTACTTTGACAACTGGTGCAAACTATCTGTTAGAGGAATTAAATATCGAGAATGTTTCTGGATTAACACAGTCTTTGAATTTAAGCGCATTGAATAATTTGCGTGAGTTATATGCTCATGGTTCTAACATTGGCGGTGTTACATTTGCCGATGGTGGCAAGATTGAAATTGCCGAATTGCCCGCAATTAACGCTCTTACCATGAAGAATTTGATGTATCTTGCAACACTTGACATTACGGACTTGAGTAAGCTAACTACGCTCACAGTTGAGAATTGTGACACCGTTGACTTACTTACTATTTTAAATAATGCGCCCAACATTAATCGTGTAAGGATTGTTGGCATTGATTGGTCGCTTGAAGATACCGCTCTCTTAGAGAGATTATATGCAATGAAGGGTATTGATAGGAATGGTTATAATGCCGACCAGTCTGTATTAACTGGCAGGGTTCATGTGCCTGTTATTAGACAGCAGCAATTGTATGATTATCAGAATGCATGGTCTGATTTGGAGATTGTGGCAGATACCATTATTGAACAGTTCGCAGTAACATTTATGAATGCTGATGGCTCTGTTTTGGAAGTTCAATATGTTGATAAGGGTGAGGATGCTGTTGACCCAACTACAAGGACAGATAACCCTCTCTCCCCCACTATTGCAAGTACGGTTGAATATGATTTTACTTTTGCTGGTTGGGATTCTGCTTTGACGGATGTATTCAGTGAAAGAACTATCACGGCTATTTATACTGAGTCGCTTAGAAGTTATACAATTAAGTATGTTTCCAAGGGTATTACGATGCAAGAGACTACTGGTTTATATGGCGAAAATGTGCCTTATACTGGCGTAAGTCCTACTTATACTGCGGAAGAAACTGGTTATGTCTACTATCTCTTTAATCGTTGGGATAAGTCTGGGTTTATCGACGGAGACAAGACTGTTAACGCAATATTCGATAAATTCACATATACTGCAACCGCTTTTGACGGCAAAGAATTAGCAGACCTCTCCCCCGTTGAGATTTATGCCATGAATAAACTTGGGCTTGCCGAAAGTATCGTTACAGATAAAGACCCATACACGATTGTTGTAGGTAACGATGTTGATTATGATGATATTGAATCCGAGTTGTTAATTTCTGAAAAGACATATTTCAATGGCTCTAATTATGTTGATACTGGTATTCAGTTATTTGATACGGATAAAGATTTTGTACTGGCTATGGACTATGAGTTTTTAGATGGCAATACTACAAATGGCGTTCTTGCACAGTGTTTCCAAGCAAATGGAACCAATGGCTTTAAACTTTGGTATAGCGGCGGTGTAAGGTTTACTTGGGGTACTTCATATGATGACATTGTTGATATCAATAAGCGTGAGATTTTGGTTATTCGTCATGTGAAGGGTGATAACAACTTGTATATCTACAAATCTAATCTTGATGGCGATGAAGTTTTGTCTACTGAATTGACAAGAACTAAGTCTACCGTTGGTACTGGCACCCTTGTATTTGGTTGTGCAAGAGCGGATGATGGAATCTACGAAAACTATGGCATTGGCAACATTAACTGGGCTAAGGTATGGTATGCAGACCTTGGGGAAGATGTTTGTAAAAACCTTGCTATGTGGACGCACGAATCTATTACATTGGAGGCTTGTGGATTTAGGAAGTATTATTTGAGCGACAATACATCTAAGAGATGTTCATTTAGTTTACTCGCTTCTCACTTATTAGGTAGAACTAAGAGATGGAATGCGTCTAATACTAACGCTGGTGGCTGGGCTAATTCCGAATTAAACAATGCTTTGAATACAAGATTGTATAATGCTATGCCCACTCAGATTAGAGAACTGCTTAAGAAAGTGATTGTTTATTCTTCGGTTGGTCAGATGTCTACCGAGTTAAGTTCCTCTGATTGTTATATTACAATCCCAGCGCTTATTGAAGTAGACCCAACTCAAACATCGGAACCTTACAACAGTGAGGGTACTTCTATCTCTTATTTGAGCACAAATGATTCGAGAAAACGAGCATTTGATGGTGGAGATTACAATGCTTATTGGTTGCGTACACCTAATGTTTCTTATGCGAATTATATTTGGCGTATAGAAACCGATGGTCAAACACAAGGAATTACCAATGCCACGAGTAGCTTGGGTGTACTTATTGAAATATCGTTTTAAATTATAGAGGGCTTGGGGTATTCCCCCGCCCTCTTTTTGTGAGGTAAATATATGTATTATAAAGTAATTAAAAATAATAAGGTAATTGATGTGCTTGATAGTCTCACTTATTTGAAATGGCAACCAAAGCATAAAACGATGATTTTAAGTGATGAAAATGAAGCTCAGGCAATCCTTTCTTCTGATAAAAACACCATTTGGCATGAACGCACTCTTTATAAAATACCCATTGATGAGCCTAAATATGATACCGTGGATTTGGTTGAGATTGGTGAGTATGAGTATAAACAGTTAAGAGTTCTCAATATGAAGACACCAGAGCAGATAGTTGATGAGTATAATTTGCTGTTGTTAGAAATGGGGGTTATATAATGAATCAGTTTGTCGAATCTATGAAGCGTTTGTATAAAGATGGGAAAGTTAATAAAGAAAAGATAGTTGAATTATTTGTAAGTGGAAAAATTAGCGAAGAAGAAAAGTTGTATATCTTGGAAGTTAAGTAAGCACTCTAATATCCTATTAGGGTTTTATATATAAAAAATTTTATTAAAAGGAGGAAAAGGAGTATGGCTAATAAAGCAAAGCATGCCTTTGGTATGTTGGAAAACATTGATACCGCTCTGTCTAATGGCGCTATTGATAGTTATGATATTTTATTCGTCAAGGATACCAATGGCAAGCCTTATGTGGGCTGGATTGACAAAGATGGCAACAAAGTAATTTGCGACGACTCTGCTGAGTTTGCTGAACTTGAAACCGTAATTGCTACTAAGGTTGATGCCGACGAAGTGGAGGCAAAATACGAAGAAATCAAGTATGAGATTGCCGATGTTCCTGTTGGCACTCTCGTTAATGTGAATGAGCGAGAAATTAGAATTATGGCTCCTGCTGACACAGTTTGGACAAAACAGACTGTTGGCGAAGGCGGTGACGCTAACTGCTATTATGCAACCTTCAAAACTTATTGTCCTAGTGACAATGTTGTTGGTTACATAGAGCATTTGGGCGACCAAGTTGATAGTGAAATTCTCACTGATTTAAAGACTGACAAGTATGGTCGCAAATATCAGCCTACTTGGTTGGCACTTGCGAAATACGATGAGTCTACTAACGCTTGGACTTATTACGGCGCTAATTCCAATGCCGATAAATTTATAGGCTGGAATTATCGAATTGACTGGTACGATGCCGACAACAAGATGATTGCATCTGACAGCATTAGAATTAATTTGTCTAACGAAGATTGTCACTCTTCTATTAAACCTTATTATGGGGTTTCGGAAACAGAAGAAGTTGACGCAAAAATTGACGAGGCTGTTGAAACCGCAAATGCGTATACAGATGCACAAATCGAGGCTAAACTGGCTGAGATTGCAGAAGCAGCCTCTTATGAGATTGTTGAATTCTAAAGTCCTATGATGGAGGTATGATGATATGGCGGATACAACTGCTACAAAAAGCATTCTGTCCTTGATTGCCACCTCCTCTTCTAAAATAAAAGACTTGGTTATTAAAAATGGTCAATTGATTTTTATACAGGACTTAGGTCGCATTGCTTTTGACTTTAATAACAAAAGAGTTTTTTATAATCAAATTGTAGAATTAGAAACAGATATGGAGAGACAGGAATTAGTCTCTCCGTTAAGCGGATACTATTTTGTCATTGGTACGGGAGTGCTTTGGTATTATCGAGATGGATGGACACAGATTACGAGCGAGCCAGAGGAAGTAGTATTCATAGGTGTGGAACTTCCAACTCTAGGACAGGCGAATAAATTGTATGCTAACACCACAAGCGGCAACGAGAACATCTCCGTATGGGATGAGAATTTGGGCGCTTATGTGGTTGTTGCAGATAAGACACAAGAAGTGTCAGATAACGACATTTTAAGTTTATTTAATTAATTTTTAACTCTTAAAATGAGAGTTTTATTGAAATATTTTATGTTTAATATATGGATGTTGAATTAAATATTATTTTAAAAATACTTTATTTTAAAGGAGAAATTTATTATGGCGAACACTAAAAAGTATGTTTCTTTAGACAAACTGAGTCTTTATGATGAGAAGATTAAGAAAGTGATTTCCGATGGCGATGACGCTGCGTTGGTTTCTGCTAAGTCCTATGCTGACGGTCTTGCTGTAAATTATGATGCTGCTGGCGCTGCTGCCACCGCTCTTTCTGATGCCAAGGCTTATGCCGATGGCAAGGACGCCGCTATTGCTGAGGCTAAGAAGGCTGGTACCGATGCCGCTGCCGCTGCTGCTGTTGCAGACGGTAAAGCTGTTGCGGCTCAGACCGATGTAGACAACCTTGAGGTTTATGTTGGTGTCATTCCCACAGGTGCTACCGCTACCGATATCGTTGGTTACATTCAGGAGAAGACCGCTGGTATTGCTACCGAGGGCGCAATGACTGAGCTTGGCAATCGCGTTGGCGCTGTTGAGGGCAAGGTCTCTACTATTGAGGGTGACTACCTTAAGGGTTCTGATAAGACCGAGCTTGAGGGTAAGATTTCTGCTGTTCAGACTGCGGTTGATACCGAAAAGTCTCGTGCAGAGGGCGTTGAGGCTGGTCTGAGAACTGATGTTGACGCAATCAAGGACGACTATCTCAAGGCTGCTGACAAGACCGAGCTTCAGGGCAACATTGATACTGTAAGCGCTGCTGTTGAGCGTCTTACTAACGGCGTTTCCGCTGATGAGGTTGATGGCGTTAACGACCTCATTCAGTATGTAAAAGACCACGGTACTGAAGTAACTGGCATGCAGGAAGACATTTCCGAGAATGCTACCGCTATCGCTGGTGTTGCTGGTCGTATGGATACTGCCGAGGGCAAGATTTCCGCTCTTGAAGGCTCTGTCGCTACTAAGGCTGAGAAGACTTATGTTGATGAGGCTGTAGAGGCTCTTCAGGGTGAGGATACTTCTATCAAGGGTCGTCTTGATAATCTTGAGGCTGCCATTGGCGAGTCTGGTTCCGTAGCAGATGATATTGCGACTGCAAAACAGGAGGCAATTGACACCGCTGCTGGCGACGCTACAACTAAGGCGAATACTGCTGAATCTAACGCTAAGAGTTATGCCGATGGTCTTGATGAGGCAATGAACACTCGTGTAGAAGCGCTTGAAGCAATTGACCACGAGCACTCCAACAAGGCAGAGCTTGACCTTATTGCTTCTGGTGATAAGGCTAAGTGGGATGCTGCCGCTGCCAAGGCTCATGAGCATTCTAACCTTTCCGTTCTTGAGGCTATTACCGCCGCTAAGACTGCCGCTTGGGATGCTGCTGAGCAGGCTGCAAAGACCTACGCCGACGGTCTGAATTCCGCTATGGACACCAGAGTTAAAACTCTTGAAACTTGGCACAATAACTTTACTGAAGTTTCTGAGGAAGAGATTAATGCGCTGTTTGCGTAAGATTAAGATATTAATCTAATTAATAATATTTAGAGTAGGGGTTTATTCCCCTACTCTTTAATGATATATAAATTTAAATATATAATTTATGAGGAATTTTCCTCTTATCTTTTTTAATTCTCTAAAAGAAAGGAGAAATCAATATGGCGATTAAAAAATATTTGTCATTAGACAGATTGACCGAATATGATGCCTTAATCAAAGAAGATTATGAGCAAAAAATTGCCAATGCTGTCAGTGGCAAAGCCAATTCTTCTCATACCCACGACGATAGATATTATACTGAAACTGAAATAGACACCAAGCTCGCTGGTAAGTCTGATACTTCTCATACTCATAGCAACTATGTGCCTACTTCTCGTACAGTAAACGGCAAGGCTTTGACTGCTAATATAACTCTCTCTGCTTCTGATGTTGGTGCTTTGCCTGATACTACCACCATTCCTTCGATTGAAGGACTTGCAACTGAAACTTATGTTGATGATGTTGCTTCTACTAAAGTAGATAAAGTTAGCGGAAAAGGCTTATCTACAAATGATTATACGACCACAGAAAAGAACAAACTTTCAGGCATTGCTTCTGGTGCGGAAGTAAACCAAAATGCATTTTCTAATGTTATTGTTGGCTCAACTACTATTGCGGCAGATTCTAAGACTGATAGTTTGACGATTGCCGCAGGAACAGGAATTTCTGTTTCTGGTGACGCAACCAATGATAAGGTTACTATCACAAACTCAGGTGTTCGTTCTATTGCAACTGGTTCTACCAATGGTACTATATCAGTCAATACTAATGGAACTTCTGCTGAAGTAGCCGTTAAAGGTCTTGGTTCTGCCGCATATACAGCATCTTCGGCTTATGATGCTGCTGGTACCGCACAGACAAAAGCCGATGCAGCATTGGCTTCCGCTAAGTCCTATGCAGACAGTGCCGCTGCAACCGTTAAGAATGATTTGCTTAATGGTGCTGGAACTGCTTACGACACTCTCAAAGAGCTTGGTGATTTGATTGTGGATAATGCGGACGCAATTGAGGCACTTGAAACAATTGCTTCTGGAAAAGCTGACGCTTCTCACTCCCACGCTATCGCAGATGTATCTGGTCTGCAGACAGCACTCGACGGTAAAGCCGCTGCTTCTCACGGAACTCATGTAACCTATTCTACTACGGCTCCTGTAATGGATGGTACTGCTTCTGTTGGTTCTGCCGCCACTGTCGCTCGTTCTGACCACAAACACCCCACTGATACGAGCAGGGCATCTAAAACCGAATTTGACGCTCATACATCTGATACTACTGCACATATCACATCCACTGAGCGCACAAATTGGGGAGCGGCTTATACACACTCTCAAGCTGCCCACGCCCCTTCCAATGCAGAAAAGAACCAAAATGCATTTAGTAATATTACTGTAGGTTCTACAACAGTAGCCGCTGATACTACAACCGATACAGTTACTTTCGTAGGAAGCAATGTAACAATCACTCCCGATGCAACAAATGATAAGATTACTTTTGCTGTTGCGAGTGGTTCGACAAGCACGGCGGGTATTGTAAAGCTTACAAATAGCACATCGAGCACATCTACAACGACTGCCGCTACGCCGAGCAGTGTTAAATCTGCATATGACTTAGCGAATACGGCAAATACTGCTGCGGCTAAGGCACAAGCAACTGCTGATGGCAAGGCAAATGCAACTCACACTCATAAAGTATCTGACATTTCTGACCTTACAGCCACTGCAACAGAGCTTAATTACATGGATGGCGTTACATCTAATGTCCAAACTCAGTTAGATGGCAAAGCTGCATCTTCTCACTCTCATAGCGATGCCACCACTTCCACCGCTGGCTTTATGACGGCTGCGATGGTTAGCAAGTTAAATGGCATTGCAACAGGTGCTAATAAAACTACCGTAGACTCTGCTTTGTCGAGCACTTCTACCAACCCCGTACAGAACAAGGTTGTTAATGCGTCCATTACCGATTTAACTTCGGCAGTGTCGGCAAACACCTCTAGTATTTCCTCTCATTCTTCTGCTATTTCTGCACTTCAGACAACAGTTGGGGAGATTCAGGAAATTACATCTGCGGAAATTCAGGCTCTCTTTGCCTAAATTTAATCTATTTAACTAATAAATATGTGCAAATAATGAGGACTCTTTGATAGAGTCCTCTTTCTTTTTGATTAACGAAAAATGCTAATTAATAATTATGTATAATGCGCAAATATATGATTTTTAATTATTAAATTTATATAAAAATAAAAAATATAAATTTTGAAAGGAGAAATTTCATAATGGCAGATAAAAAGGTATTTACAGATGAAAGTTTGGCTACTTTTGTTGATGAGATAAAGGCATATACAGACAATGCCGTTTCAGGCAAAGCTGACGAACACACCCACCCATACCTATCTTCTGGCACCAAGTACGCACTTTCAGACAGCGTTGGTGGAAATGCGTTAATATCAAATAAAATGTCAGTTATAGGCAGAGTCTCTTCAAGTAATACCATTTTCCAAGCCGCTGCCGCTGCTGCGGTTAGAACTGAAGAAATATGGTTTGGTGGCTCAGATGGAGTTGCAGGTGGTATGCCAGCAGCTTATTGTATTACAGTTATTAAAAAAGGTGATAACCACAGAACCCTTTTAGATTGCTATCACTTAAATACTGGAAATCATTATATTAATGGTTGCATGGACACTAGGGATACAACTACATATCCATGGACGGGCTGGACTAAGCAGCCTACCGCATCCGACCTCTCAACATTGAATGCTACAGTAGCAGGAAAAGCAAATGCTTCTCACACTCACGACGACAGGTATTACACAGAGACAGAAATTGATACCAAACTTTCAGAAATAAACGCATCTATTTCTGAAAAAGCCAATACTTCGCATACTCATACAGTTGCCAATATTTCTGACTTAACTGCAACTGCCACTGAATTAAATTATGTTAGTGGCGTTGACAGCAATATTCAGACGCAGTTAGACGATAAACCCAACACCTCTGACCTTGGTTTTGTAAGAGTGGTATCTTGTTCTTCGAGTGATGGAATTGCCTATACAGGAACGACCGATGGTATAACTGCTTTAACTGCGGGATTAACCATAGTCTTTATTCCCAATAAAACAAGCGCAAGCAAATCTCCTACACTAGATATTAACGGACTTGGTGCGAAGGGCATCAGAAGAAGATTGAGTCACCTTTCAACCACTGCACAATCGGGATACGCAAATACTTGGCTTTTTGCAAACAAGCCATTTTTGCTTATGTATGATGGAACTCAATGGATAGTTGACGGTTTAACAAAGCCGTCTGCAGTCGATTTATATGGAACGCCCGCTTTGGCAACCAAAGCGAATCAAGACGGTAATGGAAATGTTATTGTCGATACTTATGCTACAAAAACTGAATTAGAGGCTGTAAGTGATGCACTCGAAAACGAGACTCTCCCAGATTATTGGGAAACCTATTTACCCGATAAAATAGCAGCTATTAAGGCTCTACAGGCAGCGGGAGGGAAAAATTGTTTTTCATTTATAGTTATGTCGGATATTCACTACTCATCAAATCTTGGCAAACGCTCTCCCGCCATAGCCAAAAGAATTATGGATGAATGCGACATTCGTTATGCTCTTGTGCTTGGAGACTCGCAAGGTAGCGGTTCGCTTGCGTCCCTAGAGTTCACACAGGAGGAGTGGAATAACATTCACACTATGTTCAAACCTATTGCTGATAGGGCTTTATTCCAGTGTGGAAACCACGATGGTTCGTGGGGTGCCGCACTTTCCGATGGCACTACTTATCCGTACAATTTTACACCAGAGGAGCTTTATACGCTTGTGCAAAACAAAACATACGCCCATCATGATGTTGTGACTGATGAAAGTGGTACGGGCTATTATATTGACGATGTACCCCATAAAGTGCGCTATATCTTATTAAACACAACTTGTAATGAGTATGTCGAGAATGCTGATGGTAGCGCTAAATATAATAACATGACTCATGCTCGATACACTCAGAGCCAGTACGATATGTTAATTGAGGCTCTGACAACCGTAAAATCTGGCTGGTCGGTTGTTGTAGCGTCTCATGTGCCTCCCAATGATGCATATGCCGATTATTTTGGTGGCGACACTACTGAGGGTGACGCTGTTATTATGCGCGGATTATTGAAGGCATATAAGAACAAGACTTCGTACACGGCGAGCTGGGATGGGACGGCTGGCGGTACAAGTTATACAAACCTTTTTGACCCTTCTGGGGCGGGTTTTTATAACGACGGGACAAATATTTATTCGAACTGGATTCCTTATACTTCGGGCACTACCTATCATATAAAGGGGTGGGAAGATAACAATGCATCATGGGCTAACCCTTATAAAATGCATTTCTCCGACACTGCCGACGCTGCTTATAGTGGCGGTACAGGTCTGATGTATTGTTCCAATGCCAATGTAACGGCTAAAACTACAGCAGACTACGATAGTAGTGTTAGACTTATCAGACATGACACCGATTATTACACATACATTCAATTTTATTTTGCTTCTCAGACAAATGTTGACAACATAATTATTACGGCTAATGAACCCATCGCAGAAGGCGGCGCAGGTTACGATGCCGTTTCTGTTGATGTTGATTTCTCTGACGCAAATGGTGACCTTATAAGTTATTTTGCGGGGCATATGCATAAAGACTATCTTTATTCCAATACCGACTACGGCTTTGGCTTTAATATTATTACCACTGCTTGTGATGCAGATTTGAATACTAGCGTCGCACATACTGAGGGTACAGTAACCGAACAATCTTTCGATGTTTTTACGGTGAATCGTAAAACGGGCACTATTTATGCCACTAAGATTGGTGCGGGCGAAGACCGCGAAATTGATATTAACGCTTAATAACAAATAAAAGTATACAAGAAAAAATGTATAATAAATCTTAATTTAGGTATGTAAGCTCGCCTTCTAATTAAAATTGAAAGCGAGCTTATTATATAAATATTTTATTTTTAAAAGAAACAAGGAGGAATAAATTATGGCAACTACAGATAATAGCGCAATACAACCATTAGATGTATATGACCCCATATGTAGTTCAGATAGTGTTTGGTATAAGGATAATGAGCTTTATTCGGTATCCGATAAATTGGATGATATGGATGCGGTTATTGCGGCTAAAGCTGATTCCACACATACTCACACTGATTATGCATCCCAGTCTGATTTAGCTTTGCTGGAAGATGTTATTGGCACAAAGGCTAATGCTGTGCATACTCACTCCCAATATGCATCTTCTTCACATAGTCATGACGACTATGCAACCGTAATCGCACTTGATACCCTTGAAAGCGAACTTGATAGCAAGGCAGATGCAAGTCATACTCATGCTGAGTATGCGCCCACCTCTCATACGCATAGTGAATACGCAGAAACTAATCATGCTCACAGTAATTATGCTGAAACAACACATGCTCACGATAATTATGCGTCTGTTTCTCATACTCATACCGCATCTGAGGTCGGTGCGGCAGTTAGTGAACACAATCACGATGAAGATTATGCGGTAATTAACCATACACACACAGATTATGCCACCGTCACTTCTTTGAATGAACTTTCTGCAACTGTTTCTGGCAAAGCAAACGCTTCTCACTCCCACGACGATGTTTATTATACAGAGACCGAGATTGACACCAAACTTGCTGCCAAGGCGGATTCTACTCATAATCACGATGGCGTATATGATGTAAGCGGTGCGGCTGCAAGTGCTTTGACATCTGCCAATGCCTATACGGATTCTAAGATTGATGCTTTGGTTGGCGAGGGCGCTTCGGTTACTCTTGATACTATTGGTGAGATTTCGTCTGCCATTGTAGACAACCAAGATGCAATTGATTTACTTAATGCTGCTATTGCAAACAAGGCTAATGCTACTGATTTAAATTCCCACGCAAATGATACAGAGCTTCATATTACCACAACTGAAAGAAACAACTGGAACGCTAAGTCTGATTTCTCAGGCAGTTACAATGACTTGACTAACAAGCCCAGTATTCCTTCCATTGATGGTTTGGCTAGTGAAGATTATGTAGATGAAAAGGTTGGTTCGGTTACAGTAGAGTCAATTGGCGCTTTGCCTAACACCACAGTAATTCCAACGGTTCCAACTAATGTCTCTGCTTTTACTAATGACGCAGGTTATCTCACGGAACATCAAAGTCTTGACGGATTAGCCACTGAAACCTATGTAAATACACAGATTGATGCAATTGATATTCCTAGTGCCCTTTCTGATTTAACCACAGATTCTACCCATAGGCTTGTAACAGATACAGAAAAGGCTGTTTGGAATGCAAAGTCTGATTTTAGTGGTAATTACAATGATTTGACTAATAAACCCTCCATCCCCTCAATTACTGGTCTTGCCACTGAGACTTATGTTGACGAGGCAGTAAGTTCCAAGGCTGATAGTGGTCACAATCATAATGATGTTTATTATACCGAAACAGAAGTAGACTCTCTTCTTTCTGCAAAATCTAATTCCTCTCATAACCACGATTCTTCTTATGATGCATTGGGCACCGCCGAAACAAAGGCAAATGCGGTTCAGGCTAATTTAGATGTGGTAAGCGAAGACCTGACGGAGCATATCGACAATGCTGACATTCATTTCACTACCGCTGAAAGAACTAAATTAAGTGGTATTGCTGCCAATGCAAATAATTATACTCATCCTAATTCTGGTGTTACCGCTGGGACATATAAGAGCGTAACAGTGAATGCGCAAGGACATATTACAGGTGGCGCCAATCCTACTACTCTTGCAGGTTATGGTATTACCGATGCAGAAACGAAGGGCGCTGCAAATAGTGCTCTTACTTCTGCAAAAGCATATACCGATGAACTTATTGCCGACGAGGTGGCAAACAGAGATTCTGCCATCGCTACTGCAAAGAGTTCCGTTATTTCTACAGCTTCTTCTGATGCAACCACCAAGGCTAATAATGCTCTTGCTTCGGCAAAAACATACACAGACTCTGCTGTTGCCACTGTTAAGAATGATTTACTCAACGGTGCAGGAACTGCATATGATACTCTTAAAGAACTTGGCGACTTAATTGATGATAATACAGATGCTATTAGTGCTTTGGAGACCGTGGCAAGTGGCAAGGCTAACTCCGTACACACCCACGCTATCTCTGATATAACAAATCTCCAAACTACACTAAATGGCAAGGCTAATACAAGCCATGGTACTCATGTAACTTATTCGACAACCGCTCCCGTAATGGACGGAACTGCAAGTGTTGGTACCGCTTCTACCGTTGCTCGCTCCGACCATAAGCATCCTACTGATACTTCGAGAGCGGCACAGACGGATTTAGATGCTCTTGAAACTGTTGTGGCGGGAAAGGCTAATTCAAGCCATACACACACTATTGCAAATGTAACTAATTTACAAAGTGCATTAGATGCAAAACAATCTGCTATTACGGGTGGCGCAAGTACTATTACAAGTTCTAATTTAACTACTAATAGAGCATTGATTTCTAATGGTTCAGGCAAGGTTGCTGTTTCGGCAGTCACCTCTACGGAATTAGGATATTTAGATGGTGTAACTTCTAATGTTCAAACGCAGTTAGATGGCAAGGCGGCTTCGAGCCATACTCATAATTATGCTGGCTCCTCTTCTGTTGGTGGTGCCGCTACAAGCGCAAACAAATTAAACACAAATGCTGGCGATGCAAATACTCCTGTTTACTTTGCAAATGGTGTACCAGTTGCTTGCACAGGTTTAGATTTGAATACTACTGGAAGTTCTGCGAGTTGCACTGGTAACTCGGCAACCGCCACCAAACTTGCTACTGCTCGTACTATTAATGGCACATCATTTGATGGAACTTCGGATATAAATCTAGCAAGAGCCTATAACTACTCTTTGGGTCAAGTTGGAAACAATGTTTCTTATTGTATGTTCGCAAGAACAAGTAGCAGTAACACGAGCGGTAATTGTGGTGCCACATTATTGGTGACTGACTGTGGTAATTTTGGCGGTACATTGGCTGGTGCGTGGCTTGTTCAGTTGTCCAATAGAGGCAGCAAACCAACAATGAATGTAACAACTTTGTTGGCAAACAATAATGGCACTGTTACTTTTGGCTATTATACTACTGAAGATTATTTTTATTTTGGAGTATATTGTGGCACTTATGCTTCAGATAGAACAATAACCGTATTGCGCAATACCAGTGTAACCTTACAAGATTTCGGAGATACAACAACAGCGCCAAATGGTTGGACTGCTGTTACTCCAAGAGTCTTGTCTGTTGATGGGCATACACATTCTTACGCTGGTTCTTCAAGTGTAGGTGGAGCTGCTACAAGTGCGAATAAATTGAATACTAATGCTGGTTCTGCAACTCAACCCGTATACTTTGCGAATGGCGTTCCCGTAAAAACGACATACACGCTTGGAGCTTCGGTGCCATCTGGAGCCAAATTCACAGACACGACTTATAGTGTTGCAACGACTTCCGCAAATGGTTTAATGGGCGCATCTGATAAGTCTAAATTGGATGGAATGGTATTGGCTACTGTTTCTGAAGTTGAAACATATCTTGGAATTTAAGAAAGGAAAGAATGAATTATGGCAGAAGTAAAAAATAAAATTGTCACAGTCGAATCTTTGGCTGCTGTACATACACACAATCAAGATACATATATGACAAAATCTAACCCCACTGGCGTTGGCACAATGACAATGACTGGTGATGGCAACTTTTCTGGTATTGTAGATGTTGGTTCTTTAAGATTGGGAGATGCAATGCTTGAATATGATTCAACTGATGGCGTCTTGAAAATTGTATTTGGCACTACCGAAGACGATGTTACTGAGTAAGACTTGGAGGTGATATTATGGCAGCACCAAGCGGAATTGTTTGGGGTTCGATTGTTGGTGGTTATGGACGAATAGGAATTTATGTCAAACTTACTAACACAAACACACAAACAACAAGACATACAGAAATTTGGTTTTGGAGTAAGTATTCGGTAGACGATTCTGCAAATACATTTTATTACAATGATAATGCAACAACCGCTACCACTTCTAAAGGAGCTGTAAATATCAATACAACCGTGGCTTCGGGTAGTGGATGGTCTACTTCTAACCAAGTAAAATTAAAAGAATACGATTATACATTTACGAGAGGAACAAGTTCTTCTAAGCGTTATGTAGCTGCTAAACTCACAAATGTTGATAGAGTTGGCGGTACGATGTCGGTTAGCACAAGCTACACCATCCCCGCTTTAGCAAGTTATACCGTTAAATATAGCGCTAACGGTGGTAGTGGAGCACCTTCTTCTCAGACGAAATATTACGGCAAGACTTTAACTTTGTCGAGCACAAAACCTTCACGAACTGGGCATACATTTAAAGGCTGGGCTACATCTGCAAGTGGCAGCGTGGCTTATGCTTCGGGGGCAAGCTATACGGCAAATGCCTCTATAACATTGTATGCAGTTTGGCAAGCAAATACTTATACGGTTAAGTACAATGCTAATGGTGGCACAGGAGCACCGAGTTCTCAAACGAAGACTTATGGGGTTGCATTAACATTGTCTTCAACAAAGCCAACAAGAGCCTCTGTTGATAGCGGCGATGGAGTTTTAACTACATACACATTTAAAGGTTGGGCTACTTCTGCTAACTCGTCTACAGTTGCATATGCTGCAGGAGCGAAATATACAGCCAATGCTTCTGTCACATTATACGCAGTATGGAGTACAAAGACCACAGTTACAGAATATGATGTTGTATACAATACAAATGGTGGTTCAAATGTTAGCCCTCAGGTTAAAACAAAGGGAGTGGCACTTACCTTAAGAAGCACTATTCCTACTAAAAATGGATATACATTTAAAGGTTGGGGGTTGTCTGAAGATGCTACAACAGTTGCATATGCTGCTGGAGCAAGTTATACAACCGATGCTGACATTATTTTATATGCTATTTGGACTCCTTGGACACACATAGTTCAGTTTAATGTAAATGGTGGCACTGGCACCGTTCCATCAAGCTTTACTAAAACAACAGATGTAGATGTGACGATTCCAGAAGGAAATATTTCAAAGGCGAATTGTGTATTTAAGTGTTGGTCTACAAAAGCAAGTGGTTCTGGTGGTACTAACTATTATATTGGCGACGCATACGAAGCTACAAAAAATGGTGGCACAGTAACTTTATATGCCATTTGGAAAGAAAGAAAGGTACTGATATATAAAGCTGACAAGAGTTGTGAAGCCGTCGAATTTATTGAGAGCGATGAAATACTTGGGTTTGAAAATACAGGTATGATATATGCACCAGAATTTATAGAAGATGGTAGTTTGATTTTAGGCGAAACAAGCTTCCACTTCGGAGAATTAGTTGAAAGATAAGGAGAATATATTATGGCAAAGTTAAAAGATACAGTTGTTGATGGAAATATAGAATTAACAGGCGATGTTACACTTCAAAATACAATGGCGATTAATGGAATAGCCACTGATGGAACTGAGCGTCAAAATTACCAAGCGTGTAATCATAATAATAACTGCATTGTTGGCTACGGAAATTATACGGCTGATAATGGCAATACCCATATCTATGGCGTTGCTGTTAAGTCTATTACAAAAGACAATGATGTTACAGTAGACGGCATTCAGATTGCTCATACAGATGTTTCTACTGTAACGAGCCTTTCTAGTGGATGGAATTATTATGGCAGTTCTAGTGCCAACCTTCCAACGGTAAGACGCTATGGCAAGGTTGTAAGTTTAACTGGTGCTTTGACTAATACGGCAGCAGTTACGATAAATACTTCTCATGTTAAAGTGTTCACCATTCCTTCTGGATATAGACCCTCACAGGATGTACTCGTTATGTGTCAGGGTTCTGGCGCTAACGAATTTGTTTTGCAAGTTAAAGCCAATGGCGAAGTGTACTTTGGTAGATATGGTACATCCTCTTTTGCATCGGTTTCCTCTGGTTCTTGGTTCCCATTCCATGCTTGTTGGGTTATGGAATAATAAATACATAACAGATAATATTATATGAAATAAAATTTAAGGACAGTCCTTTATGGGCTGTCCTTTTTTTTACGATTTTAATTTGTCGTTATAAACCAAAGGCGTTGGTAGAACTTCTATCACTTCCTCTACTCTACATCCGAGATGCTGACATATGTTGTCTACTGTTTCTAAAGAAACATATTCACCCTTGGTCATTTTGGCAAGAGTTGATGTACTAAAGCCAACCGCTTCTCTAAGCTGGGTTTTTGTCATATCTCTATCTAATAATAATTTAAATAATGGCTTGTAACTAATAATATAAATTACCTCCCTTCGCCCCTCTCAACCCTCTTTCCTACCACAATATTTGTATTATATCATATAGTTTAGTTTGTTTGATATGTAGTTTAATATGATATATAATATATTTAGAAACATAAATATTTTATTTGTTAGAAAGAACATTGTTTTTCTTTTTAATCTTAAATGATTTAAGTTTTGCATTGTTCTTTTCTGCGATTAAAATACCCAATGTTTCGAAAAATTTTTCAATATTCATAGCAACACCTCTATTTGTTTGTTATACTATATTCATTATATTGTATAACCTTATGTGTTACTATGAGAAAAAATTGGTAAAGGGATGATGCGTATGACTACTTTTGACAGAGAGAAGAAGGTCAGAAGAGCGTTTGACACTAGTAAGGTATTAAGAACGGCTGCCTATATTCGGGTGTCGAGCGACGAGCAGGTTAAGCATGGCTTCTCGATTGAGGCGCAGAAAGAGGGTTTGCAGAAATACGCCGAAGAACGAGGTTATAGGATTGTAGAATGGTACATTGATGAAGGTAAGTCTGCTCGTGGTAAAACTACGAAAAGGAAAGAATATTTAAGACTTATCGAAGATGCTAAAAGAGGCAAATTTGAAATGATTATATTCAAATGTTTGGACAGATGGTTTAGGAATATAAGTGAGTATTACAAGGCTCAATCTGTTTTGGATGAAAAGGGTATTAACTGGGAATGTAGCGAAGAAGACTTTGATACAACCACTCGTGATGGTCGTTGGAAACTTCATATTTACCTCATGCTTGCACAAGATGAAGCGGACAAAACAAGTGAGCGTATCAATTATGTATTCGCACATAAAATTCAAAACAGAGAAGCTATATCTGGTTCCCAACCATATGGCTTCAAAGTAAAAGAGATAGACGGTTTTAAAAGGGTTGTTAAAGACGAAAGTGTGTCTTGTATTGTTGATGATGTTTTTGATAACTTTGAACTTTTCAATTCTAAGAGAGCAACACTTTATTTCATACAAGACAAATACGATATTAAAGTGGAATACAAGTTAATAGGTCATATATTAACTAATCCTTATTATTATGGTCATTATCGTGGTGTAGATGATTATATATGGGGTGGTTCTTATATTACAAAAGAACGCTACGACAAAATTCAGAAAATGTTAAAGAAAAATGTCAAAGCTCGTAAAAATAAAAAGAACCAAGATTATATTTTTAGCGGATTATTAGTATGCAGTATTTGTGGTTGCAAACTTTCGGCTCATTGTACCGACCTTCCTTTAGCAGATGGTAGCAAAAAAACTTATTTATTTTACAGATGCAGCAGGGCTGCTATGGCTAACAAATGTACTTCAAGGGGAACATTTAGTGAGATTAAGTTAGAGCAAAAACTAATACAGTCAATAGAAGAAGAAATTGAGGATTATATTTGCGAATATGAATTGGATGTCAAAAAAGAAAAGAAACCCAAAGTTGATATTAAAAGTGTCAAAGAAGAGATACAACGGTTAAATGTTTCTTGGAGGAAGGGTCGTATGGAAGAATCGGAATATGATTATGAGTTTGAAAGATTGCAAAAGAAATTAGAAAAGGCACAAGAGGAGATTCCAGAAAAACACGATTTAACTCCTTTGTATGATTTCTTAAATAGTGGCTGGAAAGATATTTATGACACCTTAACTTCTGTTGAGAAGAGGGCTTTGTGGCGCTCGGTAATTGACATAATAGAAGTTGATGTGTTGAATAAGGAATTTAAGATTAAGTTTATATAAAACCCATTTTCGAATGGGTTTAAAACTTACTCTTACTTTGCTAAACTTACCCACACCAGTTGGAGTAGGTGCGAAAAGCAAAATAAAATAACTAAAGAAAATAGCCTTAAATACTGATATAATAGGCTTTAAGGAGTGATTGTAATGAAGGGTGATAGAGAATTATTTAATCTTGCAAAGAATTATGTAATGGTCTTTGATTTATATGAAAGAGCCAGAATAAACAATGAAGAGTTTGCAGAAGAAATGGATAAGATAAGAAACGAAGTTTTAAAAAAGGGATATAGCATTGATAAATTTGTAGAATATCAAAGTCTATACCGTGAATTATCTATTAAAGACTATTACGAGTTTATCAAAACTTTGGATTAAATCTTAAATAGGAGTGAATGCACCATGAAAGACACAAACAGACCTATCCATTATATTCGTAAAAACAGAGAAGACGAAGCTGTGATTTATTTAAAGGATAACGACCAAAAAGCAGCACAAAAATTATTTTGTTATATGTATGCCACTGACCATAATATTAATGTATTAGGTGAAACAATGGATATTGAAGAAGTGAAAAATTGTAATGTAATGCTGATTGCATCTGCTTCTATGCTGACAAGAGACGAAAAAGAATATCGTAAAATTGAAAAGGGATTAAAGAAAAAAGGAATTAGAATTGAAGTTGCTACAAGTGGAGATAATGCCGACAGATATGTTGATATGATGTTAAAGTTATCTCGTAAAGGACGCATATAAAAAGTATTGAAAATGTATCATTGTGATGGTATAATCTTTTAAGCACTCACAACACTATGTATACGCAAAAGACCCTTGTAGAAAATAATCTACAAGGGTCTTTTTTTACGACACTGGATGTACGAGCAGCAATGATGTCGATATCTAATATTTATTATATTCAGTAGCATTGAATTTTATTCATTAACTGATTCCCAATCGCTAAATCTAAATTCGGGGTGTGTTATATATTCTTTTGCTATTGCTTTAAAATCTTTGGACTTGTTGTTGTATGTAGGCTTTAGATTGTGTAATTTGTCCATCTTTTCATATCCCATAGGAAATGGTTGCCTGAAAAATCTACCGTCCCAATCTCCCCAGTTCTTACTACTGTTAATGTAGGTATTGCAAAAATCTGCAAGAATTAGATATTCATCGTTATCGGTCTCTTTTGCAATTTCTTCGCATAAGGACTTTGCTTTTAATGCTCTGTCCTCTGCATTGCGACCAATCCATCCGTGACCCCAATTACCTCTAATATCTTCTAAAAGTAACTGAACTAATAGAATTTTTTCTCTTGTATTCATTTATATGTTTTTCTCCTTAAAATAAATATCTTTTTATGGCGCAATTCCCATATCCCATTCCCAATAGTCTTCCCCATCAGGTGTTTCATAGGTTTTTACCCAATCTTTATATTCTTCTTCTCCGAGCAGGGCACGAACCATTTGGTCAATTACCCACATTTTATGATGTGCTCCGTCAATCTGACCATATGACCATGCATAGCTTAACGCATTTTTAATTCTTTCTTCCATATTGTTCCTTTTAAAATTATCTTTTTAATTGCTTACATTTCTCATAATCGCCAAGTGGCACTAATGATGCGGTAAGTACTTGAAATGAGTTTGCTGCTTTAGCGCAAGACTCTCCAAGACCTTTCATTACCTTGCTTAGTTTGCTTAGACTGTATTGTGCCAACATACTATGAAGAAAACCGTAATTTAAATAAAGTGTTTTGTATGTCAGCAATTTTCTTTTTACATATTGGTCAAGATATTTCTGCCCATCTTTTTTAAGATGATTCTCGGCTATAATTTTATATCTATATTCTCGTTCTTTGTTTGATAATTGCATTAACTTACCTCATAAAATTTAAGTTTTAAGTTATCTAATCTCCACTATTCCAAAATGTAAATCATTATTAATAAATACTTTACAACCCTCATACAAAGCCTTTACATCGGTTCCTTCAAATGCCTTTATAGCATATACAGGGTCAAAAAATGTTTTTAAATGTAGTTCGGCTACAATTGCTTGGAATGTATTTATGTGCATAAATAAATATGGCTCTTCACCATTTAGCATTGTGTATTCACAAATTTCTTCGCTTAATTTATTGAAGTTTATTTCTACGCCTCTTACATTTGCAATGGGAAACTTTCTACTCATATTTACCTCTTAAAATCTCAGTTTTATTTATATTTTTAATGTTTATTATTATTGACTAAAACGCTATGTTTGTCTGTTGTTTTAAACATTATCTTTTATAACATTAATTGTTGTGCGATAATGCAAGATATAAAACCTCTCTGGACATTTCTGCGATTGACTTATTATATCCAGCATTATTAATCATATAGTCAACCTCGTCCCATATGCCATCGAACATTCCAACATCGGACAAGTTCCTTCTGTAACTCTCTTCTATGTCATCGCCGCGCTGAAGAATCTTAATGAGTCTATCTCTGCGAGGAACATTTATATAGAAAGATATTGTATTAATATCTTTAATTTTAGAAACTTGTCTTAAACCGTGAGGTGTAAGAACTGCAACTTTATCATCGGTGCAATCTTTCTTAGCAACACCATAGTACCAATCTCTATAGACTGCTTGTTCTGCAAAGAAATCTTGTTCACTTAATCTACGAAATTGCGATTTACTAATAAAATGATAATCAACACCATCAACTTCGCCCTCTCGTGGAGGTCTGGTCGTATATGATACTATTTTGTTGTATCCACAATTATCTACAAGATACTTTTCAATGCTGGATTTGCCGCTGGCGCTCTCGCCTACTAATACAATCATCTGCTCTCCTCCAATACAATTTCCTTAAAATATGGAAGACTCTTAATCCAGTCACAAAGCGTGTGCCATTCTGAGAGCTTGTGGTTTCGCCTTGCGTTATAGATATTAATAAGATTTTCATAGTTAAGAGTGCAAGTACGCATTTGATTATAGGACGAAGGAAGAAGCTGAATTATATTGTGCCAATGCTCCTTATCCTTAGTCTCGTTATATTTAATGCGCTCATCCTCCATAAAGGCGATAAGCGAGTCGAGCTGTGCTAATGCAGCATTGCTCATTCTGTCACAAGAGAAGTCATCTCTGTTAAATTCTTTTGAGTGTATCTTGTGCATTGTTGAACAAGAGTTGGCAACAGTACCCACCTTGTAAGTGTCGTACTCTTTCCACCAATATAACGGCGCCGTAATATCAACCGAAACAAAAATCTGACGAAGATATTTACGATGGTCGCTGCCCGCTTTCGCAAGCCTCTTCGCCAATCCCAAATCATTTTCACCTAAAACATAGTTGCCATTTTTGTCATAATAACTATCACTTTTTGCCCAAGAATTTAGAGGGTTTCTGGCTCCCCTCATAGCATTCTCAAGATTCATTACACTTGTTCTTTCAAGTTTAATCATTAATATACAGCTCCTTAAATTACTTCTTTTAAATATTTGCTATCGGTATTTTGTAAATAGCTTTCAATTAATCGGCTCTCATTCTTGGTTTTACTAAAAGCTATAACATTAATTGTTTTATTTCCTTTTCTAGTGTATCCATCATTGGCTATGTGCTTAATTTTATGTTCGGTAAGGTAGTGGCATAACTTCTTAATATCTTCTACATCTGAAGATGTGAGCACCATTGTCCACTTTGCATCCTTACGAAACTTATTGTTAATAAGAAATGCAATATAGTTGCCAACTCCTGATGAAACCGCAACTATAACAATAGCCAATATCGTATTGTCTTCAATTACTTGGTCAATTACCAAATAGAATATCAACTGAGAAATAACAACTAATATAGAAGATAATATCTTTTGTTCTTTATAGGTGGCAATGCTCTTGGCGGTTAGCACAATATTATCAAAAATCTTAATTACTGCTAAAAATATATATCCAATCATCAATAATCCGAACCTTCAACAATATCAAACTTTTCTAAGAGGCAGTCTTGGCATAATTCTTTGCCGCTATAATGATATAGCTTTTCTTCGCTACCACATTCATCGCAATAAAATCGTACAACATTTACATAGGGGCAATAGTAGCCCAAACAATGCAAGCCAATACTGGTGCATCCAACACATTCATCTTCTATTCTTTTCATTTGTAATCTTCGTCCTCAAAATCAATATATGTACTATAAAAATTATCAGTAAGTATTACTTCGTAATCTTCATCGCCTTCATATCGAAATACAACAAGAAATAGATTGCCACTTTCGGTTTGATAAACAAACTTGTCTTTATTCTTTCTAAAATACTTAATAGCTGACCGAATACGCTCTCTTATCTTGTCATTATTACATACATCAACTGCACCATTTTCCTTAGAAGTGTGGAAGAAATGCGTGGGGAATTCAACATTGTCCACCGTTAATGTAATGGTGTTTTCGTTTCCCTCAAGCATGTTGCCATAGCCACAGCAAGGGCAATCTAAATACATGCAACCAAGAGCGCCCATTCTTAAATCCGATTCTTCATATTCTAGTTCAGACCTACATTCCTCACAGATGTGCTTTCTCGGATACGGCTCAATCCCCTCGATATCTTCTTCAATGCCCACATTCTTATAATTATTTTTCAATACTTTCATTCCTTTTCTCCTTTTCTATCTTTTTCCCAAGCAATCATTGCATTGTTGCCGAATACAACTTCATTTGTTAAGACCTTTTTCTTATTTTCGAAATTATCCCAAATAATCTCTGGTCTCGACATTCTTATTTTCATCGGTCTTTTATCTCTTGCAATTTGATTTACTGTCTGCATGAAACTCGCTTCTATCATTGCTCTTGGCGCTTCTATTGTTTGTTTGTTAACTAATTTGTCTTCAATATAGATTTCAAATGTAACTCCATATGTTTCAAACATATCTCTAAGCATTTTAATGACCTCGCATTGTTTATATATTTATCTCTTATTCTTTTCGTTTTCTCTTTCTTTAACTCTTGTTAAAAAACATCCCCAAGAACAAGTGTATCCGCCAGCGGCAATATATTTTGTATCGTCGTTGGGCTTAAATTCTTTTTTGCAAACAGGACAAGTAAGCAACCCCTTGGAACCGATAAGTTCTGATATGGAATAATTCATAGTTTGTACCATTATTATTTTATTTGCGTAGTTTTCCCTTGTTATCGTACAAGGTGGGAATTCGCAACCGCCCGTCGTAGACGCTTGTTTCGTAACATTTGCAGAGTTGTTGGCAACAAGAAAATATCAACCGTCTCTTTGGCGCAGAAAGAGGGATTCGAACCCCCGTGGGTGTTAGCCCTAACGGTTTTCAAGACCGCCTCGTTGTGACCGCTTCGATATTTCTGCATATTTGGTGTCGGTAGTGGGACTTGAACCCACACGATATCACTCGCCAGATTTTGAGTCTGGTGCGTCTGCCTATTCCGCCATACCGACATAATTGGTGACTCCAGCGAGAATCGAACTCGCGTTTTCGCCGTGAAAGGGCGATGTCTTAGCCGCTTGACTATGGAGCCATTGGCGGAAGGTTTCGGACTTGAACCGAAACGCCGAATAAACTTCGACTACTCAGAGATTAGCAATCTCTTGCCTTACCAAATTAGGCTTAACCTTCCACATATATAAGTACTCCAACAACCGCTATTGATAAGTAGCGATACGGTATTTTACCCTACTCCGCAGTAGCACACATCCATCTTTAGCATCGCGTACTATGAGCTACTCATTTAAGGGGTGAGCCAAATCCCACTAAAGAATCTACAACCCGACCTTTTATATGCCGTATATCGGTCAACGGCTATCTTTGTTGTTGGCTTTAAACGAAATCGCCTTTCGACGAAATCTCAACTCTTCCTACACTTGGATAGGCGAGCAATGATAGTTTTCTTTCGACTTTCGCCTATCGTAGAATTGGTTCACTATCAACCTGTTTGTGCCTCTCCCTAACCCCTTCACTCCCTACGCCGAACAAAGGTCTTCATCGGAGTCAACATCATCTCAAGTATGGTGCTATGAACTGGTCTACCAGTTGTGCAAGATTTGACTACTATTCTGACATATAGACCACGCTTTACACTTATCTATGTCCGTTTTTGTTGTTTGCATAACCGTCAAGGACGGCATTGTGCTTACCAATGTCTTGGCACATTCGAATAGTAATCTTAACTTCCTTGATTGAGCGCAAGGGAACGCCTATGTCCTTTCGGACTGGTCGGAATGACAGGATTTGAACCTGCGACATCTACATCCCAAATGTAGCGCTCTACCAACTGAGCCACATCCCGATTTGGCAGCGGTTGCTGGATTCGAACCAGCGACTGCAGGAGTCAAAGTCCTGTGCCTTACCGCTTGGCGAAACCGCTATACAATACCGCCTATAACGGTTTGCTCTATAAAGAACAAGGTTGATTTTCACTCGCTTATTATATATAACTTTATTAGTTAAATAATGTTTATTTCCCTTTGACTGTACATATTATATCACAATAATAATTATTTGTCAATAGGTTTTTGAAATTTTTTAAAAATTTTTTATTTTATATTTCGTCGTAAAAAGTATATAGAATTTTCAACGAAACCTTGTTCTAACCACTTAAAATTAGAATTTTATAATGTCATCAGGCTTCTATCTTTAGCTGTTCATATTCGTCTTTCTTATTAGTACTTCCAAAACCGCCAACCCTAACATTATCAGTGTTGCCATTGTCTGCAACCAAGAAGTTAAAGAACGCGCCTTGAGCAATTCTATCGCCCCTCTTAATTGTCTGCGTTTCGTTACTAATATTCTTTAAGAAGACGCCAATGTTGCCATCATTACCCTCATTAGAATAGTAGTCTGCATCAATCCAACCAGAAGTGTTTGCAAGCATAAACTTACCACCCATAGAGCTTCTAACATTAATAATCAAGCATTCATTACTCTTCATATAGGCTTTTATATCAGTCCACACTTTTGCGATGGCATTTGGCTCGATTGTGTAATTATCATTTGCATAAAAGTCATATGCCATCGCCCTACTTGAACCTCTGGTTGGCAGAGTTATATCACCCACCGTTTTTCTCTTTTCGTCAATTACAACCTCAAATCCTCTAATTTTATTCATTTTATTTCCTCGCTATTTTTATTAATTGATTTATACTTATTGACCCTATTGAATTACCTAAAACAATACATAAAAATTTTAGCAAATGGTCTAAATTAAAATTTAAAAATAAATATGGAAAATCTGCTATGCAATGTTCGTAACCAGACAAGATAAATGTCATAATACAAAATACTGTTATTATTGGTTTTTTACAATAAACCGCAACAAACATTAAAACACCACACATTAATCCATATAAAAACAATCCAAAGTATCCATTGGAAAATTTTATGTCTGATACTTCTATTATTCTTTCATAGAATCCACTTTTCGAAATAGAACAAAAGATTGGAATCATTACACCGATTAAATTGCCAAGTAAAATTATTAATAAATTTTTAATTTCTTTTATCTTAAAGAATCCAATTTTGCCAGTGTATAGTTTTAAATCACATTCAATAATCACTAATAATGCTATTGAAAATAACATGGAACTTATATATGTATTTTGAACTTGAATCTGTAATGCAACGCCCAATCCAACTAAAATACCGCTTAATATAGATTGCTTAATAATCATTCCCATAACACTATTTTTCCTTGTTCGAGGGAAGCTTTTACATTTATCACTCTTTGATTGCTGCTGCCTCTAAATTTCAATGTTAAATTTTTAAGTTCGTCTATGTACTTACCATCAACAAGAATGTCACACAATTCTACAATTGCCTGTCTATAAACGCTACTTAAATTTAAATTGTCGGTAACGATTGTTGGGAATATCTGCTCTAATGTGTATCCTGTATAAAGCCATATATCTTTTGTAGGAAACCTTTCTTTAATTTCTCTAATCAACAAATATATAGTTTCCACATTTTCGTCTTCAAGTGGGTGTCCACCAGAAAAGGTAATACCTTGAATGTAGGGCTTATCTAACGCTTCAAACAACTCCGCTTTGGCAATTTCGTCGAATGGCTTTCCCGAACACAAACTCCATGTTTCTGGATTATGGCACCCCTTGCAATGCAAGGAGCACCCGCTAACCCAAAGAACCACTCTTATGCCTTCACCATTGGCAATTGATGTCTTTTCTATCTTATGATAATTCATTTAATCACCAGCTCCTAAATGAACATAGCGATTCTTAATTTCTTCTGTGCGCCCCTTATTCCAGAAATTCTCTCCAAGATATCCACAGGTTCTTCTTACTACATTCATCTTGCTCTTGTCTCTGTTTCCACAATTAGGACAATACCAGTCGAGATTGTCATCAATCATAATCTCTCCGTCATATCCGCATACATGGCAGTAATCAGACTTGGTATTGATTTCTGCATACTGAATATTGTCGTAGATATACTGAATTAAAGATAGTACAGCGGGGATATTATTTGTAAGATTAACAGCCTCAACATAAGATATACAGCCACCACTACTAATTGGATGGAACTGAGATTCAAACTTTAACTTATCGAATGCATTAATGTGTTCTTCAACAAACACATGATAACTATTCGTTAAGAAGTTTCTATTAGATTCGCCGTCAACTGTGCCCCACCGTCTTACTGTTGCCTGTGCAAACTTCTCTGTAAGACTTTCTGAAGGAGTGCCATAAAGTGCGAAACCAAGTCCAGTACGCTTCTTCCAATCTAAAACTTTCTTCTTCATATAGGAAACAATTTCAAGAGCTAACTTTTCACCTTCGGGTGTTGTATGTGATACACCAAGCAAAGCCTTAACACATTCGTACACGCCGATATAGCCAAGTGTAATGGTAGAATAGCCCTCTTGAAGTAAAGGATAAATTGGGGCGTGTTTAGGCAATCTTGCAATAGCACCGTGCTGCCAATGAATAGGAGATGCATCTGATGTAACATTCTTTAACTTCTCATATCGAAGAAGAAGACTTTCATAACAAAGTTCAAGTCTTTCATCGAATATCTTCCAAAAGTCCTCAATGCTTCCTTGAGCAGACATACCACAGTCGGCAAGGTTAATAGAGGTAAGACCCATATTAAATCTACCATACCACTTGTATTTGCCTTCTTCATTATTAATATCACCCTTATAAGGCGAGAGCCAAGCTCTACAACCCATACAACCAAATACATTGCCTTCGTAATTCTGACGCATATGTTTTGCAGAAATAAAGTCGGGCATCATTCTCTTAGAAACACACTCTGCCGCAAGTTCTGTGATATACCAATACTCACTATCTTCGTGTATGTTATTCTCGTCAAGAACATAGAGAAGTTTAGGGAATGCAGGTGTAACCCATACGCCAACTTCATTCTTCATACCTTTAATACGCTGACGAATAAATTCTTCGATAATCATAGCGGTTTCCTTCTCATATTCGGAGTTTTCACCGATATACATAAATACGGAAAGGAAGGGTGACTGTCCGTTGCTGGTCTGGAGTGTATTTATCTGATATTGGAATGTCTGTACACCATCACGAACCTCTTTGGCAAGACGCTTTGCAACCACCGATTCAATTGCGTCAGCAGTTATAAGATTTTCATCCCAAAGTTCATGAGCTTCTTCCTCTACTTCTTTTCTGATTATCTCTTCGCTAATTCTTACAAAAGGTGCAAGATGCGAAAGAGTGATAGTTTGACCACCAAACTGAGCTGACGCAACCTGTGCAATAATCTGTGTAGCAATGGTACAAGCAGTTCGGAAACTATGAGGTTTTTCAATCATCTTTCCATTGATGACCGTACCATTCTGAAGCATATCTTCAAGATTAACAAGACAACAATTGAAACTGTGATTTAGATAATGCCCAAGGTCGTGAATATGAATAATGCCATCTTGGTGAGCCTGAGCAATATGAGGAGGCAGCATCATTCTAAGAGAAATATCCTTAGAAACTTCTTCGGCTACCAAGTCTCTACAAGTAGAAATCAAAGCTTCATTTTTATTTGAGTTCTCAGATAAAGACGCTTTATTAGTGCCGTCAATAATGCCTAGCACTTTGTTGTCAATGGTGTTGTGCTGCCTCTGATATTCTCTTACTGCTCGATAATCTTCGTATGCCTTGGCAGTAAGTCTTTGCTTTTTGGAAATAAGCTTATTGTACACCAGCGCTTCGATATCAGATATTGATACTTGCTCAACATCCCTCAATTCCATTTCGATTTCGTTGGCGATATCATTTGCGATTTTCTCTTTTTCGATGCCGCTACCGTGCTTCATAGCCTTGAGAATTGCTATGCTAATTTTATCTTTGTTAAACGACACAATATGACCGTCTCTTTTTACAACTGTATTAGCCATATCTATATCCTTTCTTTATATATATTTATGAGTTTAACATTCTAATCAATTCTTCTTCGTCTATGATAGGAATGTTTAACTCTTTTGCCTTCTTGTTCTTACCGCTTGTAGATGTAATATCATTATTTACAAGATAAGAAGTCTTCGCTGAAACTGAACCACTTACCTTGCCACCAGCAGCCTCTATCCTTTCTTTTGCTTCGTCTCTATTGGCAAAATGATTAAGAGAGCCAGTAATAACAAAGGTCAATCCAAATAGATTGTTGGAAGTTACGACTTCTTCGATTGTCTCAAACTCCAACTCTTTTGCGAGTTCTCTTATTTCACCGATATGATTGCGAATAAATTCATTAATTTTTTCTGCTGTTTGGGAACCGATTCCATCAAGTTCCTCCCAGTCAAAATCGGAAGACCTTATAACGAAACTATGAAAATCTTCAAAGCGTGAAGCAATTGTTTTTGCGGTACTGCGTCCTACATCTGGAATACTTAATGCATAAATAAACCTGTCAAGCGTGGTGTTTCTACTATTTTCAATAGCATCAAGCAACTTATTAACGGACTTCTCACCAAAACCCTCTATATTCATCATTTCATAATAGTGGGGTTTGAGATTATAAATATCTTTAAAAGAAGAAAGCCAACCAAGTTCAATGAACTTTTCTATTGTTGCTTCGCTCATTCCTTCTATATCCATTGCATTTTTAGAAACAAAATGAGTTAACCTACCAAGCAGCTTACCCTTGCAATTGTCATTGGTACACATAAGAACTTTCGAATCGTTGTCTTGCTTAATCTCCGTATCACCGCCACAAATGGGGCAAGTAGACGGAATAAAGATATGGTCGCGCTCTTTGCCCAATGCCGTTCTCTCATCGGCTGAAACATTTCTTTTTACTTGAGGAATAATCTGGTTTGCCTTATAGACTTCGATAATATCACCCTTATGCAAATCCAAACTTGTTAGAATAGAAATGTTATGAACAGATGCTCTCTCAACAGTTGAGCCGTCTATGTCTACTGGTTTGAATACGGCAGTAGGAGTAATCTGCCCAGACTTGCCTATTGTCCAATCTATATCAATCAACTCAGTTTCATACACATCGTCTTTAGCCTTATAAGCGATGCCATTCTTAAAGTGGTGGCTTGTAGCACCAAGAGACTTGCCGTATTCTATGTCGTTAAACTTAAATACGATGCCATCACAAGGCAGTCCATCTTCTTCTGCATAGTCAAATACATAATCAATTGTATTCTGCAGCTTCTTGGGGTCTAAATTAACAGCAGACCAAAACGGCACGACATCAAAGCCTAAACCTTTTGCCCCATTTAAATTATCTTTGAGGCTATTGCCGCCGCCCTCAATAACATCCCAAGCTATAAATCTCAACTTTCTCTTTGTTACCAAAGATGTGTCAAGAACGGCAAGTGTACCAGCGGCTAAATTACGGCTATTTTTAAACTCACCATTCTTATTGATTTCGGCAAAATCTTCATCAGTAATAATTGCTTCGCCATCCACAATATAAGTTCCTTCCTTATTAATCTTTAAAGGAACATTCTTAAACTGTTTAACATGCTCGGTAATGTCGGAACCTATATAGCCATTGCCTCTAGTTTCCGCACTTGCAAGAATGCCGTCTTTGTAGGTCAGAGAACAAGTTAAGCCGTCAAGCTTAATGCTTGCTATCAGCTCCTTATTATTGGCAAACTTAACAAGCTCTTCAACAGTATGACACTTCTCAAGACTAAGCATGGGATGAGAGTGTGCTATTTCATTAAGCTCGGTCAATACCTTTGCACCTACATTATGAGTAGGGGAATTCGCCAATACAAAACCAGTTTCTTCTTCTAACTGTCTTAAATCTTCAAGTCTTGCATCGAATTGTTCATCTGACATAATGGGTGTACCAGTGTTGTAATAAGCATTGGCGGCTTCATTAAGAATTGAAACCATACCCTTCATCATATCTAATTCAATCTGATTTATCATCTTTCACCTCAAAACATAACTAAATTTTCTCGGATTAAATAGTCGTCGCACTTAGAGAAATTTACATTGGTCTGCTTGGTGCAATATTCAATGTCCTTTTCGGTGCAATAGTCATCTTCGGGAATGTAAAACTGACAGGTGCGGCACTTAATCTTGCACTTGCCCCCCTTCTTGTTCGACTTCTTCTGAGTCTTCTTATCGCTCATTTTTCTTTTGCCTTTCTTAATATTTTTATAACTTTATTTGTTAGGGCTTCTAAAATTTTTAGAAACCCTAAATTGTTACGGTAATATTATACACAATCAAAATTGATTTGTCAATAGGTTTTATAAATTTTTTAAAAGTTTTTGCATAAATGTATGGCGAGTCAAATTTGCTTTCTTCTTAACAGCCTGATTTACACTCTGCAAACTTCCCAAATGATATAACTTTTCTTTCATTCGTGTAAGTCCAACATACAGAAGATTGGAATTTAACATAAAGATGTGACTCTGCGGAGAACATAAAATTACCGTTTTAAAGCCTCCACCCTGCGATTTATGAATTGAGATGGCATACCCCAGCTTAACCATATTCATATCGTTTCTATAATACTTAACACGAACACCATTGAAATCGGCAATTACATATGTATTGCAAATCTCTTTTATAATGGCGGTTTCTCCATTGGCTACAAATGCAGTCTCTGGTTCGTCGTCTAAGCCAAAATACATATCGTCAACGCCTTTTTCGTCCCTTGCTAACTCTGCGTTGTAATTGTTAACCGTCTGAAGTATTAAATCACCTTCATAATAAGTAGTATCTCCTACCTTCATATTAACTTCGCTACCATAATTGGGGTTGGCAACTCTCTGAATCATATTATTTAAAGCCACAGAACCACAATCGCCAACATTCTTTGCCGTTAATACTTGGATATCTTCAATGCTGCTACCATTGTCCAACAACTTTTTATACAAAGCCACCACATTTCTTGGAATTAATTCGGAAGCCAAATCAATAAACATATAGTCTTGATTGTCGCCAAATACAGTTGCCTTAGACTTCATATCATTTGTTAAGTACGACTGACAACATCTCGTATCGGTTGCCACCCTCATCAGACCTCCGCTTGAATATCTAAAAATCTTATTCAAAGTAACAGTGGGGATTATGTTTGCTTCCATAAAGTCGTGAAGCAAATTGCCACATGATACAGACGGCAACTGTGCATTATCGCCAATCATAAGCAACTTTGTACACTTGAAATCAATTGCGTCAAGCAGCTTTTTGAATAGCCAAATATCAACCATACTAAACTCATCAACAATCACAATATCACAAAATAACTTGTGTTCTTCGTTGTATGTCCAAGTGTTAGGCGGAATATAACCAAGCCCCCTGTGGATGGTAGAAGCATCTTCTTTGGTGTTCTCGTGTAAAACCTTCGCTGCTCTTCCTGTGGGTGAAAATAGTCTAAAGGATTTATTATTATTCTTCAACATATTAATAATTCCTTTGGTTGAATAGGTTTTACCAGAACCAGCAAAACCATTTAGAATGGCAATGTTGTTTTTGCACACTACATCAAGAATTTTTATCTGTTCGTCCGACAGTTCGAATTCGCCAACTCGCCTATACTTTTCAACATCATAATCCCATACATTGTTTGCATTATGAACATTGGCAAGAATTGTATCTGCAATGTACTTTTCAGTTTCGTATGTTTTACGAAGGGCAACCGTCATATCTTCTTTATTGTAATAAATGTTGTCATCTTTGATAACATTTACAAAGTGGTCGGCACAGGCAGCCACCGTTCTAAGGCACTGCTGTCTAAGGTCAGCCAAGTTCATATTGGTATGTCCTTCGTTCTCGTTCTCTTCCAACAGATATAAAATACAGGACAGACAACGGTCTGGCGAAGTTTTAACATCATAACCAAAGTCGATTATATTTTCTTTTTGTAACTGAAGAATAATACTATCTGCGGTCTTGAAACCAATGCCAGAAATTCTAGTTAATGTGGTATAGGGTTCGCTCTTTAACTTCTCTTTAAGTTTGTCAATGGAAGAATATTTATCATAAATTTTCTTAATCATATTCATTGACAAAACATTTTTAAATTCGATTACCAAATCCATCAAAGCAAAGTTGGTAATTATTTTATCCTTAATAATCGCAAATGTCTTTTCGCCTATACCTTTAAGTTTAGAAAGGTCTATATCGTCTAGGTCGTTATCTTTAACCTTCTGAATAATATTGGGGTAATGCTCTACTAAAACACTTGCTTGATTATATGTGAGGATTTCAGAGAGAAAGGCGTATGTGCCTGCAGTAGTGGTTGGTACATCACGCTTGATGTTAATAACCTTATAACTTATTCCGTACTTATTAGTTTGTTCTTCGGCTGTAATTTCGTATTCGACTCCCAATGTCAGGTCACTCAGCTCTCCTAAAATACTGACATTGCCATATTTATTTTGTTTAATATCGGGATAGTCTTTTTCGTTAACTTCGACAGCGTATATTTTATAATCTGGCGTGTCATAAGTACATCTAATGATTACCCCTTTAAATTTAAATTGTTTCACTTCACTCATTTTATAACCTCATATTCAGCCATTACAACTCTCATTTCCGTAGAATCTACCCACTTGTCTCCATCTTTAATTTTCTTATATTCATATGTGGTCACAGGCATATTGATTATTGAGAACAGCCCAAATGGGTTTCTCTTAAATACTTCAGACCTATTCACCCTTGTATCTATTTTTTCGCCATCACTTATTCTATAGAGAGTGCAATATGGGCGAGTTGCACTTTTACTATCGTCAAAACTTGTGACAATATAATAATGTTCAGATATATCCTTATTAGTATAATTGGCGTATCCAAGAAACTCAACTTCAGAAGAAATCTGCTCTATTATACCAAGAGGCTCATTGTTTATTTGACTACAAAGTTCCTTAATCAATCCCTCATTATCAATATCACGATACTGACTTGGCGTTTCTTTGCCAGAATATTTTGTCATAAGATATTCTGTAACTCCCAACTCTTCCATCTTTTTCTTTGCAATGATTTTTGCATTAGCGAACTTATCATAAATCTCATTCATATTCAAAAGATATTTGTTGTTGCCAAAATCAGAGAAGAAATTAAGTCGAATAAGAATATCGAGCTGTCTTGAATTTAATGTTGTTTTCTCTTTTATATCCTTTAACAAATCTATAAAAGAACCATATTTATTCTTTGACAGTTCCAATAATTCATTTGCGATTTGAGCATTACAAAACTTGATGCTGCTAATACCCTTATAGATAGCTCCGTTCTCTTTGTCCATAGTATAAAAACTACCAGACTTGCCAAACTTAATTGGCTTGAGTTCGATATTATGTTTTTTAGCATATTGCAATATTTCTAAGCACTTATCTGAATCGCCTTCGTAAATATTTAAAGCCGTTGTAACTGTTTCTAATTTGTAATAACATCTTAGCCAGCCGACAACATATCCAAGAAAACTATAAGGCGTAGCATGGTTCAGAGAGAAAAGATACGAACTTGCATCAATAATAACTTGGATAAAGTTTTCAATAAGTTTATTTGACTCTTCTTCACCAACACCATACTTTTCTTTCATGGTCTTATTAAAACCTTCTTTAATCTTGGGTATAAACTTATCAGTGCCAGTTTTCTTTGCAAAACCCCTTCGTACAATATCGGCTTCGCCCATTGTATAGCCACAAAAACTATGTAAAAACTCAATGATTTGCTCCTGATACACCAAATATCCAAGTGTTGGAGCAAGGAATTTATTCAATGCTTCATGTCCGTTATCACGATATTCACCTCTCGACAACTCATCACGATAACTTGCGCCAGCAGGTCTAATGGCGCCGTTTGCCATTGACATCAAATCTATATATGAGAAGTTTTCGTTCTCCTTTTTGATTTTGGCAATTGTTTCATCGCTAAGCAACTGCTTAATATAGTCACCAGCATATGACGACTCAAACTGGAATATCATCGTACAATCGTCTCTAATTTCATCCCAAACCCTTTTATCGTCAAATGAAATATTGTCGGGTGTAATTCTTGGAATGCCAGCTAAATCACAGGTTTCATTAATCAAACCAACGCAATCAAGACCAAGAACATCCAACTTAACAAATTGTAGACCGTCCAATTCTTTCATATTAATTTGAGAAATCATATTCTCATTTGTTTTGGTACTGCATAAGCCGAACCACTCATCTATCGGGAATGGCGATACAACAAGACCCGCTGGGTGGTTGCCAACAGAAACAATTGTACCTTTTACAATATCTACATATTTAAATAGCTCTGGATACTTCTTAATATAAAAATCATCAATGCAATCTTTTTTGTCTTCGTCTTGATATACTGCGTCGCTAATGGTCTGTGTTTCATCGACACTTAAACCCAATGCTCTACCGACATCTTTGATAGCACCCTTTAAAGCAATGGTATTAAAGGTGATAATGTCGCAACAATACAATCCTTCTTTATTAAACAAGTATTCTCTTACCTTGTATCTATCTTTCTTGCTCCAGTCTGTATCAACATCGGCAAGTGAAACCCTCTCCTTATTCATAAATCGCTCGAAATTAAGACCGTATTTAATAGAATCCACTTCTGTAATTCCAAGCAAATATGCGATTATGCTTCCACTAACCGAACCTCTGGAATAGCCATAACTTACACCTTGTCTTTTTAATTCAGATTTATAGTCTTCTTCAAGTAACAGAAAGTCAATTGCACCATTGTACTTATAAGTCTCTAATTCATACTGAATTTTCTTTTTATATTCATTAAAGTTATCGTACTTGGCAATGCCCCTATTTTTAATGCCTTGTACAATCTTTTCTTTTAAAGCTTTTTCTGAATCGTTGTATAACTTAGGATATTTCTTTGAATAGTCTAATTTGAATTCCTCAATAGAACTTGCCATTACATTTGTATTTTCAATGGCTTGTAAGCACACCTCTTCAGACAATGCATTTTGCTTTCTATATGCTTCAACCAATTCGTCATATGTCTTAAAGGTTAAATCCCAAGACTCCTCATCGGAAAAGAATACATTTTTAGCCTTTTGCAGAATGCTTCTACCCTCTATATGAGTATCATTTAAGCAATGTGTATCAGTTCCTGCAATAAGTGGTATTCCCGTTTTTTGATGAATTGCATAAAGAATCTTATTATATATGGCTTGGTCTGTACAATTATGATGCTGCACTTCAAGGTAGCATCTGTGTTTATTCTTAATTAAGAATTTCAAAAACTCAGTTTTAAGATTGTTGTCGGCTTTATTGATAACTCCGCCAAGACAAGCCGTAGTGACAATAATATTATCTGATGTAGTATATAACTCATCAAAACCAATTCGAGGTGCGTAATAGTAATGATAATCATTTCTATTAAAGGAAGCAGAGATTAATTTATTTAACTCTTTTACACCGTCATAATTCTTGGCGATTAATACACAGTGATAATTATCTCTATGTTTGTTTTCGATATCTTTGTCTGTTGTTAAATAAACCTCGGCGGCGTGGATGTATTTCATTCCTGCGGCTTCAATTGCTTCTTTCTTATGAACCCACTCAAAAATATTGCCGTGTTCCGCAAAGGCAAGAGCGGTCATACCAAGAGACTTTGCACATTCTACATATTCTTTGTATTTTGTAACGGAGTCAATATTTGTGACTCCGTTAGATAAATCTGAATGTAAATGATATACTGTATAATTTTGACCATTATTTTTAATGATACTTTGATTTTCTTTATCGCCAATTAATTCTTTTAACTCTTTTTCTGCTTCTATAAAATTATCATAGTGAAATACAATACTATTATCTTCTTTTCTCTTTATAACATAATGGTCATAGTATCTATCTATAAAATACATTCATTATTCTCCCTTATAACCTTATTTGTTATTAATTATATTTTCAATTCTTTCTTTTGACATTTCACAATATTCTTTGCTAATATCTATACCAATAAATTTTCTATTATTTAATACAGCCATCCTACCAGTTGTGCCGCTACCAACAAACGGGTCAAACACTAAATCTCCCTCGTTACTCCAACTAACAATATGGTCATTAGCAATTTGTTCGGGAAACACTGCTGGATGAGATGTTTTATTTTGAGCAATTGCAATATCCCAAATATTATCTTTATATCTTTCATTGTTTAATATAAAAGATTTTTTAGTTCTCCCATTTTCACCACCCATATTTTTGCAAGTTGAATCATACTTTTTACCACCCATTTTACATTGCTGCATTATTGGGTTAAATGTCTTGGGGGTTCCCTTTGAAAAAATAAACATATATTCAAAAACATCAAAATATCTTTTTGTTTTTACTTTGGGCATTGGATTAGTCTTTCGCCAAATCATAGTGTCGTGTAAATTAAAGCCAATTTCTTTAAAATACAATGCCTGTTTAAATGATGTTCCAGATTCCGAACCCCTTTCGGTTTTATCACCGACTACCCAGACAACCACGCCACCGTCTTTTGTTATACGATATAACTCTCTTGCTATGCCTTCAAAATCAAAACAATATCCATTATATTTTCTTAAATTATCATATGGTGGACTTGTTACCGTCAAATCTATGCAATTATCTGGAATTTTTTCTCTCATAACATCAAGACAATTGCCGTTTATAATCTTGTACATATGTATATTACCTTTCTATCAATTAACCGACATTAGCGGACTTAATCTCTTCTAACACACTATTTAATCTATCAATGCTAAATTTGCACTGCTCTTCTGATAACTCACTGCCAATATAATTTAAACCTAACTTGATGCAGGCAACACCAGTAGTTCCAGTTCCATTAAAACTATCATAAATAATAGCATTCGGTTTCGCATATATATTTAATAGTTGCTCACAAAGCTCAGAAGAATATGTAGCTTTATTTAGTTTGTTTGTGCCATCATTGTTTTTTGCTTCAACAAAATTAAAAATATTTTCATAGAACTTCTGTCCAGTTCTCTCATTTTGGCTTTTAACCTTTTTATTTGCAACAAATGTTTTGTATTCATCTTTTCTACAGAATACAAAGACAAATTCGCAAATTCTTGTAAGCTTATTATGACTAACATTATTAGGCAAAGCCGACTTCTTTTTCCATATAATTGTATCAGCGATTGTAAAATTGGTCTTGTTAATTACTTCAGCAATTGTTAAATACATCTGCTCAGGGTTTTCATTGCCATAAGACATATTGTATAGAATACAACCGTTTTCTTTTAAAATAGAATCATAGTGGTTAAAAATATCTATCGTCCAATCAGTATATTCATCCGTGTTTCTTTGTTCGAGATAAATATCATATCTTCTTTCGTGATTATCCATTCCTCTTTCAAGATTTCCACTATTTCTGCCAGTGTTATACGGAGGCGAAGTAAGTACGATATCCACTTTTCCTCCAACCCTGTTAATTTTCTTCATTGTCTGTAAACAATCTTCGTTGTAAATCTTAAACATATACACCTCGACTTATTTTTTATAAATTTATTTATTATAATTATAAAAGACACTAATCTCTTACGCTGATATTATATCACAATAATAAAGACTTGTCAAGTACTTTTAAGAAAATTCTTTAAACTTTTTTATTGTGTCGGCAATGGGAACATAATTATCGGCGCTCCCTCGCCAAAATAAGGGAGTGCTCTAATGGTGTTATATTCAATCCATTCCACCGCTTCCTCATCAGTCCAATCATATTTATCCACAAGCCAATCTACCATTTTGTCATAGTCATAAATGGCTCTGCCGTCTTCGCTTACACCAATAAGAGCATCATCATAACTCTCATTAACAAGATACTTTACATCTTCGTAACCATATTCCAATAATCTTTCTTCTGCATTCATAATCACATTTAGGGTGAGAATATAATCCCACCCATCCCCTTGTCTTATTTTATTCTTCAGTCTCGCTCTCAATTACACACTTATCGCACTTGTCACTTGTAATAGTTGCACCACACTTAGGACAAGTTGTTTCGCCATTTAATATCAAATCATCGTGCATTCCTATGTATTCCATAAGTCGCTTATGATATTCCTCAAACATTTCCAAGGTTACATATTTCTTTTCGTCCATGTGTTCCAGCCTTTTAAAACCTTTATTTTATATGCTTATTTTTCGCTATACTTGTCTCCAATGTCATACATAGAACAGATAAAATCCATATATTCTTCATTATCAATCGCCTCTTTGTCAAAGAAGTCTTCGACATCTTTGCCATCTGCAATAACTATATAGAGATTACCAACATTACTAATATAACTTTTCTGAGAATCGTTTTCTTGGTCGCTTTCGCCAGTCCAATGAACATAATAATCATAATGTTCCACGATTGGTTCTTGACCATCTTTAACATAATCTTGGAACAATTCAAATTGTATGCTTGTAATATCATCCCAAGAAGTGAGTCTGTCGAAAATTGGCTTTCTATCAAATTTACTATGCAATTTGTTGGCATCTTTATGAATTTCAATTGCAAATGTATATGCAACATCCATTTTATCAATGGCGTTGCAAGCAATTCTTTGAATGCTGGTACGAATATCTTCTACCAAAAAATCCCCGATATACTTTCCATCAATTGTAATACACTCACAATTTTCAAGCACAAGCGTTATTTCTTTTAACTTCATAATTTTACCTCAACTTAAAATCTTTGTTTTAATCGTTTAATCTTTAAAAGCAATATCGTTATTAAACTTAAATCCAATATTTTCAACCATTCCCTTTTCGGATAGAATGATTGCCGCAACTCTTTCAGCACCGCTCCAGTCTCTTAACAGAGCCTCGGCTAAACGAAAATCAGAATACCAAACAGCCGCTTCTTCTTCTCTTGTTATTGATTCTCCATTGTCTACTTTGCTTACGGTATTTTCAAAATCGTCCAATACATTTCTAATATTATTAAACATAATTCCACCTCTTTATTTAAAATCTTCGTGTTATTTTGTCCACTCTTTACATTCAATCATATGTTCATTCAGCCAATTGGCTACTAAGTGTCTATGGCAAAAGTCGCTTGGCTTCTCATAGCAAATAAGAGCGACATCTTTACCTTGTGACAAAACATATAATTCGGTAATTACTGCGTGAGGACTTAACTTGCTTAACACCTGTTCATTAAAGCACTTAATATAATAATCATTATCGTGATTTCTTTTCCATTCCATAAAGAAATTATACTTAGGTGCCAACTTCTTATATTGCGCCCCCTTATACCAATCAGGAACTTTGCCACAAATTGAAATTGGCATAACATCGGGTGGCAACGATTTAAGTTTTGCAAAATAACTTGTGTATATCATAACCTACACCTCATTTTGCTTCCCATTTGCCAATTAAAATATGAAAATGTAACCACCATATATCAATTACGCCCTCACTGTTGGGATATCTATAAATCCAAGGCATCCACAATATCGTTGGGAGAAATGAAAAATCATAACTTTCTTTATCTACATAGAATTTAATTTTAGGCTTAATTCTATATTCTTTTCTATGACCTTTGCATCTCTTTAAATCCTTAAATAATTTCATATCTTACCTCTTAAAATCCCTGTTTTATTAGTCCAATAATTCTACATCAATACAAAATGTTTCTTTAAGATTTTTAATTTGTTCTGGTGTAGGTTTAGTAAATGCCATAGTATCATCAATGTTTATAGTAATTCCACCACATAGCCTTACACGAGCTATGGTTTTAGGAATTCTAATAAACATTGCGCTATCTGCTGCTATTATTGTGTTAGTTGCCGTCAATGATTCAAGCACATTCGCATTATGTACATTGTTCCACTCTGATGTTTCATTAAGTTTCATCTATCCTTACCTCTTAAAATGTTAATTTTATAGCTGCCTTACAAAATCAGAAAGCATATCTATTACATAAGATTTATCATTGAACATTTGTCCGTTATCATACTGAAACCATTTCCATTCTTTGTGACGGCTTTCATTGTTGTGATTGTTAACAACGGTAATGACTCCACCAATTTTCATGCTGTTTGGAACACAAGAAAGAAAATCTTCGTTGTATACAGATATGTCTTCGTCCTGCATAATTAAAACTTTTTCATGTTTTCTCATATTGCCTCTTAAAAACGATATTTTATTGTTCAATAAAAAATAAATTTTTATCACCTACATCAATATGTTTAATATCAACAAACTTATCGAAAAATTTATCATCTTTCCAATTCTCACATAAAGTTTCTTCTATAATATCTTCTATTAAAAAGAATACTCTTGGTGTCGGTCTAAAAGAAGGAAATTTCTTACTTCTACATTTGTTGACTCTTCCACGAAGAACAGGTAAGCCGTGCATCCTTCTCTTGTTATTTGACCAATGTAGCGGATTTGTATAAAATTCTTTTTTCTTGATTTCGTACTCTTCTTTTTCTTGGTGAAGAATTTCCTCAATTTCTTTATCTCTTGGAGTTGGCTCTGCATTAAGAACTTGCTTGAACTCTTCTCTAATTGCTTCATTTACTTTTTTTTCAAATGTTGGTGCGATTTTGTCAAAAGCAGATAAATCGCCTTCGCCAAGATATTTCAACATATAATCTGTTGATTTCATATTTTTACCTCTTAAAAGAATCTTTTATAAATAAAATGTTTGTTGATACCACTCGCCCGTATTATGAGATGACCCATCAATGAATATCATTTCGACATCATATTCATCGCTGCCCAGAGATTTAACAATGGCAATAGGATTGTACAAACCTTCTTCTCTTAATTTAGAATAAATTTTTGATAGTACTGTCCTTGTTATCTCACCTAATTCCTCATAAGATAAATCATCATTAATCATACTAATAATTTCATTCATATTTATTACCTCTTAAAATGAATCTTTTAATGTTCGTATAAAAAACTCTCAAACTCTTTAAGGCTGCATATATCATAGCTGCCCATACATTCGTGACCTCTTACTGGTTCTACAAAAATGCATTCTCTATAATACTCAGAATCCTTCTTGCCAAACTCTTCATACCAAATATTGAACGGTTCATACATCCACGCTTCATGAAGCCAAAGATAGGCTTCGTACAGATTGTTAATTTCTTTACCTTCAACAATAATCATAAATTACCTCTTAAAACTAATCTTTTAATTGTTTGATACTTGAGATTCGCTCTGCCATATAAATAAATTGTTTATCTGTTTCAGATTTAACAGCATAAAAAATGTCTGCCAAATCTTCAAAAGAATATGCTTGTGCAAACCATTCTTGGATACAACCTTTCATATCTTCTGTTGAAATATTCATAATCTACCTCTTAAAATTAAACTTTTAATTGTTCATTAATATTGCAATCTTCTATTAATCTCTTCATTAATTAAATATTTTAAATCAACGCCATCATAATAAGGAGTTGTATTCATAACATTGCCAACCAATCTTTCTCTAATTCTGTTCTTCATATCTTCTTTATAACCATTCACAGAATAATCAACTAATTCATTGGCAATCTGTTCAATCTTTTCTTTATAATCATCTGTAGCAATAATTTCTTCTACTTTTTTAGCTAATTCTTCTTTTATTCTTGCGTTGAATTGATTCTTAATAAGTTCTCCAATTGGCACATCTTTATCTCTGTAGTTGCCCCAACTATCTTTTTCTCGCTGCTTAATTACCATTTTAGAAACTTGCTCTTTCTTCTCCCAATCATAATAAGAAGTCGTTGTGAACAAATCGCTACTTATATAATTCATCAACTCAACCATATTTTGCTCATCTAACTGAGCAATATATTGGTCTACAATTTTCTGACCTAATACCTGTGAGATATCAATATTGATACCCATTACATCCATCTTTCCATTTTCCATAATTATTACCTCTAAAAAAATTTAATCTACCAGCGATTTTTCAATAATCTTTGTCTGCAAATTTTCAATCTTCTTAATGACCTCGCACCAAAACCTCACCTTTGGGTTGCATGTTTCACAACAATTGTGCAGGTCACAATACCCCTTTTTAGTGCCATAGACACTATATCCTTGGTGTCGGCTATCGTATAACATTTGCTTTGTTACCTTTAATTCCTTATGCTTCATAATCTACCTCTTAAAATTCAGCTTTTATTTTCTTGTACAGTTCTCAACATCGCACCAAGACCTTCGCCAATCTTTTACTGCATCATCAAAGCACTGTAAAACCATTTCCATTGTTGTACCACAAAATACTTGTTCATGTTCTCCATCTTCTGTGAACTTGCAAAATATGGCTTGATTGTAGTCTTTTCTTCTGCGGTCATTATGGTCGCTATCCACTGTCATTCGTTGAATGAATAGTTCTCGTAACTCATTAATAGCTTTTCTGCCTTCGGCAATTTCTCGCTGATTGTGTTTACAATTACATCCCATATGTTGCACCTCAGATATTATCGAGCCACGACAAATCCAGTTCGTCACTCTTATTATTTATAACATTACTACTTTTAGAAACCGTCTCGCTTCCAAGTAATCCGCCAAACATATCGGTTCCATTCTGAGCAGCCTCAAGTCTCTTACAATACTCATCATAAGGCTTGTGAAGGTTTCTGCTGTATCCACAAAGATTTGCAAAGTAATAACTTTGTGCCTTTACCGATTCGTCAGTGTCATAGAAACAAGCATCGCTCTGAGTCTCAGCATAATCTGCCTCTCTCAACTCAATATCCTTAATAACGGTAATAACATGCTCAGTCCACTTATTAATCAACTCTTCTGTTAAATCAACATAAACATAGCAATCGGAAATAACATACTTGGATTTTACTTCTTCAGGAAGACAATCAATGCTATTGGTATCAAGCATTTCCTTCAAATATTCATCTGGCTCATATTTATATGCCTTCAACCAAGTTTTCGCATTTGACTGTAAGCTTTCACCAATCTTACAACGCTCAACTTCTCTTGTTTTAATTTCACCATTTTTCTGCTGGTACTGAATAGATACATACTTGAGGAAGTTCCAACAAATCTTAATCTTATCCTTTGGTACACCTTGTTGCATTAGACTCAAAGCATACAATACCAACTGACCGCTCTCGTTTTCTGCCTTGGCACCTTTATAAATACTTGAAGTTTTAAAATCCACAATATTGATACAAACCTCATCATCTTTGAAAGTAAGGTCAATGTATCCTTGAAATAAATTCTCGCCAACTTTAACTTTAACAAACTGTTCAATGACTGGCTTATTTTTTAAGACGGTATGGTTATTAAAGAAGTGAACAAGGTTCTCATAATACTTATCCTTAATCTTGCCATTTCTTTCTTCATCAGCTCTATCGAATTTAAGGTCTGCAATCTCTGCTGCTACTATCCAACCATCTTCAAATTCATCTATCATTTTCTCATAAGGAATCTCATTTGTGTAAAATTTCTCTAAGATGTTATGAGCAAGACCACCTGTGGTTGTATAGATTGAATCTGCTCTATCTTCTTTTGCTTTCTTTATGTATTTCAAATAATACTCATAAGGACTGGTATGAAAACAATTAATTTTCGACCACGACCAGATTCGGTCAACGCCCTCTTTCTTCATAAGAGCTTGTAACTGCTCACTTGTTAATCTCGCCATTTAATCACCTCGTATTTCCATTGAACACTTATCGCTGGCATAAAGATTAACAACTAATTCACCGTCACCATCGTGTTCAAATTCACCATATAAATAATCTTCATCTGCGTGGCTTATAGTGCCCCAGAGAACATTGTCGCACTTAAGGGGTCTGCCTTTAACTTGCTCTGTCGTAAGGTTATCTATGTTTTTCACTTTGAATATACCGTTAGCCATTCTACACCTTATCCTTCGTATTTCGTAAATAGTTCACCCATAGTAATGCCATTATACTTTGCCAAATCAACTGCTAAAGCACAAACATTTCTAGGCTGAGATGCACCAATTACATCGCACATATAATCAGTTAGACTACTTGTGCAAATTTCAAAGTCATCGTCTTCATCTTCGTCATCCCAAGGCTCACCAGCCCAGCCCAACATTTCGTGACCATTGATATAAACTTTCGTATCAGGAACGCCAAGATTACTTCCCTCTGCACTTCTCCACCAAGCGTCTTCGCCAGCCAACTCTTCAAATGTTTCATCTGTCATATCGCACATAATATCAAACACTTCATTTGATACTTCCCAAACTTCATATTCGCTGCCTTTGTATGTGCGCTTTCCGTTAATTTCCTTATTAAAAAACTGTTCCAAATTATTTCCTAAAATTTCTTTCATATTATCACCTCTTAAAACTGCAATTTTAACATTCAATACCAATAGAACTAATGTCTATTTCTCCTGAGAAATGAATACCAAGTACTTCTTTCTGAATATATCTATTCCACAAATAACAAGTAACAAGTTCTTCTGTTACTTCGCATATAAAACCAATTGGTTTGCCATTAACAATAATAGGAACTTTTACTGCGCTTTGACCATATGAACCATCATTCTTGAAATATACTTCCATATTTTCACCTACTTAAAATCGTAATTTTATTATTCAAATTTTGTGTCTTCATCAACAATTGAATTGTCATTGATTTCAAATAACATCTTATCAGTAACTTTCATTCTAATATCTGAACGCTTTACACCATCGCTCCACCAAGGAGAAGATAATCCAATATCAAAGTTTTCAGTTGAAACATATTCACCGTCATAAAACCATTCGCAACCTTTGTACTTGAACTTTGTATTTGGCTTTAGTGAATTAACATATGCTTTTTTGCCAATATAATTCGGTGCAATATCGTACTCAGGATGTTTTACAATAAAGTCATTATAAATATTTGGTGCAGCTTTCTTTAAATCTTGAAGCACTTCTGGTACAACTTTCTTCTGATAATCTTCGATAACACCACCCATCATTGCGTGTGGTTTATAAGAAAAAATTGCATAAAGTAAAGCATCTGTAACTTCATTGAGAGGAATAAAAACATCACCAGAACAGAAACCTACTTCACTAATAAGATATCCGTCTACATCTCGTTTCCATTTTTCATCTGTTTCTCTTCTTTTGCGAACAAGAGTGAACTTTAAATTCATATAAAGATTATCGCCAATAACAGCAACTAGTTTCTTAGGATAATTTAACTTATTATAAACTTCATCGCTCTGATATTTATTTTTAAAGTCATAATACTTCATAGCCCTACTTGTATAACCTTTAATAATATTATTTCTACCAAACTTACAAGTAGGTGCAAGAAAACTACGACATCTCAAACACTTGCCTTCTTTATAAAAAGTGCATTGTTCATACATATCACAATAAATTTCATCTGCTTCCAATGGTGCTTCTCTACCACCAAAGATTCCTTTTCCACCATATAAATTTACATTTATCTTCATAGTCTACCTCTTAAAATCACCATTTTATTTATCGTCTAAATAGAAGAATTCTGTGTGAGAGCCGACATCAAACACCTTAAGACCCTCTTTATCACGCCAACTTCTTGTGTAATAGATTTTAAAGTTTCTATCATTACAGAACTTATGTATTTCTTTCATAGCATCCTCTTCGGTTGCTGGCTCAGCAACAATCCTTCTGTTGCCGTATGAATTTTCAAAATACAATATCATGCTCAACCCTCAACCAAAACATACTTGCCATATATAGACTTTGTGCCATTTGAATCGACAAAGGGAATGTCTATAGTCTGTATCTTTATACCTCTATTTCTAAGCCTAAAAATAATATCGCTCAAACGAGTAGCCTTGTACAAATCAATGGCTTCTAAGCTCGTAATACAACCGTATGTATGCAGGTGCTCTAAGACCTTTTCTGTTTTATTCTTTTTCTTTTCACTCATTTTTCTATCCTTCTTTTTTCAAACTTTCTTGATATTTGCGCTGTTCATTTCTATCGTAAACAATTCTGTTGTCAAACAAGAATTGATAATCTTTGTTACGCGCATCCATAGGCGCATCTTTGTGCTGCAAAATTCCCATAAAATCTTTTATATAAGATACTTTTCTAATGTTTTTAAACTTATCACAGATAAATCTTACTTCGTTCACATCAACATCGTTATCTAATGCAATAACAACTTCCACATTAAGACCGATAAGAATTCGCACTTGCTCGTCTGATATGCTTTTACCTGAAAGAGCGACCACGGTACTATCGCCAAGACTATCTCTTTTTAAAACTGATTTCTCACTTTCTGCAACCACTACATATCCCGCTTTTTGAATGGCGTCATAGTTCTCATATAATCCATACAAGTTAAGATGTTTAGGATAAGTAGGAGTTATAAAGTATTTCTTGATATTAAACTCTTCATAGTTTTCGATTGTTGTTCTCTGATTGAAACCAAGTAATTCGCCAGTTGCCCAGTAACGAAGGGGCACCACAATTCTCCTATGTTTATATGAATATGAGAGCTTGAATTTTTTTCTCGTTCTTTCTGTGATACCCTCTTTTACCCAATCAATGTGAAGCATCGGAATGTAATCATCTAAAAGTTTGTCATCTAAAATATGAATATCATCTACATTAACTACGCTTCTATTGCACCTTAATACTTTTTTAAAGACATTGAGAGGGTCGAACTTCTTTTGCGGCTTCCCTTCTCTTTTCTTAAATTCAAAAGGCAGACCAAGAATTTTATGTATATATTTAACCGCTTCAACAAACGACAGTTTCTTAATGGTTTCCACCAGAGTTATCAAATCTTGACCATCCTCGTAATCAATACCCCTTGAAAAACTACGATAGTTTAGGTGTTCATTATTGCGGATACAAACACCCATTGGGTTGTCACCATCTGGTTGGGTTGCGCTAACATACCCCTTTTGGTCATTGCGCTTAATTTCATGACAACCAAGTTGTTCGAGTATATATTCTATTTTGTTTTCGTTATAGATATATTCTTTTAATTCGTTAATTGTCATAATGTTTACCTTATAATTTTATTTATTTATATTAGTAATCCATAATTACATTGCAATATCCCAAGTCTTTATAGTGATTGATGGAAAAATCTGCTTCGCTAACAATTTGTATATCACTTTGACCATGCCTATTCTTACTTATAAACCCAATCATATAATGTTTGTCTTTATTCAGTTTAAACTCAAGTCTACTATTGCTATTCTTAATAGGATTGTAACAGTATAACTCGTCTTTGCCGCCTTCGAACTCGGTTTGCAAGGGTCTTCTAAAGAAGATGTTCAAGCTAAAAATATCCAAGATGCCCTTGGAAATACCAATGTCGGCATTTGTAAGGTACTTACTCTTATTCTTTACGAGCTGATATGTAATTACCATACAAGTGTTAGTGTGCTTAATACAGTCATAAAAATCAACACAATCGGTCATTAAAGACTTCCAAGACTCTTTATCGCGGGAATCGTAACTTTCTTTAAGTGTATCTAAACATATAACATCACAACCCATTTTCGTATACTTCTTAATAAGTTTAATAACCGTTCTTGCAGTATATTGTTCAAGTGGGATAATAGTAATATTGTGGTTTTCTTTTTGATTTTCAAACCACTCGGCAGCCTTGTATAGAACTTCCTTGGTTTCCTTATCAAAATTGCCATCTCTAAGAACTCTCTTTGGAATTGGGTGCTTTAATATGTTTGAACAATACCAAACGATTGCTTCTTTTTTAAATTTGTTCTCATCTTCCTCATTGATGATAAACAATGCTTTTAGGTTGTATTTTATCATTGAAGGAAAGATATAGTTGATGCTCAAGGTCGATTTACCTACACCCGAAGCCGCTCCAAATCCAATAATGTTACCGCCTAACATACCGCCAGTTTCTCTATTGAGAATGTCACAGTTGGCAAACGGAATACCTACATTCTTACCAGCATCTAATTCATCAATCAGATTTTTCATATCGGCAAAGCCGTTGTAAGATTTAATATTGTTATCAATGTTTGCAAAAATATCGTTTAAATAAACTGTATACTCATCATACAATTCTTCTGCCGACATATCGCATATCTCACTGAGCCTTGCTTTATCACAAGGAAATCCGTATTTGACCAGTCTAGCGACAACATTCCATTTTCTTAGGTCTCTGACATAACTATCAAAGTTCTCTTCTTTGATATAAGCGCCAGCATTCTCAATGGTTTGATAACCGCCATATTCGTTATAGTATTTATCTGCTAACTTGGAATGTTTCTCCAAATACAAACCGATATCAACTTCAGAAAGTGTTGCCATTTTCTCATTGATAATCATATCGTATGCAATAGCAAAATATACTCGCCAACAGTTATTATGTATATCGTTAAGTTCCAAATTCGTTTCTCTAAGCAAATCTGGATTTTTATATATCATCGAAACAATGGAAGCCTCTGCTCCTAATTTATATTCAAGGATTTGCCTTGCAGCCTCTGCTTGCTTCTGTTCGAATGGAGTTAGTTTATTAGTGTTCTTTTCTGCCATCGTCTATCCCCACTTACCATAGGTTAGAAAATTTATTTTCTTTCTTTTCTTTTGGTTTAAATTCTGCACCAATATGAGTAGGCACTTCTACCGCCGTGTTTCTCGCTTCTTCTTTTGCCTTTTGTGCGTTTTTCATCTTTATATACACAGTGTTAATGTTCTTTTCTACAATCTTCAAAACATAATTAAACTTGTGCATTTCATCTGCAAATCTATTAGTTCTTAATGCTTTGGATATCTCTGGTGAACAGAATTTGAATGTATTTAATATTGTTTCGTAAGAATAATTTGCGGTGCTTGTTATGTTGTTATTCTCTATAAACTTATTAGTCAATAAACCTTTGAGCCTGAGAACCATTGTACTTGATAAGGCTTGGTTTTCATCATAACCCATTATGTTAGATTTCACATAATAGTACAGGTCTTCCCACGCCGCCTTTTCTTCTTTAGTCATCTTTTTCTTCGCCATATTCTCACCTCAATTTCATTTTTATAAATTATACCTTTATACCCCTAAGACAAAATATCAAAGGGGTATAATTAGGTATAACTTTATTAATTACTTACAAGCTGCAAGTACTTTCTTTGCCACATCCAAGTCGTTAATTTCATTAGGATTATTAAATCCGTTTTTCTTGCAAATTTCAAGTACTGGCTTAATAACATCAACATTTGCTCTATTCTCAACAAAGAAATTTACAATCTCTGCTTTGATTTCATTGAGTTCCCTTTCAACACGAGCAGCCTTTTCTGCTTCGGCAATACGCCTGAGATTTTCGGCATCTTCCTTGTCGTTCTCTTTCTTACGGTCTTCTACAGAGGTGCCGTTCTTATTAATCTCAGCCTTAATTGCATCGGTAATTGCCGTAATAAATTCATCTGCATCGAGATTGATTTCAGGAACGATGTTGGAGAATCTTGACCCAGAATCTACTACAAACGAATCGTCGCGGAACTTAATCTTTCTCGTTTCATCCTTAATGGTAGTCTTAATCTCTTCCTTCTTGGTGACAATATTCTTCTTACCCGTCTTCTCTTTTTGCAACTCTCTATCAAAATAAGCAAGGCAAAGGAAGTGCAAGTTCTTTTTCAAAGCATTAAAATAGTTTTGCTGCTGGTCAGAAGTAAGAACCTGATATGTTTCATCATTATAGATATTCTTTACTTCCTTAGTCTTTACATGACCAATCCACCAAACTTTAACACCGACACTTTCAAGTCTATCAATTTGTTCAAACATTAAATCTATTACCTTCTGTCCAGAACCAAATCCACCCCAGCTTTGATTAAGCGTTTTAGCCCTCTTATCAGGATTATCTTTATTCCAAAGTCGGATTGCCTCGTCGATAGCCATTAAAATATACTGGTCGTATGTATCTACAAAAACAACTCTAAGGTCTGCGTAATCCGCAGTCTTATTGTCTACAATATCATCAACAAATTCTACCCAATCATCCCAAGTAGGAAGATTTTCTGCAACGATTCCCTCGATTGCGTCAGCTCCTCGCTCTCTGAAAAGCTCGGCAAAGATATATCCGTCTTCGCCTACGAGTTTTTCAGCAACCTGATAAAGTAAGGTAGTTTTACCGATTTTAGGTTCACCCAACATCATAAGCGAATAATTAAAAGGGTCTACTTTTACTTGATTCTTTTTTCCAAACTTTCTTGCCATTCTATCATTCTCCCATTCTATCTTATTATTACCGCTAAGAGAGGAATAATTAAATCCCTCTCTTATATATAACCTTATATCTTATGTATTAGCATCAAAGGTTGTTAAGCCAGCTCATGCTGTCGTCGTCATCGGAATCATCGTCCACATCAAAAGGAGGCTTGCTGTCCTTTGTATTAGACTTCTTATTGTCATACAGATAATCAAGTACAAGGTCTTCCTCTGTGTATCTTTCCTCAAATCTCTGAATGACGGGCACCTTATCGTCGCCTACGAGCTTAATCTGAGGCTTCTTCAGCACCATTCTACGCTCACGATTACCATTAGCGGTACACTTGGCACAAGCCTCCTCTTCAGTATAGACACCCGCTATAACTAAATCTTTAATGTCGTCAGGAAGGTCATCGAGAGTTACCGTTACAACGGCACCGCCTTCAATAAACTCACCTTCAAAGGTAATCTGAGTAATTCCCTTCTTAACCTTAAAGAGCTTATCCATAATCTTCTTGCAAGCAGCCTCATTAGAGAAGTCCATTGCAAACTCAAACCGCTTATCGTAGGGATACTGACCGCCCTTTTCTTCGCCCTTTGCGTTTACAAGTTTAACACCGTTATATTCCTTAAGGAAATCAAGCACCTTTGCATCGACATACATAACGCCCTTGTCCTTGTCAATGTTCTTAAGGCTTGCAGAATCCTTATCAATAAGAATAGTCTGAGTAAAGGTTGCCTTATAGTTAGCAGAGTCATCTACCTTAGAAAGCACGATGCTGGTAATATTTTTACGAACCTGAACATTATCATTATAAGTAGAGTACTTAAGATTGCCCTTTACATTCACTACCATATCTTCGGTGAGATGCTCCTTGATATAAGCGATAGCATCATAAGCACTGAGGAATCGCTTATAAAAAGTTTTGCCCTCAGAAGTTTTCTCTAAGCCCACAGTTACAAATGAAAGACTGCCAATCTCTTCGAGCACATCGTCATTGTTTCTATCTTCCCAATCGACGATTATCTGCTTTTCGAAATCATCAGAACCATCTTCCTTCTTGCCATGAGCATAAATCTTGTTCTCATTTTCTTCACTGTAGCCCCCCATAAGCTCAGAGTATACCGTACCGTACTTCTCTCCACAATCCACACCAAGATTCAAGCTGTTGTAAACCCAATTGCTGCGTTCACTACGCTCGTCGATTTTGTAAGTATAGTCTCCAATTACAGGACGACCAATGAGCATAAAATTCGACACCCAATCATTTTTTTGAATTACTTTCTTTGCACTCATACATTTTTCTCCTTTTATTATATTAATTTATTTTATAATCCTTAGAATTATCATAACTCCATTCGCCAAAATATTTATCTTCGGCTTCTTTCCTTGCTTTTACAGCATCTTCGAATTTGTCAAACAGCCCCAAATGAATTTGTTTCTTATCAATAGCAATATAAGCAGCCCATTTGTCGGTTGCTTTATGCCGACCAACGCCGACAACTCCCGATGTGTTATTTTTCTGTTTGGCTTTATTCATTTGGTTTTGACTTCTTGTAGCAATTCTTAGATTAGATTTTCGATTATCAAATCTTGATAATTCACCGTTCTTGTGGTCTATATCATACCGCACATCATTCAAATTCATAACAATTCTATGAAGCGATACAATTTTAGATGATTCTGGAATATACGCTTTTATATATCCTTCGTCACTAATAAACCAACAATAATCTTTAATCAAATCATAATCTTCTAAGTCAAAATAGAACTCTTCGCCTTTAGATGTATAACCTACTCCGTATTCTCCAGACAAATCGTATGTATTATATCTTTTGTTTTTAGATTTATGATTACATTCTTGTGCATAACATCCACAAGACCTTGTACCATTTTCTTTGGTAAGATTACATCCGATAACGGTAACTTCATTCCCGCAATCACATTTGCATAACCATTTACTCTTTTGTTTACCACTTGGAAAGATATGATTTTCAACTCTTTTAATAACGGTTAATCGACCAAATCTTTGACCAGTCAATTCTAATGAGTTGTTTACTCTACCCAATCAAATTACACCACCATCCATCTATAAAATCTATAACATTATTAGTTACAAATAATTGCAACACAAACAGCTACGATGTTATTATACTACAATAATTTCAAATTGTCAATAGTATTTTCAAAATTTTTTCAAAAAATTTAATTCAAGTGGAATTCCACCACATACTCTACCGCTTCTTTAATGCTCTCACACATTCTATCACAGAAGCATTCTAACCACGGATGAAGTTTTTTATTGTCCCTGTTAATTCCCACAATAGGAATCTTCATATCATAGGCAATCGCAAGTTCTGCACAGGTTCCCAGACTTGATGGGTCATTAAAATTGACGATTACTAAATCAGAATGCCTTAACCCATTCAAATCAAACTGCATTACTTCTCTCTGAGTTTTGTATCGCACTTCTTCAAAGTCAAAGTAATTAACGGGGTTAAAGAATACAGGCTTCTTTTCGCAATCATAATTAAAGTTAATTGCATCTATTACCTGCTGCCGCCATTTAGACCGCTCTTCGTAAGATAATGCGCCCATACCTCCACTAAGGTATATACGAACCTTCTCCATATGTTCATCTCCTTCCACTTAAAATTGCCATTTTATAACTGCATTTTTGCAGCTTGAACACAGTTCTTCATTAACATACTGACAGTCATTGCGCCAACCCCTCTAGGTACGGGTGTAATAGCAGATACAATGTCTTTTACATCCTCAAAGTCAACATCGCCACACAGAGTACCATCTTCCTGACGATGAATGCCGACATCAATAACAACCGTATTCGGACTAATGTATTCTCTGTTAAAGAATTTCGGCTTGCCGATTGCACAAACAAGGATATCTGCTTCTCTGCAAATCTGCTTTAATCCTCTTGTTTTTGAATGGCATATCGTGACCGTACCATTATGACGAAGCAACTCTATTGCGGTAGGTTTACCAACGATATTACTTCTTCCTACAACAACGCAATTCTGCCCTTCAATTTTGATATTGTTTGCTTTTAGCAATTCAATAATGCCCTTTGCCGTACAAGGCACAAATGTTTCTTTGCCAATTGTTAACTTTCCAACATTTGATTCGTGGAAACCATCAACATCCTTTTCTGGAGCAATCGCTTGAAGTACTTTGTGTTCGTCAATATGACTTGGCAGGGGTAGCTGTACCAAAATGCCATTAATATTCTTATCTTTATTCAGCCTTTCGATAGTTTGAATTAATCTATCTTCTGACACCTCGCCAAATAGAAATGTAGTCGTTGTAATACCTACATATTTGCAAGCATTCTCTTTGTTCCTAACATATGTAGACGAAGCGGCATTGTTGCCAACTTGTATTACGGCAAGACGCACACTTTGACCATTCACAGCCATCTCTTTGACCGTTTCTTTTACTTCATCTTTTACTTTGTCTGCAAGTTCTTTCCCATTTAATAGTTTCATTTTTTCTTCCTTACATATAATTATATCCAAGACTTTCGTGCTGTCTTGCCAAGTCAATCAGGTAAGACGGAGGATTTCTGCCAGAGCCATAATAATATCTCTTAATTTGATTTTCTCTCGCTATCAACTTGGTCACAAGTTTACCACTCAAGAGATTATACACAATAATAATCCCGTTGTTTGTTATACAATGACGCTCCGCTCCGTGCGGATGACCTTTATCAACAATAAATTCGTCAACCATATAACCGTACTTAAAGTGTTCATCAATGAACTTTTCTCGTTCACTTCTTTGACTCTGATAATGCTTGCTTACCATCTTTCTTTTCCTCTTTGTAACCGTCAAACACATTACCGACAACTTCGATGTATTCACACACCTCTGTACCAAGAGTGTAGAATTCATCACTATCTACGCACAAGATAACATAACTTGAAAGCTCGTGAGCGTATGCGACAATGCCAATAACCGCTCTATCCTTATCGACTTGTGCCTTAATATAATCATATTCATAGACTAACACATCATTCTTATCATACAAATCAATATCTATGTGATATACATATCTGTCACCAGATAATACATGGGAAAGTTTAGTCCAGCCCAAAACAGATTGATTGATGATATATAGTTCGCCATCTGGTGTTAGATAAACCTTGTTTTTTATCCAGCGTTTTTCTTTTGTGTCATAAACACGGTATGTCATAATGCCTCCTTATATTTCTATTAATTTAATTGCTTTATCAATTTCATCAACAACATAATCAATATCTTCATATGTAATATCGTCTGATAAGCTAATGCGAATCGTTCTTATTGCCTGTTCGTTACTAAGACCGATTTCTTTAAGCACATGACTTGGCTCTATGGAATGACTATTACAAGCTGAACTAGTTGATATTTGAATACCATCCATATCCAAAATATACAAAAGAGCTTCGCCTGTTATATTCTGAGGGAAAGTTACATTAATGTTATTAGGCAAACGATAATAGCTATCGCCATTTAATTCGCAATCAAATTTTTGTTCAAGAAGGTCAATAAAATAATTTCTCTTCTTACACACTTCTTCAATTGCACTTTGACTAACATTACAATAATCAACAGCCTTGCTCAGTCCAATGATGCCAAATGTATTTTCTGTACCACCACGAAGATGACTCTCTTGGCTACCGTAAACAAGCGGCTGAATGTTTATGCACTCTTTTTTGTATAAAAAGCCAACGCCTTTAAGTACTGGCGATATTTTATGCCCACTCGCGCTCATTAAATCAATATCCAACTCTTTTACATTAATGGGGATATGTCCAAATGCCTGAGTTGCATCAACATGTAGAACTCCACCATATTCATGAACTAAATGAGCAATCTCTTTTATCGGTTGAACAGTTCCTATTTCATTATTAGCCATATGTATACTTACCAAAATCGGTTCATTCCCACTGTTAGCCAACGCCCTCTCCAAAGACCGACAATCAACAAATCCAAACTCATCTACTTTGCAATATCGTACATGCCTTTTCAACACTTTGTTGTCAACCGCATCTAATATAGACCTATGCTCTATTGAGGTTGTAATAATGTTTTTAAAGGGTGAAGATTGATAATCTGCCCAACCTCGAATCGCCCAGCTGTTACTTTCAGAAGCTCCGCTAGTAAAGTAAATTTCATTAGACTTTGCACCAATAAACTTTGCGATATTTGCTCTACACTTATCAATCTTTTTTCTGACATTAGAGGCATAAGGACTTGATGGGTTCTCCCAATATCTCTGCATAGCATCAGTCATTGTTCTAACAATAATATCATCAGTTCCGCTATGCTCTCTATATCCAGCCGTGGCAGCATTATCAAGATAAATCAAAATTAAGTCACCTCCCAATTAAGCAGGAAGAGAATGAATCATACTTTCGATAATTCTTTCATTGTCCACTATTTCAGAGTTAGCCGCCGCAAGCTTTGTTTCATACTCATTAAGTTTTGTTTCGCATTCAATCTTTCTCTTTGCCCACGCCTTATTCAAACATCTAAGATATGCTATCTGAATGCCGAAAGAGAGATTAAAATCGTTAACTTTACTACAACACGCTTCCGCTCTAACCTTATCAGTTAAGAACTTTACCATAACCTTTCTTCTGTTGGTTTTATAATAGACATCGCTCTGCCCATCGAAGCCGATAACTGGTGTCCAGTTAGTCCAACCTTTGAAATTCTCTGCGTGTACAAAGTGTTTCTCAAAGTCTTCGAAACTCACAACTCCAAGTGCCACTCTTGTCTTAGCATCTCTCAGAAGAAAAGAACCGTCCAAGATATTAGCAATCTCAAATACCTCTCCAACCTTCTTAATTTTGTCGTTCAATTCTTTGATGAGAATTACTCTATCAAACTTTAATGTCGTTTCCATTTTTTCATACCTTTCTATTTGTTTATATAACATTATTTGTTACGAGAATATTATAACACATAAAGTTATAAATGTCAATATATATTTTGAATTTTCTAAAATTATTTTTTACTTATATTATTCTTTAGCTTTCCAAATATAACCGCCAGCCGTTTTGTGTTCTTTTAAACCAAGCACACATCCATTAATCCTTGCACGATTTATACCCAAAGATAATGCAGCGTCAACGGCACTATCCCAATCTTTAATCCAATTATTATTTAAATCATATTGTGATATTTTAATTTTTCTATTTTTATCTGCTCTTTCTTTTGCTGTACCATAATTAACATTGTATTTGCATGTACACCATTCTAAATTATCTACGCAATTATTCTCTTTGTTTTCGTCTTTGTGATTGACTTGAGGAAGATTATCGGGATTAGGTATAAATGCTTCGGCTACAAGTCTATGAACTTTTACTGGCTTTTTTAGAGGATAATTAGTTAAAGTTGTATATTCGTATCCTCTATTTAAATGACTGCTTAGAATTTTCCCTATATATTTAGTTGGCATAAGCTTACCTTTTACTATTCTATTTACAATTCTATCTTTACTTCTGACTCTACCTAAATTGCTTACCTCATATAAATCTTCCCAATCTTTAATTGGTTTCCATATTTCAATTTTAGTCATTTCTTCACCTCCCATTCAGAAAAGAAACGATGCCCTCCTATTTGCATTACAAAGCATTGAGTTTCGTGCCATTTACTATTCACATATTTCGGTGCATAAAAATATAATATAAATTTATCAGTTATTTTATCGCCGTTATCAAATACAGCAGAAACCGCCGTTTTGACACTTTGAGTTGGATTCTCGTTCCAACCAGAATACTTATATTTTTTTCTGACCTCAGATGGTTTTAAACCATCTTTTAAACAGGCGTTTAAAATACATTGTGCAACTGCTACTTGACCATCATAAGGTTCACCGCCAGATTCACCCATTACGATACATTCGGCAATCCATCTTTCATAATCACTTAAATCTAATGCTGTTTTATTTGCGACAGGCTCAACAGCCTGATTAGCATCATCCTCCTTGTCGGTCTCTGTCTCTATTATTATTTTATTCTCTACTATTGTTCGTTCTATTATTCTTTTGTCGGTTTCTATTGTTTGCTTAGATTCGTGTTCTTTATATATGCAACCAATAATTATTGTCATAACTGTTAAAACAACAATTATATATAAAGCAAATTCTGATTTTGTTTGCAATATATTTATCACCTTTTCTTATAATTTTTTTAGTTGAAAACAGTTATTCTATAATATATATTCTGAATATTTAGGATAAATTCAGAAAAGCCGTTAGAAACACTATAGTAACACTCCTTGATTTCAGACAATAAAACATTCATAAAATATGTATCATAACTATCAATATTCTTTTTTAAAACAAGTCGAGTTCCACTATTCTTAACTAACATTTTCTTTTCGATTGTTCTTAGCAGAAGCATATATGGAAGCGATGAAGAAACAAGAGGGTTTGTAGGATAGACATCTATATGTATTTCTTTTAGTTTGATATTATCCTTAAATACTTCGTTTAATTTCGTGTTATTTTCATCTTTTGTAAAACCAAGTTTCATCAAAGTTTTTTCAGCAGCCATATTCTATATCTATTCCCTTCTAATTATTAGTGGTTCGTAGCCACGAAATATTTGATGTATACTCCGTGGCTTCGCTCCTGAAATTATATTACTATAATTTTTAGAATATTACAATACCCAATCGAACATTTGTTTGGTGGAAGTTTTATCTAATTAAAAAGAGTCTAAATGTCCTTTTACAAGTTCTCTAAAATTACCTACTTCTATGCTGCTATTACAACGCATGAGTTCTTTTGAGATTATCAAATGAGCCATTCTGTTTCGACTATTATTTGCAAACGCTTCTTCTAATGGGATGTTGTTCTTTTCTAGTTCAACCTTGATACGATGCATAATACCAGCAGTATATAGTTGTAAAGGCAATAAAGAATATTCTAAATACTCTTTTGCTATTTTTCTTAACTTGGCGTAGTATGTGAACTTATAACTATCGTTTGAAGCAGTTGACCTATTCTCAATCTTAAACACACTATCTGAATAAACGCCTCTCATATCAACTTTGCACACACCGAATCTATTCCTACGCTCCCAAATATTAATATCTGCAAGTTTCTTTAAATCAGTTGCAAGTTTTTCTGGCACTTTCAATTTGTAACTATGTCCATTGTCTTCTTGCAAAGTAATTACGCCATCGTCATTGATGTTGGACTTTCTTAGATTCTTTAGAACACTCAAATCATCGTTGTATATACCAAAATAAATACAAGAAAAAAGTAATTCGTAGTACAATGCATTGTATTCTTCATATGTAGCAATTTCTTTAATTACTCTTTGATATTGTTCATATGATATAAATTTCTTTTTAGCGTTAGGCTTCGCTTTCTTCCAGAGTAATTTTTTATCTAAAGATTGAACCATCTGATACAGGTTGTCATCAGCAACTATACCTTGCTCTTGTAACCATTTTGCATACATTCCTAACACATAAGTAATAGTAATAATTGTCTTTGGACTACTCGGTTTTAAGTCAAGTATAAACTGTTCTAACTCCATTGGACTATAATTTTCGATATTGACATCAACATCTTTAAGTACGAACTTTACAACCTTAGCTGTGTTCGGCACTTCAACTGATTCAATAAATCGCTCTACATTGTTCACAGTTTATTCTCCTTTTTATATGATATTTGTTTTAATTATCATATCACTTTTTGATAAACCAATCAACAATATAGACTTGCGTTTATTTATTTGTATATATTTAGTAATTAGACAGCAAATAAAACTATGTTTTTAAGTGGTGGATTACAGAAACATATACTGAAATTTCAACCAAAACTTTTGCCACTTTGTTAAGCTAGTATGGTCTAATATATAAGACACATTCTTAAAGTAAGCTCCTTTCCAAAGAGACTTTTGAAGTATTGCCAATCTTCCTTTGATTGCT
>JAZNOH010000086.1:0-3007 GCA_045580715.1 Clostridia bacterium
TAAATAAGCACCTATCATACTCTGAAAGCCTATTTCACGATTAGTATATTCATCATAAATCTCCTTAAACATATTATAAAAGTTGACAGAGTCAGTTTTAAAAATGCCTCGTGGAGAGTTTTCTTGAACATTCAACTCAGAAAACAATGGAGATAGGAAATAAGGGGAGGTTAGTGAATAAAACTCCTCACTTTCCAGAGCGTATTGGTTGAATAGGTCAGGAGTGAATAACAAATCAAATGTCACAAAGTTCGCATCGGTATCAGTATCATAGCTAAATGAATGAGGAACTCCGTAATCTATCATAACAACATGCCCTTTTTTAACTTCATAGGCTTGATTATCTATCTGATGGATTGCTTTTCCTGAGATAACATATATAAGCTCTATAAAATTATGCTTATGCAAAACACCGTTAAATGAATCGTTTTCCTTGTTAGAAAGGTGAATATATATTTTTTCTCCTTTTTTAAAATATTCATCATATTTTAATTCAATAATGTCTTCCATCGGATATATCACCCCTTAATAGTAAATATGGAATAGCCAGCAGTCGTCGTAAAACAACTGCTGGTTATATTAGATTAATTCAATTCTATTTCCACAATAGCCATTCCGCCCGGAGTCACCTTGACTTTAAAGGATTTTTCGTTGCCTGAGCGCTGGGTGTGCATTCTGCCGACCTTCTGATCTTCGCTGCTCATATACTTAACAGGAAGAACAGGGAACATACTTTTAATTTGAACATCCTTAACAGGTTTCACAGCTGTTACGACAGCTTCACCATAGCCTACTATGGATGGATTAACAATACTTAATCTGTAATTTCCGTTATCAAGCTCAACAACTGAAATTGGGAGATTGCAATTAAAGATTTCTGTTCCTGTTTTTCTCAATAGGAGTGCTAAAGCATCGGCAAAACCTGAGGTCACTTTTGCAAATCTCAATTTCTCGTGAAGAATTGTCAAATCAGATTCAGGAATGTTATTAAATGGTTTTGAAAGATTTGGAGCACCATCATCAATGCTGCACATTTGTTCAATTTGTGCTCTTGTTTCTTCGCTAAGATTTGTGTTATACGCAAATACCATTGCAGGACTATTTGAGAATTTGTCTTCAAAAATGATATCTGCAGATATTCCATATTTTTCTGGTGAAAATCCTGCCATAGCAGTACAGACAACAGCACCCTTATTATATGATGCTATCTTTTTCTTTTCGTCCTCTGATAATAAATCAAAGTTCGCAACAAAGATTGTGCCGCTGACAAAGTCAATGTCCTCGGTTCTTGCAACGGTGCTCATCAAAGTTCCGCGTTCTGCTATTTCATACACATATTTATGTGTAGACCAACGCCTTGTTTCGATATAATCAGGTAAAAGAGCATCAAATGCATAATCTGACCAGATTGCTGTTGGCGATATTGGAGCTTTTGCATTGTTGTAGATTGAAGAATCAAATCTATCAATAAGCCATTTCCAGTCATCTTTTCTCAAACTGTCACCGAGACATACGAAAAAGCCTTCAGAACAGCGTTTCATACCTTCGGGAGTTATACGCATAAAGTTCATCATTGTGTATATATCTCTTTCGACGCTGCAAGGTGCATGGTGAATAGTGTCCCATTCCTCTGTATCATCTCTCACACCAAGCATTGTGTATAGCTTAGTGTTTGGAGTAATTGCAGAAATCATAGGAAGCATAGCCATATAGTCAAAGAATGCGTCTTTTCGTTCAGGATGATTTAGTCTCATGCCTGTTGGGACAATATTTGGTTTCAAGCCATCAATACCTGCTTTTTCCAAAAGTCTCAAATCAATACCCAGGCAATATAGAGTTTCAAATGGGTCTGTGCAATAAACTCCAAGACTCATTACCTTCTTGCCGATTGCGTGCAATCTGTCACAAACCTTTGTCCAGAACACACCCCATCTGTACGATAAGAATTTTATCCAATCGATTTTATGTTCATTCCAAAGCCAATCGCCTCTTAAGTTTTTGTTCTCGTTACAATCATTTCCAAGTCCATTTAGGATTTCATCGGTTGGCTTGATATTAGTATGCATAATAAACTGTTCAACCATATCGGAAGAAAAATCACCCAAGGAAATTCTTAGCCACATAGGGCAGAAATTATCTGTTGGCATAAAGCCTGTAAATCCATAATCAAGCATTGATTTACATAACTTTTCGATGAAAAAGTCCTCGAAATAGCTTCCATCCTTCATTCGACGCAAAACATTGTATGCATCCTTGCCGTCTCTTGAATCAAAGATAATCTCATCGTGTTCATATATCCATTCATCATGGAATGTGTTACCTGAAACATTTCCCATAATGCTCATATATGTTTCAATTCCATTATCCTCCAAGCCCTTAATAAGCTTTTGAAGGTCTTGATTTGTCCAATCCTGTCTTTCTCTTATTCCGTTTCTTGGAGAACCATAGTATGAACAACAATCAGGAGGAATTTTTGTTTCAACCTCCAGACCATCGTGTTGCATAATTACATCAATATGAAACAAGAAAGCAGAAACTGCATCAGGCTTAAAATTCATTCTTTCAAGCAGTTCATTGACACCATTTTCAGGATTTTCTTTGTCAAAGCCTATCAAAGGAGTCCAAACATTAATATCCAGTTTATCGTATTTTTCGTACATAGTATTTTTCCTTTACTTTGTGTTATTTTGAAAATCTGTCAGCAATTTTCTTTGCATTGCCATAAATAATCTTGTACTTATCCTCGTCACTTATGTGTGAGAATAAAACACTTCCCAAGCAATAATTAGGGTCATACCAAGGCATATCTGTTCCGAATAAAACCTTGTCAGCTCCGACATTTTCAACCATTTTGTCAACTATTCCACTGTGTCTGTGTATATCACATAAATCCAAGAATACATTGTTATGGTTTTTTACAATGTCAATTGCCTGGTCAAGCTCTCCAGGGGCAGAGTGTCCCATAATGAACATTGCATCAGTATATTTTTCGCAAAGCATCTTAATA
>JAZNOH010000087.1:0-17442 GCA_045580715.1 Clostridia bacterium
TATATATTGTCTCAACAACTCCGCCAAGCGACTCACCATTTTTTTTAGCCTCTTCTATATATTCTTCTGCTCTTTTATTTATTTCCTCTGAGCCAAATCCGACTGAGGAATTAACTGCTTTTTTAAAAAAGTCCTCATCAAGAGTATCCTTTTCATCAAACACTTCTCCAACTCTAACGGTATGGGTTAGTGAATATATACCAAACTGTTCTAAAAGTTGAATTGCAATCGCCCCTGCTGCAACTCTTGCTGCAGTTTCCCTTGCACTTGCACGCTCTAAAACATTTCTTAGATCTCTGTGATTATATTTTAGGCCACCAACCAAGTCAGCATGCCCAGGTCTTGGAGCTGTTACTTCTCTTCCATTGGTTATTTTCTCAGAATCCATAATATCTTCCCAGGATTCCCAATCCTTATTTTCTATTTTTATCGCAACAGGGCTTCCAATAGTATATCCACCCCTGACACCTGACAAAATTTCGGCAGTATCGGTTTCAATAGCCATTCTGCCACCTCTGCCGTATCCTTGTTGACGCCTTTTTAACATTTCATTTATTTTCTCTACATCAATTTTTACACCTGCAGGCATTCCTTCAACAATAGTTACCAGACATTTTCCATGTGTTTCACCGGCTGTAAGGTATCGAAGCATAAAAGCGCACCCTCTTTCGTAAAATCTTATATTATTTTAGCACATTTAGTATTAATTTTCAAGGTCTATTGACAAATAAAATACTTGACTTTTTTCTCTTATTTGGTATAATTACATACGAATAACAATAAAATCCAACCGAAACAGGTGTTTTCAATGAAAAAATTACATGAGGGCAATCTTAAGAGAAATTTTTTCTTCTTTGCTTTGCCATTAATCATCACAATTTTATTTTCACAAGCCTACAACATAATAAATACAATTATGGCAGGATACTTAATCGGTGATGAAGCAATCTCTGCAATTGGAAGCACCGCTCCTTTAATTTCTTTTATATCCTCACTATGTTGGGGTTATGGCACTGGGATATCAATCTATGTCGCGATTCTTTTTGGCAGGGAAGATTATAAAAGAATGGCTAATGTCATAAAAATTAATATGTCTATAAGCTCTGTTCTTGTAATTTTTTTATCAGCTTTATGCATTCTCTTTCACAATAATATCTTTGATTTTTTAAATATTGAACCATATATGAGAAAAGATGCCTTTGCTTACTTCAGTATTTACATAGCTGGTCTTGTTTTCCTCAATATAAATTGGTGTGGGGTGTATATTTCAAATGCATTGGGTCTTACCAAACTCCCCTTAATTGCTTCTGTTATAACTAATATTTTAAATATTTCTATTAACTATATTCTTATAAAAATATTTGATATGGGTGTTGGTGCAACTGCAACTGCAACTATCTTCTCTGCATTTTGTGTGTCAATCTTTTATGTGGTAATGATGATAAAGACTTTTAATGAATTAAAAGTCAGGAACACAAAAATGTATTTTGATTTTACAGAGTTGAAATTCTCATTCTCATTTGCATTTCCATCTATGCTTCAGCAATCGGTGATGTACCTGTCCACAGCCCTGGTTTCACCACTGACAAATCTATGTGGTGCAAGCGCGATTGCAGGATACACTATCGGTATGCGAATTTATGATGTTAATGCAGGAGTTTATCAGAACTCAAACAAAACCGTCTCAACCTTTATTGCACAATGTGTTGGCGCAGGAAAGCAATCAATAATAAAAAAAGGAATAAAAACAGGTTTATTTCAGACAATAATGTTCCTGTTAATATTCCTTATTCCAACTGTATTTTTATCAGGCCCTATTTCAAGGCTGTTCCTTGATTCCAAAGAGGGGCTTCACTATTCAGTTATATTTATGAAATTTTGTATGCCTTTTGTATTTTTTAATGTTATAAACAATCTTATACACGCAATATTCAGAAGTGCAGGAGCAGGACAATATCTTGTCATATCCACACTTATATATGCAGTATCCCGTTGTGCTTACAGCTATTTACTCTTTGACAAATACGAAATGTATGGAATTTATGCTGCAATGGTGTTATCCTGGATAACCGAGGCTGTTTTCGGACTCATCATTTACTATTCAGGAAAATGGAAATCTCCTGAATACAAGGCATTTGAAAAAATCAAAGATAATTAACCTCAATATCTGAAATAGCACTCTTAATCATATCAAGAGAGTACCCTTTGTTTAAGAAATAACGGATAACTCTATCCTTATTCTTTCTTTCAAAGTCACCTTTCAATCTTTTTTCAACCATAGCTATGAATTCGTCACTATCAAGTTCAGGCAATTCTTCTACTGCCTCTTCTATATGTTCGGGCGATATACCCTTTGAAGCCAGTTCAAGACGAATTCGTCTTGAGCCATATTTTTTTAGATTTTGTAAATCAAGTGCTAATCTCTTTGCATAATCTCTGTCATTTATAAGACTATATTCTTCCAAAAACTCTATAACCCTATCTATATCCTCACTCTTTGCGCCTGCAATGGTGAGTTTTTTCTTTAGCTCACCTTTAGAATGATTTCTGAATTCCAATAACCTTAGTGCTTTTTCCTTTGTGGCAGAATAATCCATTTCTTTATTATATTTTCTCATTTAATAACTCCATATTATAATCTGAAATAATCAAATAACAAACCAAAGTCAACTCCACCAATAACCCTGCTGTCATATTGAGTAAACAAATTATGATATCCTGACTGGATACTTTCCGACTGCACTCCAAACTTTAGAGACAAATACGCCTCAAGATATGCAGATAAGTGGTCACAACCCCTTATAATCTGACCATCAATAGCATCATAATCATCCTTATTATATCTTTCGTTTATTTCATCAGATGTTGTTTTAACAATTTTTCCATCTATTTTGATTTTTGAGTCAAACTCGTTTTGAGTGAAGTATTTTATTTCATCACGCCATTGGTCAGGGATAAGCGGATAAATAATTTTATTCATCTGCTCATCTTCAATGTCTTTTATCAAATTATCCAATCCTGCAACAGATGCCTTGACAGGTGACACAATATCCCTTGTCAGTACCTCAGGTAAATCGTGGAATAATGCACCAAAGAAATTGTTGACCATTCGCTTGTCACAAACTCCTATTTCAAGACCACACAGGTATGATAACAACGCAACAACCAACATATGTCCCATAACATAGGTGGAAGGCATCCTCACTGCCCTTGACCATCTTTGCTGATAGCGGAGCTTACCTATTATCGACAAAAATTCCTGCAAATCAGGGTCAGTTGCAAATTTATGAAACCCTGCAAATGTGTTACAAGCAGATAATCCTCTTGTTACCTCACTCTTGACCTGCTCAATTCCATATGTATGAGAGTTTAATGGGTATATAACTTTAAATTCCCAGTCTGTTGCATAATAGTGTGCTGCCCTTAGTATTTCTTTTTCCTTTTTAGCATACTCGGGATTTTTAAAGTATTCATCCATTTTCTCATAAAAATCACCTTTTAAGCAATCTATCTTAGGTCTTAGCTGTTCCATTACCCATTCATTAATCTGAGGACCCTTTTCCTTCATCAAGCTATGATACACAGGGGGCTTGATATCAGTAAGGATTTCACGATGTAAAAATTCATAAACTCCACCGTCAACCAACAGGTTAGGATTGTAATTCCCCTCTCCCTCACACTTTGCCAAAAGATATGCATAAAACATTTTATGCGCTTGCTTGTCTAACTCGGTAAATCCAAAGGATGGTCTAATATGGTCATTCCATCTTTGAATTGATACAGTTTCATAAATTAATGATATTAATGATTTTCTAATCATTTTATCGCCTCCTGATTATTCAGAATACTCTCTTACTCTGAATTCTACACCTGTTTCTTCTGCAATTTTTCTGCAGGCCTCGATTTCATCCTTGCCAATAACATCAACAACACTTAATACTACCTCATCGACATATTTTGATGCTTTTTTAGCAAAATCAAGCATTTCGTAAAATCCGTCCTCACCATAATCACATACACAAATATCATTATATTTTTGTGCATTCTCTGCATTAAGACTAATTGAAATGCAATCAATTAAACCTTTTAATAATGGGGTTATATCCTTTCCTGCTGCACGGTTTGCGTGACCATTTGTATTAATTCTTATTTTTAAATCAGAATTTTCCTTTATATATTTTGCAGCATCAATCAAAACCTCATATTGAAGCATTGGCTCTCCGTATCCACAGAAAATAACCTCATCATATTCTTTATAGTTCTTTTCCTCCAGTGCACTAATAACCTCTTTTGCACTTGGCTCGTGTTCAAGCCAAAGGTCGATATTATCAACTCCTGACGGAGTAAATCTTATACAGAACTTACACTTATTTGTGCATCTGTTTGTAAGATTAACATATAAATTATTTTGATACTCATAAACAATATTCATTGCCGGCATAATTTTTCCCTCTCATTCTATCCTAAAACATTTTTTTGCATTTTCATATGTGATTTTTTCTATTTCGCAAACACTCATATCCTTTATCTTGGCAAGCTTCTCTGCCACAAGATGAATATATAGTGAACTGTTTCTTTTTCCTCTATATGGCTCTGGCGCTAAATATGGACAATCTGTTTCTATGAGTATTTTATCAAGCGGCGCTACCCTTGCAGACTCAACAGGTCTTTGTGATTTTTTAAAGGTTAATGTACCACCAAAAGCAACATACAACCCCAAATCTAACACCTCATCAAGCATTTCGCTACTACCTGAATAGCAATGAAAAACTCCCCCAAATTCTCTTACGCTTGATTTATTTAATATATCAAGACAATCTCTATGAGCATCTCTGTCGTGAATTATCACAGGCAAATTCAATTCATAAGCTAATTCAAGTTGTCTTGAAAACCATTTCTTCTGCAAATCCCTTGGGGAATTGTCATAGTAATAATCCAGTCCAATCTCCCCTATTGCCTTAACCTTTGGGTGCTTTGCATATTCTCTCAAAGCTTCTATATCTTTTTCGGTCATATTTTCTACATCGTGTGGATGCACACCAACAGATGCATATAAAAAATCATACTTTTCACTTAATTCTAAAATATATGGAATTTCATCCATCGAAGAACAAGCATTCATTATATATCCAACATTGTTCTCCTGCATACTACCTAAAACTTCATGCACATCCTCTGAAAATCGTCCATCATTATAGTGTGCGTGTGAATCAAAAAGCATTTTTCTACCTTCCCATCAATAAATATAAATCGTTTAAACAATCTCCGTTTATAAGCCTTGTTAAAAACAAAATCATGCTATATCCAAAGAATACTATTACACAAATAAGTGCTCCCACAGAAAATCCTGTTTTTTCATACCTCGTTCTGACATAATCAAAGTACATTCTCCACTTTTTGAATGTAAAAAATAATACAAGAGGAAAAAGTAATGCAAGAAGCATTAATACTATAGTCAAAGACGAAAAGCTGTTTCCATCCAAGAGCATTAGCTGACACAAACTAAGAAAGTTATTGAAGGAATGCATTATAATAGTGATTAATACGCTGTTTGTATATAGTCTGAATATTCCGAATAACCCTCCGACAAATATTAACTGAATAATGCTCCGTGCCTCAAAATGCAATATTGCAAAGGCCAATGAGCTTGAAACAAGTGCAACAAATGTTCCATATCTCTCAAATAGCTTGATTAAAATTCCTCTGCACAATAACTCCTCAACTATTGGAGCAACAACACATAGAGTTATAAACGCACCAACAAATTCACGCACAGTCTGAGGAGCAATCATTTGGGAGGTGGCAGTTTCTGCACCAAACAAAATAATTAATAAGCTTTGAATTGGTAATGTTATATATGTAATAAAATATTGCGCCCCTGCAGTCAATAATAGTGCAGGAATTAAAAGCTTTAATGGAAATTTTTTTAGCCCTAAAATCTCCTTAGTATTTTTCTCATATTTTTTAGCATACCAGATACCAATCAGAATAGGAATTATAATTGTACATTCTAAAATCACAGACGGGAGATATTGTCCTTCCCACGAAATTCCGATAGCACTAATTCCAAATATAATGAAGACAGTTAATGTAATAAGCCACCAACCAACCTGAAATCCTTTATTCACAATCCACCAACCCATTCTCGCAAATTAAATAATCCATACAAACATCAAATTTATCAGCCAGAAATTCACTCGTCATCTGAAATTCGTAGCCAAAACCAATCTTAATTGCATTAATTCCATTTAAAAACCTGTCATAGCAGCCTTTTCCAAAACCAACTCTGTTTCCTCTCTTATCAAAGGCAATACCAGGGACTATCACAACATCAATCTTACCTTTATCTATAACATTATTTGAATTCGGCTCAAAAATCTTATATCCACCTCTTGAAAACTGAGTGTTAGAGTCTGCCACAATAGCTGTCAATTCATTAGTTTTGACATCCGTAATAGGAAATGCAACAGTTTTTCCATCTTTTAATGCACACTTAAAAATATAGGATGTATCCATCTCATTTCCAAGCGGATAATATAGCATTATTGTATTTGCAGTTTTATAAATATTGCTTTCTAATAATACTTTAGAAGCTTTAATACTTTTTTCGTTTATCTCGTCTTTTAAAAGCTCTCGTCTTTTTTCTTTATTTATCTTTCGCAATTCTTCTTTATTCAATATTGCATCGTACCTCTCAAACCGTCAGATACCTCTTTATTCTTTAATAATCCGACTATTTCAAACCCAAAATCTGCAGCAGCTCCTGCTCCTCTTGCTGTTATTATCTTTCCATCTTTAACAACACTGTCTAAAACAACCTCTGCTCCAACCAAATATTCCTCAAATCCCGGAAAACAGGTTGCTTTTTTACCCTTTAACAAGCCCTTTTTTCCGATTATTGACGGAGATGCACATATTGCTGCAATATATATTCCCTCATTATTTGCATAATCAATTAATTCATGCACTCTTTTATCTTCATCTAATTTAGTATGTCCTGCTCCACCCGGAAGCATTAAAAGCTCCATATCCTCTTTATTTACATCTTCAATCAATATATCAGTCTTAATTGTTATATCATGAGCGCCTTTAACCATTTCACTATTAACACCAACCGTTAAAACATTTAGTCCTGCTCTTCTGATAATATCTATGGGTTCAATAGCTTCAATCTCCTCAAACCCATCAACCAACAAAGCATATATCATATTATCCCACCTCTTCTGTTCTTTCTCATTTCGTATCTCTGCCTACCTAATTCCCATTCCTCTTTTTCATAATCGGTTTCAGGAATAAGCTGGGGAACTTTGGCAGGTCTTTCATTTTCATCAAGTGCTACCATAACAACATACGCTTTATTTATATTTCTCCGCTTTCCATCAAGTCCCTCAACATATGAACGCACACATACCTCCATTGAGCTTTTCCCTGTATATGTCACTTGCCCTATCAAAACAACTAAATCATTTGCATATGCAGGCTCACGAAATTCAAATGCATCAACCATTGCAGTTGTAACATTCATTTCACAATGCCTTCTTGCTGTAACGGCAGCAACTATATCTACCCATTTCATAAGCTTACCGCCAAAAAGTCTCTTGTAACCATTTAAGTCTGACTGCGTGATTATATGAACTTGCTCTGTCCTTGACTCACTTACTCTTTTATCCATAGTCCACCTCGTTTTTTATTTCTATTATGTGCAGGTGTATTTATATCATTCAATATTTACTCATTATAATTATAACACAAATCTATTATTGTGTAAAGAAAAAAATGTATGTGTTATACACATACATTTTTATTTTGCGCTTGCTTCGCAATATATACATCTGTAAACTCCCTTTTCTCTGTTTGAGAGTTTGAAAATATGAGATAATTCCTGTTCAGTTGATGTTATACATCTTGGGTTTTTGCACTTTATAACATCCTTTATCTCCATAGGTAATTCAAGATGCTTTCTGTCATAAATCTTGGAGTCTTTTATGAAATTGACAGTTATTCCAGGGTCCAGATATCCCAAAACATCAAGGTTTATATCAATATGCTCATTAATCTTTAAAATATCCTTTTTCCCCATTTTTGCGCTGTCACAATTCTTTATAATTGCAACCTGACAATCAAGCTCATCAAGTCCCAACGCATGGTAAATTTCCATCGCATTTCCTGCTTTGATATGGTCCAAAACAATTCCGTCTTTAATTGGATTAACTAACACTTATTTCACCTCCAAAAGCTTCATAATCAATGCCATTCTGATAAATTTTCCGTTTAAAACCTGTTTAAAATAACAAGCCCTTTTGTCATCATCAACACCAACAGATATTTCATTGACTCTTGGCAACGGATGCATTATGGCTAAATCCTTCTTAGCACTTTCCAACTTATGAAGGTCTAAAATATAGCTATCCCTTAATCTTATATAATCAGCTTCATTAAAGAATCTTTCCCTTTGAACTCTTGTCATATACAAAACATCAAGCTCAGGCATTGCTTCTTCAAGACTTCTTGTTTCAACAAACTCTATGTTATTCTTAATAAGAACTTCCTCCTTGATATAATCAGGAATAACAAGCTCGTTTGGTGAAATCAAAATTATTTTTATATTTTTATATGCAGACAAGGCGCTAATGAGAGAATGCACTGTTCTTCCAAACTTCAAATCTCCACAAAAGCCTATGCAAAAATTATCAAGTCTGCCCTTTTCTCTTTTAATGGTTAAAAGGTCAGTTAATGTCTGAGTAGGATGGTTATGTCCTCCATCACCTGCGTTTATAACAGGGATTGATGCATTTTGTGCTGCCACTAATGGTGCGCCCTCTTTAGGATGACGCATTGCAATTATGTCTGCGTAACAGCTCACAACTCTTGCTGTATCCGCAACACTCTCTCCCTTTGATGCAGAACTCGAATTTGCCTCAGAAAAACCTAAAACATTTCCACCAAGTTCATACATAGCAGCCTCAAAACTCAATCTTGTTCTTGTTGATGGCTCGAAAAACAATGTTGCAAGCTTCTTTCCCTTACATTTTTGGGAATACTTTTGAGGATTTTCGATTATATCATTCGCAGTTTCGATTAGCTCATCAATCTCCTCTAATGATAAATCCTTTATATCAATAAGACTTCTCATTTGCATCTTCCTTTCAGAATTTTGATTATTTTAATGTAATCCAGCTTTCATCTGATGGATTATTTCTAAATGCTATCAATCTCTGCACATCTTCAGGCTTAATATAACCCTCATCTGCCGCAACCTGTGCAATTGTATCAAAATTAGTCAGGCTGATGTTCTTAACATTTGCAGCTGCAAGACGGTCATTACCCTTTTGCATACCGTAAGTGAATATTGAAACAATACCCAAAACCTCTGCTCCTGCATCTCTTAGTGCATCAACAACCTCGATAACACTTCCGCCTGTTGAAATCAAATCTTCAACGACAACAACCTTTTGTCCTTTTTCTAATTTACCCTCGATTTGATTTTGTCTTCCGTGGTCCTTGCTTCCTGAACGAACATATCCCATTGGCATATCAAGAATGTGAGCTGTGATAGCTGCATGGGCAATACCTGCTGTACTTGTTCCCATCAACACTTCACAATCAGGATAATTTTCCTTTATAACCTTTGCCAATGAATTCTCAACATCATTTCTAACCTTTGGAGCTGTTAATGTAAGTCTGTTATCACAATAAACAGGGCTTTTAATTCCACTTGCCCATGTGAAAGGCTCTTCCGGTCTAAAAAATACTGCTCCTATTGATAGTAAATCCTTTGCAATTAGTTCTTTCATTTATATTCCTCCTGCGCATTTTATACAGTTATATTATACCATTTACTCATATCGGTGTCAAGGTATGAGCAAATCAAAAAAATTGCGCTTTGCTTTATTATTTTTGTTAGAATTGCAATTATAATCAGTGCATTTAAAGCACTCATTTTCGCTATTTTCTTCTATGCAGCATAACATATAATTACACTCATCACAACAACACTCTATAAGCTTTCCTCTTTTGTTTAAGTGTTCCCCATTATACAAGCAATCTCTCCCCAAGTTTCCTGGCTTTAGTTTATTTTTTCTCATATTTAACCCCAAATTTTAATTTTGGACTCATATTAGTTCTATTATATCATAAAATAAAGATATAATCAAGAAAAAGAACTAATTTTAGTCCAGAGGTGATTGTATGTCCGAACAAAAGATTAAACAGGATTCTGCTTGTATAGGTCAAAACATACGAAGAATACGAAAAGCAAAGAAAATAGGACAAACCGAGATGGCAGTAAAATTGCAACTTGCAGGGGTTGACCTCACAAGAGAGGCATTGGTTAAAATTGAGAGAGGTATTCAACATATATATGTTAGCCAATTAAAAGCGATAAAAGATATTTTAGAAACCTCTTATGATGAATTACTAAAATAAAAATACTGATGCAATTGCATCAGTATTTTTTATCATCCAATAAATTCAGCTACACATCTTCTGTAAGCTGCAACAGGGTCTTGGGCCTGTGTAATCGGTCTTCCGACAACGATATAATCAGAACCGATTTCCTTTGCTTTCTCAGGAGTTGTTACTCTGACCTGGTCGCCAACCTCTCCGTCTGCAAATCTTACACCAGGTGTTACTGTCATAAATTCTTTTCCGCAAACCTCTTTTACCTTGCCTGCCTCCAATGGCGAGCAAACCACTCCGTCAAGACCTGCTAATTTTGCATTATTTGCATAATGCATAACAACCTTGTCTAATTTCTCATCAATCAATAAATCTCTTTTCATAACCTCTTCACTTGTTGATGTTAATTGAGTTACTGCAATCAAAAGTGGTCTTGTTCCATCTGCTCTTGTTAAACCTTTTATAGCTGCTTCCATCATTGGAATTGTGCCTGATGCGTGAAGATTGCACATATCAACATCTAATTCAGACAACACCTTCATAGCTTTCATAACTGTATTTGGAATATCACAAAGCTTTAAATCAAGGAATATCTTATGACCTCTCTTCTTAATTTCTTTAACAATCTCAGGACCTGCACCATAAAACAGCTCCATTCCAATTTTTACATATGGCTTTTCATCCTTAAACAAATCCAAAAACTTTAGAGTTTCCTCTTTGTTGCTGAAATCACAAGCAATAATTACATCCTTACCCATTGTGTGCTCCTCCTATTATATCTTTTAAACTACTAATATTGTACTTTTCCATAACCCTTGGCAAATCTTCAATAATATTCTTGCAAGCATATGGCTCAACCAAATTTGCTGCACCCACTTGCACGCCTGTTGCACCTGCGAGCATCATTTCAATAACATCCTCTGCAGTTGTGACACCACCCATTCCAATGATTGGAATTTTTACTGCTTCATAGACCTGATAAACCATTCTTAATGCCACAGGGAATATTGCACTTCCTGAAAAACCACCCATCTTATTAGCGATAACAGGCTTTTTTGTTTTTAAATCAATTCTCATTCCAAGCATTGTGTTTATCATACTGATTCCATCAGCACCTGCCTCCTCGCAAGCCTTTGCAATTGAAACAATATCTGTTACATTAGGGCTTAGCTTTATGTAAACAGGCTTCTTTGTAACTGCCTTAACTGCCTTTGTCACTTCACCAGCCGATTTTGCGCTTGTTCCAAATGCCATACCTCCGTTATGAACATTCGGGCAACTGATGTTTACCTCTAATATTCCGACCTGCTCCTCTTTATCAAGCTTTTCGCAACAATAAACATATTCATCAACCGAAAATCCACTTATATTTGCAATTACCTTTTTGTTAAATACCTCTTTTAGCTTTGGTAATTCCTCTCTGATAACTGCATCAACTCCCGGATTTTGCAATCCTACCGAGTTAATCATTCCTTGCGGACATTCTGCAATTCTTGGGGTTGGATTACCAAAACGGGCATCCTTAGTTGTACCTTTAAAAGAGAATGTTCCCAAAATGTTTATATCATAAATTTCGGCGAATTCATATCCAAACCCAAAAGTCCCGCTTGCAGGGATAATCGGATTATCAAGTTCGAGTCCACTCAAACTAACTCTTGTGTCTACCATATTATCTCCTCCTTTAAAAGTACAGGACCATCCTTACATATTCTCTTATTTCCATACTTTGTTTTACAACTGCAACCCATACAGGCTCCAAAGCCACAACCCATTCTTTTTTCAAAGCTTAACTGTCCTGATGTGTTTGTCTGGTTATAGATTGCTTTTAGCATTGGTTCAGGACCACAGGTATAAAAATATGTATAATCAATGGTTTTTATAGCGTCAGTAACAAAGCCCTTTATTCCAACACTTCCATCAACAGTTGTGATAATCACATCTGCACCGATTTTTTCAAATTCTTCTTTATAAAAAACTTCATCAGCACTATTAAAGCCAAGAATTGCAACAGGCTTTTTTCCATTTTTAATTAACTCTTTAGAAAGGTTAAACATCGGAGGAACTCCTGCACCGCCACCGATAACAACAGGCTTTTCTCCGCTCTTTGAAATATCAAAGCCATTTCCAAGACCTGTTAAGATATCAAGCTTTTCTCCCTTTACCATTTTTGCCATCTTTTCAGTGCCTTTACCAACAACTTTATATATAATGGTTATACTATCATCGTCGTAATCGCAAACGGATATCGGTCTTCTTAAATAAAAACCATCAAGTTTTATATTTAAAAACTGCCCCGGAGCAACAAATGCTTTTGTGTCCCCTAATAGCACCATCTCATATGTGTTCTTAGCGATGCAAACATTTTTTTCTATTGTATATAAATCCTGTTTAAGCATTCTTCATTATCCTTTCTTTAAAATTATCAAAAACAACCTGTCCATTACACATTGTCATAAGTGTTTTTCCACTGACTTTCATATTCTCAAATGGAGTTGCTTTTCCTTTTGATAAAAAGTCATCAGGATTAATTGTGTATTCACTATTTAAATCAAATACTGCAAATGATGCCTTTTCTCCGTCGGATATTTTATTTCTGATTCCAAATCTCTTACATGGGTTTTTACTCATTATTTCAATCAGTTTTTCAAGCGATATTACATTTGTTTTCACAAAATGGGTATACATTACCGAAAATGCAGTTTCTATTCCGACAACTCCCATAAGGCTTTTTTCCAAACCCTTTGATTTTTCTTCTGCACTATGAGGTGCGTGGTCAGTCGCAATCATATCAATTGTTCCATCGATTATTCCTTCAATAAGAGCTTGTCTGTCTTCTTTTGAACGAATTGGTGGGTTCATTTTAAACCTGCCCTCATCCTTCAAATCACTATCTGACAAAACAAGGTAATGAGGCCCTGTTTCGCAAGTGATATCAACTCCGTCTTTTTTTGCTTGTCTTATTGCATCAACACTTTCTTTTGCAGACACATGGCACACATGATATTTACAACCCGTCTCTTTCGCAAGTTTTATGTCCCTTATTATAGGTCCATATTCGCTCTCAGAACATATCCCCTTGTGATTGTTATTTTTTGCATATTCTCCATCGTGTATATATCCACCATTTAACAGACTATTATCTTCGCAATGAGCAACTATTATTTTGTCATTTTTCTTAGCAAATTCCATTGCTTTTTTCATTAATTCTGCATTCTGAACTCCTCTGCCATCGTCAGAATAGCCACCTACCACATTCTTCATTCCCTCAAGGTCTGCTATTCTTTCGCCCTTTTGTCCTACAGTGATTGCACCATATGGATATACATTTATAACTGCATCTTTTTCTATTATATCGGTTTGAATTTTTAAGTTTTCCATATTATCGGGAACAGGGTTAAGGTTTGGCATTGAGAATACATTTGTATAGCCACCCCTCGCACAAGCTAAAGTTCCAGTTTTAATAGTTTCCTTATATGAAAAACCCGGTTCTCTCAAATGCACATGAACATCAGTGAGTCCGGGAACAATAATACAATCAGAAAAATCGACAGATACAGAATTTTTTTCTGCTTTATCAACATTGAATTCAAAATTTCCATCTATTATAGCTATATCCCTCTTTGTAAAATTGCCATCTATATAACAATTAGCGTTTTTTAATATAAAGTCCATTAGTTTCCCTCCACAAATTGATGATATAACTCATAAAATTCCATAAATATCATACCATATTTTTCTCCCAAAGTCAATAAAAAACACCCAATTAATTGGGTGTTTTCTTAAACTTGTTTTCCTGTTAAATCATATTCTGATGCATCAAGGATTTCAACTCTTATAATATCACCGAATTCTATTTCATCATTTGCAGCAAAATAAACTGTTCCGTCAACATCTATGCTATCCCCTCTGCTTCTGCCGTAGAACAAATAGCTTTCCTCATCGTAGCCCTCAGCTAAAACCTCAAGCACTTGTCCGATTTTTGCTTGATTTTTTTCTAAAGAAATTCCTTGTTGCAGTGTCATTAATCGATTTAATCTTTCTTCTTTTATTTCTTCATCTATCTGGTCTTCAAATAAGCTGGCCGCAGTATCCTCCTCAGGGGAATAGGAAAACACTCCCATTCTGTCAAATTTTATATCCTTTACAAAATCATAAAGCTCCTCGAATTCTTCCTCTGTTTCACCGGGAAAACCAACAATTATTGATGTTCTTATAACTGCATCAGGAATTTTTTTCCTAATATATGCAATTTTTTCTTCAATCTCTTCTCTGTTTGTCCGTCTTGCCATTCTTCTTAAAATTCTATTATTAATATGTTGAATTGGCATATCAATATAATTGCATATCTTTTCATTATCTGCCATAACATCAATTAGCTCCTTGCTAATTGCCTCGGTATAGTAATAATGAGTTCTTATCCACAAAATACCGTCAATTTCACAGAGTTTTTTTAATAGCTCTGCCAATTTGTATTCACCATACAAATCCTTACCATATCTTGTTGTGTCCTGAGCTATCAAAATCAGTTCTTTTACACCATTTTGGGCTAACTCTTCTGCTTCATTTACTATATCCTCCATTCTTCTGCTTCTGAATTTTCCTCTTATCAATGGAATTGCACAGTATGTGCAATTATTATCACACCCGTCTGCAATTTTTAAATAGGCAGTATATTGAGGGGTTGATAAAATTCTTGGCAAATCGTCATCAGGTGTAAAGTCCTTATTTCCGAATAATGCAGGCTTTTCACCTTTTTGGCAAGCCTCTATAACCTCGCAAATTTTATGGTAATCTCCTGTTCCGACAATTGCATCCACCTCAGGTAGTTCTTTCAAGAGCTCTTCATTATATCTTTCTGCAAGACAACCCGAAGCTATTAAAATTTTGCATTTTCCCTTTTTGTATTCAGCCATTTCAAGTATAGCATCTATTGATTCTTGCTTTGCACTTTCGATAAAGCCACAAGTGTTAACCACAATAACATCTGCTTCATATGGCTCTGACACAATATTATGACCATATTCACTAACTATTCCAAGCATAGTTTCTGCATCTGTCTGATTTTTGGCACAACCTAATGACACCATTCCTATGTTCATATTTATCCTCACTTATTTTTTAGTAATTTTTTTTACAACCTTATAAATTCTTTCTAACGCATCAGGACAGGCAACCTCTTTTAAGCTTTCAGCCATTTTGTCCTGTGCTTTTTTGTCGTTTGCAAGAGAGTTTATTGCATCATAAAGACTTCCCTCATTCAACTCACTCTCCAACAAAACCCTGCAAGCACCAACCTTTTCTAAAGCTCTTGCATTCTGCTCCTGATGATTTCTTACAACATTAGGCGATGGAATTAATATTGATGGCTTTCCTAAAACTGCAATTTCGCTTACAGTTATAGCACCCGAACGAGATACTACAACATCTGCAGCTGCCATTGCAAGATGCATATTATCAATATACGGAACAATTTTAATATTATCGGATAAGTCCATATCCTTTATCTGTCCCTTTATTTCTTCAAAATTTCTTTCGCCCGTTCCAAACAATAATTGGATTTTATTATCCTCTGAAAGCCTTTTTAATATTTTCACAACATTTTCATTAATTTTTTGAGCTCCCAGACTTCCACCAAAAATTAACACAAATGGTTTATCAGAAAGTCCCAGTTCTTTTCTTGAGAGTTCTTTCTTCGAATTTATTATCTGAGTTCTGACAGGATTTCCTGTTAAAACGCATTTTTCCTTTTTCTTAATATAATTAAGTGTTTCTGAAAAACTTACTGCAACATAATCAACATAATTTATTGAGCCTTTAACAGTTAAGCCGGGATACACATTCTGTTCGTGAATTATTGCTGGAATTCCCATTTTATGAGCTGCCATTGCAACAGGACCACTAACATATCCACCCGTTAATACAACTGCATCTGGTTTAAATTCCTTTATAATCTTTTTACATCTTTTTTTAGATTCTGATAATTTCTTTAAAACTTCAAAATTCTTTAATAGATTTCTTCTGTTAAACCCACAAATATCAATGTATTCTATATTATACCCAGCATTTGGAACAAGCTTTGTTTCAAGTCCTCTTTTTGTTCCTATGAATAAGGCCTCAAAGCATTCTTCCTGACTTTTGATATAATCGGCAATAGATATTGCAGGGTTTATATGTCCACCTGTTCCTCCACCAGCAAATAAAATTCTCATTTCTATCTCCTATCAGTTTTTATTTCGTTTTCTGTGCCTCGATATGTTTAAAACAATTCCCATCTCTGCTAATAGAACAATAATCGCAGTTCCACCATAACTGAAGAATGGCAAGGTTATTCCTGTGTTAGGAATGATTGTTGCAACAACACAGATGTTAAACAAAGTCTGAATTGCTATATGTGACATAATTCCGATAACCGTCAATGATGAAAATGCATCAGGTGCGTGAATAGCTATCATAAGACCTCTTATTATTAGTGCACAGAATAATGCTATAACAAGTATTGCGCCCAAAAGTCCAAGCTCTTCGCACACAACTGCAAATATAAAATCGTTATATGGTTCAGGTAAAAATGATGTCTTTTGTATGCTCTGTCCCAAGCCTTGCCCAAAAAGACCTCCTGAGGCAATAGAATAAAGTCCCTGAACTGCCTGATATCCTGTTCCCTGCTTATCCAAAAACGGATTTAGCGCAACCATAATTCGCTTACTTCTTACAGGGTCATTCATAACATACCATATTCCAGCAGGCACAATCGCTGCCCCTGCCACCATAAAATACCTTAATTTAACTCCACCTGCAAGCATAACAACTGCAGCAATTCCACATATCACTATAGCACCACTCAAGTGTGTTTCTAAAAGCATTAACACTGCAGTGATACCAATCCACACACAAATTCTTAAAATTCCCTTTATTTTCTTCGGATTATATGCTTTTTCCTGAATAATCTTTGCAATAAACATGGCCATAACAGGCTTCATAAACTCTGATGGTTGCAATTCAAACCCCGGAAATTTTAACCATCTTCTCGAGCCATTATGCATAACA
>JAZNOH010000088.1:0-2370 GCA_045580715.1 Clostridia bacterium
TAAAATGTGCGATGATTATAAGGTTTATTTAGATGAGGGTAAAACAGAGAGAGAATGTATTAAAATCTCTGAAAAGATGGCAATAGAAAATGGTTTCGTAAAGCTTGAGGATAAAAGAAGATTAAAGCCTGGTGACAAGGTTTATAAAATTAACAGGGATAAAAATATTTTGTTAGCAGTAATTGGAACAGAATCTGCCGAGGAAGGTTTTAATATTGTTGGAGCACATATAGATTCTCCAAGACTTGATTTAAAACAAAATCCGCTATATGAGAGCAATGAAATGGCGTTATTAAAAACTCACTATTATGGAGGTATTAAAAAATATCAATGGACAGCAATTCCTCTTGCTCTTCATGGAGTTGTTTATACAAAGAGTGGGGAAAAGGTTGAAATCAAAATAGGAGAAAAGGAAACTGACCCTGTTTTTTGCATAACTGATTTATTGCCACATCTTGCTAAAGACCAGATGGCAAAGAAGCTTTCCGATGGAATTGAGGGAGAGGCATTAAATATCTTAATAGGTGGTATGGGTGTAAATAGTGAGGATATTTCCGAAAAGGTTAAATTCAAAATTCTTTCCATATTGAACTCATTGTATGGAATTCGAGAGGAAGATTTTTTCACTGCCGAATTAGAGGTTGTTCCTGCATTTAAAGCACGAAATGTTGGTTTTGATGAGAGTTTTGTGGGGGGCTATGGTCAGGATGACAGGGTTTGTGCTTTTACAGCCCTAAAGGCCATTCTTGATATTGAAGCACCTAAAAAAACTGCAGTATGCTTTTTGGTTGACAAAGAGGAGATTGGGTCAACAGGTAACACAGGTATGCTATCTAAATTTTTCGAAATGACAATAGCAGAATTAACTGCAAAAATTATGTCAAAGGCGGATGTTATATCAATAAATAATGCAATAAGCAATTCTGCTTGTTTATCGTCAGATGTTGGTGCGGCAGTTGACCCTAATTATGAAACTGTTTATGAGAAGAATAATTCTGCATTTGCAGGACATGGTATGATTTTGATGAAATATACAGGTTCAAGAGGTAAATCAGGTGCAAGTGATGCTTCTGCTGAATTTGTTTATGAGCTTGTAAACATTTTTAATAATAACGGTGTTGTATGGCAATCGGGTGAACTTGGAAAAGTTGACCAGGGCGGTGGCGGAACGATTGCAATGTATGTTGGTAATCTTAATATGAATGTTATCGATTGCGGAGTTCCTGTTTTGAGTATGCATTCTCCATTCGAGATAACTGCAAAGAGTGATATTTATATGGCTTATAAGTCATATGTGGCGTTTTATAAGGACAGATAAGTAATAGTCAGTATTTTGTATAATAGGTAAAAGTAAAATGAATTTGGAAATTATTAAGGGTGCAATTACTTCGCCAAAAACCGAAGAATGCATCAAACGAATGAAAGAAATTAAGAAAAATAAGCCTTACGACAAGGTTTTATTTGTTGTGCCCGAACAATTTTCTTATTCTGCTCAGAAACTCATTACAAGTCATTTTGGAGGAACAGGATTAAATAATCTCGAAGTTATGACGATGACTCAGTTGACTGACAGATATTTAAATAGAGCAAGAAAAAATTATCTTACTGATTCAGGAAAGGCTGTACTGATACAAAAGGCGATAAATGAAATTAATAAAGAAGATAGTATATATGGTGGATGCCTTGATAAGCCTGGGTTTGTCAGTACTATGTCAGAACTTATTACTGAATTAAATAAATGCCTTATTACTCCTTCTATGCTTTCAGAATGTGCCCAAAAAACTGAAAACGCTATGTTAAAGAGAAAACTAACATCTGTTGCAGATATTTACTCAAGATATAAGGATTTATATTCTGATAGTTTTTATGATGCAGACGAGGATTTAACGGAGCTTGCATATGTAATTCTAAATAAAGGCATATTTAGTGATACACATATATTCATCGATGGCTTTTCTGATTTTTTTCCTAAGCATTACAGAGTGATTGAAAGTATGTCAAAAACAGCAAAATCCTTAACAATCACCTTACCAGTTGATGAAAACATTGAAACATCTAAAATTCCGATTGACACATTAAATCGACTTAATAGAATGTTTATAAATAATTCTTTATCTCCTGTTACATCAAGTGTTAATAATGATGAGGAATATTTTAATTCGGAAGAAATGAAATTCTATTATAGTAACTACTCTTGTTTTAATAACAGGAACTTTGTTCCGTATGATAAAAAAACTAATGATATCAAATTATTTTATGCTAAAGACCCATATAGTGAGGTTGAGAATGTTGCAAAAAATATCAGGTATCTTGTTGATGAAAAGGGATATCGCTATAAGGATATTTCTGTTTGTGTGGGTAATTCGGAAG
>JAZNOH010000089.1:0-26965 GCA_045580715.1 Clostridia bacterium
GACAAGCGAAGTATTACAAATAAAATAGCGTTAGAGGTCGTTTATAGAATATTAAAACAAAAATTCCCGACTGAAGAAGGTTACGATATTATAGTAAGTCAGTATGAAACAAAGGGAAGGTTTGTTGATATGAGCTACATGGATAAAAAAGAGGGTTGATGAAATTCAACCTTCTTTTTTGTGATATAAGTATTCACTATTTTTAAAAATTAAATATTTTTGGTTGTTTGTACGGAAATTATTGATTTTTAAAAATAATAAATAATTATATAATTCTCCATAGAGTAAACTATTTGACGACTATATAAAAGTATGGTATTATAATTATAGAAAGAGATAAAGTTATACAAAACACAACAAGGAGTGAGAACAACATGGGTAATCGTGCGGTAATCACAACAAAAGAAAATTTTGAGAACAATGGAATTGGGGTTTATCTTCATTGGAACGGTGGTTATGATAGTGTAAGTGCTTTTCTAAAGTATTGTGAGATTAAAGGTTATAGAACGCCTGATACAGATTGTTATGGATGGGCAAGATTATGTCAGGTAATTGGAAATTTTTTCGGTGGCTCAACATCTATTGGAATTGATGCGGTAGACAAGCTCGATTGTGATAATTATGATAATGGGGTTTATATTATCAAAGGTTGGGAAATTGTAGACCGTAAATTTTTTAAAGGCAATGAACAAATGAATTATGAAATGGAAGAAATGCTTTTAGAAATTGATAGAGCAATGCCAGAGAGTGAACAGATTGAAGAATATTTAACGGCAAAAGAGGTTGCGGTTGAAGATTTAAAAATTGGTGATACGGTGTTTATTAAAGAGTATAACGAAAAATTTGTAAAACATAAAGTTATGGGTTTTGGGGATTGTGAAATTATCAATGGAGTAAATGTGGGTAATATGCCTTATGTAGATTTATATGGAGATTATTTCAGTTATGCAAACAATATTAATAATTATATCCGTACAGAAACAGTAAAGGTCGCAGAGGAATAAATATCAAATTGAGGGTAGATAAAATTCTATCCTCTTTTTATTTTTTTTGCTTAACAATAAATTATGATTTTTAAAAATTAAGATTTATTGGTGAAAAAGAAAACAACAAAAGATTATTTTTAAAAATTAAGATTTATTGGAGGAAGTAAACAAAAGTATTCAATTTTTAAAAATAAAGAAAAATTGGAAAGGGTTGTTTACAAATTGTTAATAACTAAGTTACAAAAAATTCATAATTAATTTCAGTAAACTACTTGACAAGTATATTCAAATATGGTATAATAAGGTAGAAGATAAACAACAACATTTATCTTTAAAACAACAACAACAACAAGAAAAGGAAGTAAGCATTATGGCAACAAGACAAGAGAAGTACCCAGAGACAAGAACATTCCATTATTACAACGCGAATCCAAAGAATCGAATTACTGGTGATTGTGTGACAAGGGCATTATGCACAGCGTTAGACATTCCGTATAATAAGTGCGTTATGGAACAGGCAGAAGTACAATGCAAAACGGGCTATGATAATGCAACGGCACAAGGCATCAACTATTACCTAAAGGAGAAGGGATGGATAAAACATTCCCAGCCCAGAAAAGCGGATAATACAAAGTACACGGGCGAAGAGTGGTGCGAAAAGATAAGCAAAGATAGATGGTTTAAAGGTAAAAGCATAGTGGCAAATATCGGTGGGCATCATACTGTTTGTATCAAAGAGGTTGATGGAAAGTTTAAAGTGCATGACCATTGGAACAGTACAGACGGTTGCATAGGCAATTATTGGGTGAAAGGTTAAGGCAACATTATGGGATTAACATTTGCAGAGTTTTTAGCAATACCAATAGGTATGGACTTTAAAGAATATGAAAAGTTACTCAATGATAAAAGAAGATTGGAAAAACGAATAGGAAAATTAAGTGAAGATATTGATAGCGAAGAAGATAGCATGGAGATATTAGCCGATGAGATTGGAAGCGAAAGATATAATCGACACTTGGTGAACAAGCAGAAAGCGGAAGCAAGCAGAGAAAGAGCGAAAAAGAAATTAAGATTAATTATGGAGAGGTTGGGATAATTCCCAGCCTCTTTTTTTGCAAACAATAATTTATGATTTTTAAAAATCAATTATTTTTGGTAAGCAGCACAGAAAACTTTAATTTTTAAAAATCATAATTAATAGGCGGAGCAGACCAAAAATATTGAATATCTAAAAATTAAAAAAGTTGGAAGAAATTTTTGTAAACTACTTGACAGCATAGTAAATTTATGGTATAATGTAGTCACAGAAAACAAAAACGGAGGATTTAAACAATGACACTTTACGAATATTTAAAAATGAGAGAGACCGACTTTGATACATGCGATACTGTATTTGATACTGGGGTTACAGTATGTTATATCGAAGAAGAGCATGATGAGTATGATAAGTTTTGTAACGGCATTATTAAAAAGGTAGATGTAATTCATATAGACGATGATTGTCCTACTGTTAATTGGTACGAAATGATTGAGCGTAATATGGATAAATTCAAGGCTTTTACAAGAGAACATTGGCGAGAAGATTGTCAGTATGAGGATGATATAGACGATTTTATATATGAATGGATAAATGAAATTGATTATTATATGGCTGGATATGTTTCAATAGATTTTTATTCTGTATTGAATGAGCTTGTAGATAGCTTGGAATAAAAATAATTATGAATAATTTGTAAACAAATAAAAATACTACTTGACAAATAGTTTATTATGTGCTATAATATGGGCGTAAGGTAAGAACAAACAATTTTAATTAATAACAAATAAAGTTATAAGGGAGGTAAATGAAATGTGCAGATTGGCAATGATGAATAACGAAGGTATAAGATATGTTGAAAAAGAGTATGGCTTGGAGAATCTGTTTAACTACCTTGAGCAACAGCTGGGCGGTCATGGCAACGGCATTTGCTTTATTTACAACGATGGCAGTTATTATATTAAGAAGGGTGTAAATCTTTCTAACGCGGAAATCGCAGAGGAAGTTTTGATGAAGATAAAGCATCTTAAGTGGATTATCTATCATACAAGGCTTGCAAGCGTGGGTAGTATAAATGATAGGAATTGCCATCCGTTTGAGGATAACGGAAGGGTGCTGGCTATGAATGGAACGGAAAGAAATTATGTTGTAGTAAATCGAAATTTAACAGACACGGAGAATATTCTGTTGTCAACGGATAATATTCTTGATGGTACAAAAAAATATCATAGCGTATTTTTGGGATATGAGAACGGAAGAGTTTTTGCAAATAAAAACTATGGTAGCTTGGAGTATATGCCTTGTGGAAATGGTGGTAAGGTGTTTGCAAGCCGTTTTCCTACGGAATATCATACTAAAGATTTTATTTACGAAGCTCCAAAGTATTTTGTTGAGGGTACAAGTATAAAGTGTTTAAAGCCTATACAGCAGAAAAGATATTATGATTATGGCGTTTATGGTTGCTATGAGGTTTACAGCAAACAGATAAAAGCATATTAAAAGACTAATTTTATATGGAGGTTTTTAAAATGAGAAACTATACATTTTTATTTAAAGAAAACGGAACTGATGACAGAGATTGTGTAAGATATGTTAATTTGGAAGATTTAAAGAAAAACGATGTGTGCATTGACGGAAGATTTAATGTGCATGGTGCTTGTTATTCAATGTCGTTAAAAGAGGAAGATGCCGACTTTGAAAATATCACAACAATTTTAACCGAAGAAGAATATAAAATGTTGTGTAATCCAAAGGGGAAAGATTTTACAAGTATTGTTGCAAAGTTGGAGAGCGAAGAAAACAAAGAGCTGTTTGAGCGAGTAATCGAAGAAGAAAAAGAATATTTGATGGACGAATATAATCTTGATGAAGATGATATTGATATGATTTTCGATAATTATGGCTTGGATTATAGAGATAGAGCCGTTGTTGGATATGTATTTGAGAATTATTACGATTTGGGATATGAAGAGGCATGGAGTCTTGGTTATGTAAAAAACGATGATTCAATTGTAGGTAGATACTTTGATTTTGAATCTTTCGGTGAGGATTTGGCAAACAACGATGAAAATTATTGCGAACTTGCCGATGGAAGAATTGTGTCTTTAATGTATTAAGTAATAAACTTATACTATAAAAGAATTATTTTAAGTGGAGGTTTTAATAATGAAGAAATATACGATTAAGTCAACGAGTGATGAAGGCGTTTATTATCTTGTCAATGGTTGGAATAAATGTAAAACATTTTGGTTTAATGAAAAATCTGTGATGGAAGATATAGAAAATGCAAAAAGATTTTTCTTTAATAAACCGTCGCAGGCAAAAGCGAGTTTAACAAAACTGTTAAAGATTATGCCAGATTATGCGAGCGATGAATTTGAAGTTGTAGAGTTTTAAATGAGGTAAATTAAAATGAAAAAAGCAGAGTATTATATTAATGTTAGTGGCGGTAGAGAGAATGGAAAATATCCAAAGGTTAGCGGTTATGTAGAAGCGGTTACGGATAGCAGGGGCATTGGTACATTGCTTATAGGTTACGACCAGAGGGGTGATGGTTGCTGGAGGGCAACGGAATTAAATACTGGCTTTTGTGTGAGTTTAGGTAGGCTTGAAACTAAAAAGAAGTGCAGAGAGAATGTGCATGGCAATATTGATATTATTGTAGATATTTACAATAAGAGAATGACGGACGGAAAGTATTATCGGGATTGGATTAAACCTTTTGAGGATTTTGTAAATGCAAACGGAGGAATTTAACAATGGATAAGATGGAAATTTTGAACGGTATTATCGAGGAGAACATTGATTGGTTTTGGTAAGTATAAACTAAAAAGAGATTGTCAGTATGCTATTGATAGATACCTTAGCGCGCATGATGATGTGGAAGAATGTTTAAGGATTATGAGATAGAAATAACAATTAAAAATGTAATTTTAAGAGGTAAATATATATGATAGTTTTAAAATGGATTTGCTTTATATTGGTTTGTCTTGATACGGTAGGATATATCATAGAAGGAGCAAAAGACATAGAGAATATTGGTAGTTTAATTGGCTTGTTGCTTGGAATTGCAGCTAGAGTGTTTGTTTTGTATGGTGCGCTAACTTGTTGGCTGTTGGGATAAAAGGATAATTTTATGAGGTAAATATATATGAAGAAGAGTAGGAAAATTGTTTGTACGATTTTGTTTGCAGTTATTCTATTTGGAGCATTTATTGCTACATACTTTATTGAAAACGAATACTTTAGTCTGTATGAATTGATTGCCCCTTGGATTTGTGGAGCATGGTTAGGCAGTTGTGTTGAAAAATTTTATCTATGGTTGGATAAATAATAAAATGACGATTTTAAGAGGTAAGAATTATGAAACATACACCAAAATTTATTTTAAGAACAATTGTTGAAGCCGTCACAAGAAAGCATTGTGACAAATGCAAACATTGTTTGGAAGGAATTTCTTGTGATAATTACCAAAGATATTGTAATTGTGCATCTGGTATTTATCCAAAAGGATTTGAGAAAAAGTAAGCACATAAAAGAGTGATTTTAATATGGAGGTTAATATGGTAAGAGGAATTTTATTCAAGGATAAAAGGTTTGATACAAAAGATGACAATAATCTTATGTGTCCAATTACAGATAATACTATTATCTTGTGTGCCAATTACAGATTAATGCGTTCTCTTGCAGAAGAAATCTTTAATACAATTAATGGTAATGCCGAATATAATGATTATAATTGTGATGAAGAGGATGTTGGCAAGGCAAAATATGAATTAAATTTTGGATTGCAAAAGGTAATTGATATTAACGGACAAAAAATTATTTTGTGCCTTGAACCTGCAATGATTTATAGAGCAAGGCATATTAGAGATATTTGGTTTGCTGATTGGATTGAAAAAGATGATGATTATAAAGAGTCTATCTATCCAATGACCATATTCGAAGGAAGTAATGAAGTTTGGGATAGTGGATTGGACGAAGTTTATAAAATGGTTGTTGGTGGCAGATATGGTTGTTATGACGGTAGTTGGGTTGCTTTAACAAGCAAATAAAAGTGTGGTTTTAAGTGGAGGATTTAATAATGGAATATTACGATATTGTTGCAAGTATTTGTGATGAATATGGAAGAACTGATAGCCGTTTGATTTGCGGAGGATTTAGTACAGATGAAGAGGCAATAAATTATATCAATGAACACGATATATCGGAGGAAGATTATTATTGGCTTTGTAACGAGGGTGAAACGGCATATATTGAGATTGAAAGACATAATGCTGATGGAAGCATTGGTGATATTATTACAGTAGATTAAAATAATGATTTTAACACGGAGGATTTATATATGGGAAACATAGGACTCTGTACTTTTCCAGACGATGATAAAGATTATTGCAAATATTTTGAAGTGCCTAAAGGTTGGCTACTTGATGTTTGGGAAAAGTGGAATAACAATAAACGATATATAGACTTGGACGAATTTTTAGATAATTATGTATGGGACGAAACATGGTTTATCTATAATCTTGCAAAAGGCAACGGCATGTTGATTATGGAAAAAGAAGAAGCATAAGAAAGGATTTAATTATGAAAACTTGGAAAATTCCTGTATGTTGGACTATGATGGGAACGGTTAATGTTGAAGCTGACACTCTCGAAGAGGCTATTGAAATCGCAAAGGACGATGAGGGGGTTATTCCTATTCCTGATGATGGAAGTTTTTTAGACGGCTCTTGGGAAGTTGATTGTACTGATGTAGATTTTTTAAGAGAGTATTACAACGGAAATCAAACGGATAATACAGATGGTGGTTTGCTGGAAGATTTAAGGCTGGAACAGACAGAGCAAATGTAGTTTAATTAATAAATATATAAGGAGGAAAATTGTTATGGGCATGAGAGATTATGCGGTAGATGATTATGGTTTGGTGCTTGATAAGGAATCAATGAAGATGATTCTTGCTAGGCTGGATATTGAGCCTTTGGATGAAGATGCAGACATTGGATATATTCTTTACGATGAAGGTGTTTGCGAGTATATAAGCGAGTTTACAGGCGAAGCACAGATAATTAACGATGATGGATATTTTGATTGGGGTAATGAGCGCGAGGTGTATGGGGACGATAGCATTGCTTATGTGCCGTTGGCTAAATATCCTACTCTATTTAAGAGAGTATATAATAATATGGAAGAAATTATAGACGAATTTAAATCAAAGATTGGCGAGTATGTACCAGAAGATTTTGATTACAGAAGTAGAATTTGTCATATTTGCGGAACTTATTACGGATAATAAAAACACAATTTTAAGAGGTAAATGTATATGGAAACCGATAAAAGAAGCAAGATAAAATTCATTATAGTACAAGGATGCGGAGGTTGTTGGGCTTCTTCACAAGAACTTTTAGATAGACTTGTTGATATCATTTATGAAAAATTAAAAGATGTACCAAACAATTATCATGAGTTATTGTCGGCTTATATAAGGCTATAAAAACAAGATTTTAAATGGAGGTAAACAATATGGAAAAAATAACTAAATATGCTGTTGTTTGTATTTTGCAACATTCTATATTAGAAGATGGTCATTTCACCTATTGGGATTATTTTCAAAATCCAGATAGAGGTTATAAAAGATGGGCTAATAGCGAAAAAGCCATTGAGGTTGCAAAACAAATATATGACAAAGAAAAACATATTGAGGGGCAATATCATAATTGGGCAGTATTGGAACAGATTTATGCTCCAAGAAAAAGAGTTGCCGACAAACTTTTAAAACAAAAAATTATATTTTGTGCTAACCCCAATTTTATTTTTGCTTAAAGTACAAGCATATAAAATCAGGATTTTAAAAGGGGTTTGTGTATGAAATGGTTTAGAGTTGTTGGCTTTTCAAAGTATAATGTATGGTCGATAATAGAAGTAAAAACCATAGCGGAGTGCATACCGCAGAGGGCAAAGGAAAAGGGTATTGTGGAAATTATATGTGTGGAGGAAATTTAAATTTGATGGAAAATTTATACTATAAAGGGTATAATAAAAGCATAAGAATATAAGGTTATACCCTTTATGATATAAAGATACAATTAATTTTGGTTTTTAAATATTAAACTTTTTTGGTTAGAACATTCTTAGAAAAAAATTTTTAGAAAATTTTGAAAAAGGTATTGACAAATGGAAATTATTGTGATATAATGTAGTCGTAAGAAAAAGAGATATGCTGGAGTGGTGGAATCGGCAGACACACGGGACTTAAAATCCCGAGCTTCGAGCGTGAGGGTTCAAGTCCCTTCTCCAGCACCAAAATGGCTCGTTGGTCAAGCGGTTAAGACACCACCCTTTCACGGTGGTAACACCAGTTCGATTCTGGTACGAGTCACCAATTATGTGCTTATAGCTCAGTTGGTAGAGCATATGACTTTTAATCATAGGGTCGAGAGTTCGAGTCTCTCTAGGCACACCAAATATGCGCCCTTGGTCGAGCGGTTAAGGCATCTGGCTTATATCCAGCGGTCATCTTCGGGATGGGCAGGTTCGACTCCTGCAGGGCGTACCAAATAAATCAAGCGAACAAACGGAAGAAAAGGAGGATGGTATTATGTTGTACTTGGCTTATGGAAGTAACATGAATTTAGAGCAAATGGATTACAGATGTCCTAACTCTTATGTAGTGTGCAACGGAAAGTTAAAGGGGTGGAAACTTGTTTTTAATGTGCATGCTGATATTATTAAGACAGACGATGAAAACGATTTTGTACCAGTTGTCGTTTGGAATGTTGCGGATTCTGATTGGGTAAGACTTGATATGTATGAAGGCTATCCATCCTATTATGTCAAAGAAACTGTTAATGTTATACTTAACAATGGGAAAACCGAAAAGGCGGTTGTTTATGTTATGGCAGATAATAGAAAGGGGATTTGTCCTCCGTCACAAAGCTATTTTGATGGTATTTGTGTGGGTTACATTGAGAACGGAATTGATGTAGAATATCTATATGAGGCTTTGGAATATTCTTTTGACAACAAAACAAGATATAATAAATATAAAATGAAAGAGATGGTTTGATGAAGAAAAATAGGGAAGCATATATTAATTATGTTTGTCCGTATTGTTGGTACACTTTAAACAATTGTACTTGTAAATTATTTCCACCATATCATTTAATATTCATTGATAAAAATATTCAAGAACATATAAGGGTATTAAACGAAAAGGGTTATCGTACAATGGGCTGTTGTGAGGGACACAGAGTAAGATGTATCAACACTTATATTGCTTTTCCAGAAGATTATTTTAGAGAAATAGGTACGCCAGATGGATTTAAATATGATAGAAAAAGAAAGACAATCACTTATACCTATTCACCGAAGTTGACAGAAGAAAAAATGGAAAAGTTAAAGGCGGAGAAACTTGCAGTATTGTTAGAGTGGGTTAAAAGTTTGCCCGATAGAAACATAGAGAATTGATTTTCTCTATGTTTTAATTATGATTATTAAAGTTATATAATAAAAGGAATAACGATATGAAAAATTATACTTATGGTTGGGTTCTTGCAAACGAAGGTTATGTAGAGGTACATGAAACTGAATACACGGATGGGCAAATTGATATGAGAAAGTTCATTGATTCTATGTCTACTATTATAAAAAATGCCCGATGTGGCTGGGAGGGTGTTCGCTATAAGGTTATGAAGCATAAGACTAACGGTATTGACGAGTATATGGTTCTTTATTGTGGCGGTGGAGAGAGATGGATGCTTATTAGTGGAAATAGTAAGGGTTGTAATTTCTCTGTTCTTGGAGAGAATTTGTGGTAATGCAATAATTAAGCTGGGGGAAATCCCCAGCTTTTTATTTTTAATACAATAAATTTTGATTTTTAAAAATTAAATATTATTGGTTGATATGTACAGAAAAAATCAATTTTTAAAAATGATTATTTATTGTCCTATCAATACAAAAAATTACGATTTTTAAAAATGAAAATAAATTGGCATGGAAAATTTTATAAACTATTGTACTAAAACTACTTGACAAATTAGTTTTATATGGTATAATATAATCAAAGATAAGTTAAATAAAAGGGGTGTTTACAATGAGAGAAATTAAAATGAATGTGTTTGAGACGGAAGGTTATGCGGTTACAGTAGAGATTCTGGGAAGTGTGGAAGAGTATGCAATGAATTTCCTTCATATCTTTAACAATGTAAGAGAAAACAAAGAGTTGTTAAAGGTAAAAAATTATTACGGTAGCAACGATGTAACGGTTTATTGTACACTAGAAGCAAAAGATGAATTAATTAGATATTTAGGAAGCTTTGGAGAATTTAAAGATTGTGAAAAGGTTTTGCTATACCAAATGACCGAGCCAGAGTATGATATTAACAAGTATGATGATGCAATTGTGATTCCTGATTTTGATTGATTAGAAGCGGATTTAATTCCGCTTCATACATAAAAAATATATGAATAAATTGTAAACAAATCAAAAAACTACTTGACATATTATTAAATATGTGGTATAATATAGTCAAGATAAGAGATAAGTATATATTAAAATTTAAAACAAATAAAGTTATATATGAAAGGATGGTTAAAATGAAAGCGTACAAGCTTTTACGCATGAAGAAGGATGGAAAACTTTATCCACTATTTATCAACAAGACAGTTGCTACGCCTATTGGAGAATGGATGGTAGCGGAGTGTCATCCAACGAAAGGTTTTGCAGTACGGCAAGGTTGGCATTGTTGCTTTAAGCCGATTGCCCCACATTTAAAAATGAAGTTAGCAAGCGGAGAACAGAGGGTTTGGGTTGAAGTTGAGGTTGAAGATTGGGAATCTTATGACCGCCCAGAGAGTCAAGGTGGAGCTTGGGTTCTTGCACAGAGAATGAAAATTAATAAGATTTTATAATAAGGGGGAGAAAGTCATGAATGACAATGCAAGCAAAATTATCGAGGATATTAAGCGGATTTTGTTTGACGATAAAAAACATGATAACTCATTTGAGTTTGAAACATGGACTGGGGATAGCAATTCCTTCATTATCAAAGACGAGGACGGGCAAGAATATCGTGTAATAGTAGAGAAAGAAAACTAATAAAAGTAAGATTTTAAGAGGTGATAGAGATGGAAGATTATAAGGGTTATAAACTGAATTACTATCCTAAATGCGAACAATATTCAACACACGATAATCGTTATCAAACATTCAAGGCAAGACCTTATGATGATGCGGATTATTATTGGGCATATACTTATAATAAAGAGAATTGGTGCATTATTTTTAAGGGTAGAATTGTTAGACAATTCAAAGGAACTTTTGAGCAAGTTGTCGATTTTATCGAAGATAAAAATAAGAGTATTCAACCGAAGATTATTCATTGGTAACTATTAAATATATATAATTAAGGGAGTTGATAATATGCCTTATAAGAGTGAGAAGATTAAACTTAAAGGGTTGCAAGACCGAAGGAAGAGGCTGACAGACGAACAGAGAAATGAGATTAAGAACTTGTATGGAACAGGCTTTTATAGTCTTAATGATTTAGCCAAAAGGTTTTGTGTGAGCAAGAAAACAATTCTCTTGATTGTAAATAGTGATAGCGCAGAAAGAGCAAAGCAATACCGAAAAGAACATTGGAGAGATTGGCAGCGTATTGGCGAAGAACATAATCAAGCTATTATGAACACACGGAAATATAAGCACGAATTATATAAGAATGGAAAATTAAAAGAAGAAAACTAATACACAAAGGTTGTGTTTATCATGGGAAACAATAGTAATCATAGCACATCTAAAGAAGCACAAGAAAGACAAAAAAGAGAAAGACTTGGCGAAGAACGATTAAACAAACAAGGCTGTGCAATGAAGATTATTGAATATAATAAATCGTCTGATATTGTAGTGGAATTTCAAGATAAACGGAAAGCAAGAATTAAAAGCACATATAGAGAATTTACTAAGGGTAGCATAAAGAATCCTTATCATCCAACAATATATGGCGTAGGAATGAGAGGTAATAAATATCCTGCCAGACCAAACGGAAAAGTTTGCAGAGAGTATTACACTTGGAGAAATATGCTATACAAATGCTACGACGATGAATACAAAGAGAAATACCAAACACATTTTGATGCGGTTTGTTGTGAAGAATGGTTGTGTTTTGAGAATTTCTATGAATGGGTACACGAACAGTCTAATGCAGAAAACTTTTTGAAGGGAAATAATTGGATTTTAAATAGAAAAATCATAGACAAAGATAACGAGATTTATTCACCAGAGTATTGTTGTTTAGTGCCACAGAATGTACACAGATTATTTATGGAACAAGTTTTAAATATGGAGCATGCAACGGAATCGGTACTGCAGAAGTATAAAGAGTATAAAGAAAAACAGATTAAGAAAACTGCAAAAGAAGAGTTTGCAAATGGCAATATATCGGTGCAATGTTATGAAGCAATGATGAAATATGAAGTAACATTATAAAGAAAATTTAAAATAATGGGGGGGGTTATTATAATGAGTTATACAAGAAAAATTGGAGATATGACGGTGTTTGTTCATTGTGCAAGTAATCCAGAAGGAACTTATGAAACATACTATAAAGATATTGAAAAGAAAATTATTGCTGATGGATATGAGCCTGAGACCACAATGGATAATTTAATTTCAATGATTATTCTATCTTTTGATTGTGACGATAATTACGGAGAATATGACGAAGAAACTGGCTTTGGTGGATATGGCGAAGAGTTTACTTTGGAAGAGTGTTTCCGCTATGTAGAGGAATCTGGAGGCTATGCAGAGTTTGACTACTACTGTTAAGGAGTGATAACAATGATTAAAGCAAACATTGTTATGCGAGTTGAGGACGGAAACAGTATATATAATGTCGGTGACAAGGTTAGGGTTTTAATGAAAGCTTTAACTGGACATAAAAGCGGTTATGAATACATTGGAAAAATTATTGATATTCAAGAAACATTTATGACAATTAACAATAGTGATTATGATTTTAAAGTGTTGCATTATCAAAGCATTGACAAAATGAGATTCGCAAGAGACGGTGAAGATTTTACTAACACTTGGAATTTTGACGATTGAATTAGGTTGAATTTTATTTAAAAGAATGTTAAAATATAGTTGACAAAAAGATAATTAAAAGGTTTGGAGGAATTATTATGGGTGGATTTATTAAGCGTGATGTAAAGCGAGTGGAGACAACCGCTTTAAATCAAAAGGTAAACAAAGAGGTGTTTGATGCATTTAAGGATTATTGCAAGGAGCTTGGATACCCTATGAATGTAATGTTGGAAACATTTATGAGACAGTATGCCAACGATAGATTTCATATAAAGGATGAAGATATTCTTAAATGGAAGGGCGACGATTCCGAAGTGGACACTTTAAACACAACCTTCAGTAAGGAAATATATACAAATTTCAAGTATGCTTGTAAGGACAGAGGGTATTTTGTTAAGCATGTTATTACAGCTTTTATGGAAAAATTCGCAAGCAGAGATTTGATAATGGAATATGTAGATGTTAGCGAAGTAAAAGAAAAGTAATATGAGGGGTTGATAGATATGTTTGACGGATTATTTATCGCATCTCTTGTTACCACTTGTGTACAAGGAATTAAGGAGAAATTAGAACCAACAATCCCAGCGGAGAATTGGGCGAACAAAGAGCTTTACCATAAGGAAGTGATGAACGGTGTTTCTATTGAACAGCGTATGAAAAATCTTAAAAATGGTAAATATAAACCAACACAGACTTATCCTAAACCACACAGAGACCCAGTAAGCGGAAAGATTGTCATTGAAAACTGTGCTTTATATAAAGAGGATGTAAAGAATTACGGAGCATATCAAGCGCAGAAATGGGTTGAGCAAGGTAAATATAATTTGACCCCAGAGGAACTAAAAAAAGAGCGAGAAAAATACAAGAAAAAGATGGAGCGTTTATATAGTATATGATAGGTGAGACGGACATTTGTCTCACCTACGGAGAAAAAATGTAAAAATTTTTTAGAAAAATACTTGACAAATTGAATAATTTGTGGTAAAATAAAGATACAAGATAGAGATAAAGGAGTGAGATAAATGAGTGCAATACCTGTTTTAAAACCATCAACTGCTAAAGTTATAGACTTATCTTCTGTTATAAGGGGAAAAGACAAAAAGAAAGAAGTCAAGTATAACAAGGACGGAACTATTAATAAGAGCCGTTGTAATAAGGTTGCTGGTGTATCAAGCGAGGTCTATCCGTTCACCAGCGAGGCTGAAATTAAAGCGATGATTGATGTGTTTAACAAGCATATTGACGAAGCTCCTGATGAAAATAAACGACAGATTGCTTGCAGAAATAAAATGTTGTTTCTAATCGGCATTAACTTGGGTATTCGCGCTAGTGATTTGTGCGGATTAAAGTACAGTTTCTTTATGAATAATGACGGAACATTTAAAGACTCTTATAGTTTACAACCGAAGAAAACAAGAAAGACAGGCAAGTATGTTAAGTTATATTTTAATCAAACTGTAAAGAAAGCGATTGCAGATTACATTAGAGAATATCCTATTCAAGATATGGATGAATATATATTCAAGTCAAGAAAAGGTGGTGCAATCACAGAGAAATCATTATGGAAAATTATTGTCGATGCAGCTATTGAGGCTGGCATTGAAAAGAATGTTGGTAGTCATACCCTTCGTAAGACTTTTGGTTATCATATCTGGCATAATGCGGAAGATAAAGAGAAGGCTCTTATAATGCTAATGGCAATTTTCAATCACTCTTCCGTAGCAACTACTAAAAAATATATTGGGCTTATGGATGAAGAAATTGAAGATGTGTTCAATAGCTTGAATCTTGGATTGGATTTTCTTGATAACTAAGTTATAATAAATAAAAATATATGAATGGGGTTGTTCAATGTGGCTATTGATAAGGTGCTAAAAATTGAAGGTTCGTCTATCACTTGGACTTGTAAGCAGATTGTTAAAATGATTGACAAGGAAACAATTAGTTTTAAGAATGTTGTACAGAGAAGCTTCGTTTGGGAGAAGCACCGAATGAGTGAATTGATTTGGTCAATCATTATGGGCTATCCAATTCCTCCTGTGTATGCAGAGCGTGGAGAATCCGTTAATGACAAAGTAAAGATTTATGATGTAATGGATGGACAGCAGAGGAATACTACCATCTATAAATATCTCAAAGATGAATTTGCTTTGACGGAATTAAAACCTATTCCGTATTTGGACGAAAACGGCAACGAATGTACGGTCGATATTTCTGGTAAGAAATTTTCCGAGTTGGAAGAAGAACTGCAGGATGTAATTAAGGATGCTACGATTACTGTTAAATACTATGATGACCTTGAACAGTATCAGAAAGCAGAAATGTTCCGCAGATTGAATAATGGCAAGCCTTTATCAACAAAATCAAGAACGCTTGCTTCTGCAAGAAATATTGGAAGCCTATTGAATATCGGCTCTCATAGATTGTTTGAGGAAATGTTGACGGAAAAATCAAGAGCTAATAAAAATCAGGCGGTTATTGTGGTTAAGGCTTGGACAATGCTGAATCGTGATGTGGAAGATATTTCTTTTGCAAGTAAAGACTTTAATCCCATGATTGAAAGCGTAGAGATTACAACGGAAGAAAAAGCAGAGCTTGTTAGTGTGTTTGATTTTATTGTTGCTATTCACGACGAATTGACTGAGAACAAGGAAAAAGATGTGGCACGAAAACTCTATACAGAAACTCATTTAGTATCGCTTATTCCGTATATGAAAAAATCTATGGAGAATGGTATTAGCGAGGCAATGATGGCTGAGTGGCTTATTAATTTCTTCAAGACGGAAAATGATACAGATGTGTATAGTAATTATATGGAGGCTTGTAGCGGAGGGGTTGCAAGAAACGGTTCAATCGTTGCAAGACACGAAGCACTTGGAAAATCTTATGGAGAATTTTTTAAAGAAAATTCGGATAATGTATTGACAACGGCGTAGAAATAGTGTATAATATATCTGCAAGTCGGAGGTGGAAGATAATTCCACTATCCGAATACATAACAAATAAGGTTATATAATAACATAAAAGATAAATTTTAAGTGGTGGAGAACATGGATAAGTTAAAAAGATTGAGTGATTATTGTTGGGATAAAAACAGGTGTGAGTATTGTGAATTAAATCAGAATATGTTTGAAGAATGTCCGTACAAGAAAAAGTTTGCAGACAAAATTCTTTATGAGGATTACAATGCGGTATGTGAACATTATTCTTTGAGCATTGATTATGTAATTGAAAAAATGAATAGATAAAAAGTAGTTTTAAGCGGAGGATATTATGGACAAGAATTTTATTCCAAAGAAAATAGTAGAAAATGACGGCATTGAATATGTTGTACTTGACAATGTGTTTAGGTCGGAAGAAACCATAAATTATGCTGTAACTCACAATTTCCCCATTAAATTCATTTGTACAACTTATACTTGTGCTTGCGACATCCTTGCAGTAATTCAATGGAGCGGATATGAGCTAACTTTCAAGAAAGCCCCTGTATATGTGGACGGAAGAGTTATTGATAATAGCATTGAAGTTTTTTGTAACAAGATAGATTAAAAGACAGATTTTAAGAGGTGAATAAAATGGATTTAACGGCGTATATGCAGATTGATGACCTAGAAAAAATTGCAAAAGATAATAATATTGAAATCCCTAGATTAAGGGGATATAGACTAATGAAAGACGAAGAGCCTGTGTCTGCGGAAGAACTTAATAGAATGATGAAAGATTGTGAAGTTAGGGTATGTGAAGATTTATGTTGCGCTGACCCATTTTGGAAGGGAGATGCCGATTGTTCCGAGTATAGTTCTAGGACGGATTATCTTCGCAAGCATTATCTTGTCTCAAGTACAGACGAGGAAGGGTACACAGACTACACGAATATTCGCTGGGATAGAATTCACGGTTGGAAACGCGAGGTTCTTAAGTTTGAAATTAAGAAAAAGAAGAGAAGAATCCAAAGACAGTATGATATGTGGAATAAATATGTTGGCAAAGAGAATGTTTTATACATACACGCAAGAATCGGTGGTGGCAATTGGGATTACTTTGGTGGAAATGAACTAATGAAAGAGCCTTGGTTCTTGGACAGAGTTGATGATTGTTATGATGAAACATATTGTGATATTTATGCTTCATTAAGGTAATAAAGGAGAAAAATATAATGAATGTAATTGGAATTGCTTTGAAAGAACTGTATAGAATTTTTGATGTACTGAATCGTGATAAGTTTGACGGAAAATTGCCTGAACCTGTTATTACTATCCAGAAGACAAAGGGTGCTACGCTTGGACATTTTACCCTAGATAAGACTTGGAAGGATAAGAACGATGTAGAGTCGGAAGATAAGTCTTATTATGAAATCAATATCGACCCCAGATGGTTTAACAGCCGTACTCCTGCCGAGGTTGCGGAAACTCTTCTTCATGAGATGTGCCATTATTATAATAAGTTTAACGACATAAAGGATTGTAGTGGTAATGTGCATAATAAGAAGTTTAAGAGTCTTGCAGAAAGCGTTGGTCTTGTTGTTGAAAAGGGAAAGAGTGTTGGCTATGGTTACACCTCTCTATCGGACGAACTGAAGGCTTATGTGGAGAATGTAGTTAAGCCTGATGATAAGGCATTTGAATACTTTAGAGCTGCACCTATTAAGGTTGGTGGAAACGGCAGAACGAGAAAGAAGAGTCAGTTTAAATACACTTGCCCTTCTTGTGGACAGGAAGTAAAGGGTAAGAGAGATGTGACTATTAAGTGCGGTCATTGTGATGTGGTTATGGAAATGGAAGATGTTGAATCGGAAGATTAAGAGGTAATGTTATATGAAAGATTGTGATAAGTGTCTGCATAGCAGATTGATTATATCGGAGAACGGATACCATTATGTTTGTTGTCTTTCTCAAAAGAAAGCGGTTGACTGTATGATAGGTAAGAAAAGTCAGTTTGTTACTTTAGAAAAAGACGAAAACGATAACATAAAAGTAAAGTTTTAAGTGATAGAAGGAGAAAGAATATGTACGATATTAATTATGTAAAGGAACATTTTGATGAGTTTGAAGAAGATACTTTTTTTGATAGAAGATTTACTAAGCGTTTTCTTGATTTCGTTCCTGTAGAAGAGTACGAAAAGTATGGATTTAAATATACTGGTGAAGAAGAGCTTGTTCCGAAGGAATGGACAGAGGAAAATATCCTTGAACAACTCAAAAAAGATGTAGAATTTGGTTATGAAAAGGCGGTTGACGAAAGAGGCATTTCTTCTGAGCTTATGGCTATGGTTGTAAATGCTTGGTGCAAAGTTTTACAGAATGGATTAAATCTTAATGGTGATGATGGTTGGTATCATATGGAGCAGTTCACAACTGTTGCCGAACACTATGGTTGGGAGCTTTAAAAGCAGAGTTTTAAGAGGTGGCTATGTTTAAGACTGGTGAAGTAGTACAAATAACAAATGCATCAAAATCAAAGTATAAAGAAGCAATAGGAATTGTAGTCGGATATTGTAATGGTACATATAAAGACATATGCAGAGTCAAACTTTGGAAGAATAAAACTATTCAGATATTTGACTACAACTTAGTCAAGTATCATATAAAAGAAGATTTTTAAGAGGTGAATTATGTTTAATCCAATATGTGAATTATACAAACGAATTATGAAACACGATATCAGAGCCATTGAGGAAATTGAAACATTAGAAGAGGCTAAAGAAATTATTAAAATGATGGCAAACAATGTCTTTCTTAACGGTCAGATATATCAAATGGAAAACATAAAACAAGAATTTTAAGAGGTAAAAAAAGATGACAAATGCAGAACACTTAATTGAAAATGCGATTATTGATATGGAAAACAGAAAAGATTTTGAGTATTTTTCGAGCCAGAAACATAATAAGCTTATGTCGGAAATGTGTAATATCAATTTGTCTTCTGTGTGGGAAATGGCTCAATATGTTGTTTGGTCACTTAAACCTGTCTGGTTGTCCGATAAAGAAATAGAGATGGAAAATCGTTATGGATATAGATTAGATTAATGAGGTGGAAAGCTTGGAAGCAGTAGAGAATGTAATTACATATAATATATCCGCTCATGCTAAACAGAGATATGCGGAGAGAATTATGGGCAAGGAAAATGAAATTGATGTAAATCGTTTCATTACCTTGAACGAGGAAAAAATTAAGACTGATATACATAAGCTTATACACTATGGAGAACTTATCTATACAGGTAAACAGTCACAGAAGGACGGCAAGGGCAATGTGATTGATGTCTATCTCAAAGATTGTTGGGTTGTTCTTGTAGATAGTAGAGCGAAGAATGTTGTTACTCTTTATAAGATTGACCTTGGATTAGACGAGGAGTTTAATAAGGCGTATGTGTCCAAGATGCTGGAAAAGTTAAATTCATATAAAGAAGTCTTGGAAAATACAAAGCAGCAGGTTCAGGCAGAATCAAATATGTATAGAGAAATGATTGTCGATGCCGAGACTCAGATTAAAGAGTTCAGAGCTATGATTAAGAACCTTGAGGAACTTAGTGTAGGATATAAGACCATTGTTGATAACAATAATGTTAAAGTTGCTCAGGCAAATAAAGATGTGGCTGATGTGGTCAATACGATGATTGGAAAGAGAGAGTTTTGATATGGAATTAAGAACAGAAGTAAATGTAGAGGCATTAATTGACAGGTTTACAGAGATGGCTCGTAGAGGTGCATTGCTTACTGGAAAATATATTACTCAGGAAGATTTGCTTGTGCAGATTCTTGGTGTAATTGCAAGCGAAGCAATACAAAGAGTAGAATTAAAGTTTTAAGAGGTGGATATGATAGAAAAATATTATTGGACAACAGAAGACGGTGCCGAAATTCCAGTACACGAATTAACAGATTTACATATTTGTAATATTGTAATGAGGTTTGGAAAAGATAGACTATACGGCATGGGACATTCTGTTATAGTAGATAGATTTGTAGAACTTAATAAAAAATATGATTTCTTTAAGATAATAAAATAAGGTTTTTAAGTGGAGGAAAATCATGGTGAATTACGCAAACTATACATATAGATTAATTGAAATGACTAGACCTTATCCCATTTATGATAGAGATGACGACAATAAGATTATAGGGTACACAAAAGCAGGAGACAGAGCGGTTGTCGTTCATTCTGATTTAAAAGATAACTATAATGAAGTCGTGATTGTTTCTGGTGAATATACTGGGGTAGATACTTTGGCGCTTTCCAATGGGGATTTAAGTATGTCGGCGTTTATCTTAAATAATATTGATAAGCATGATTTGGTTTATATTAACGGCAAAAAAGTTAAGTGTGAATTTGTTTGAGTTATAAAAGAAAGGTTTTAAGTGGTAAAAAAGATGGATAATTGTAAGAATATTTATTTCCGTTGTGATGATAATGCTGAGATGGTGGTGTTTAACAAGTACAATTGGAACGACGGCACAATAGACTATGAGTTTACCATAGAAGATTCATATTGTGGCGGTGATTATATGGGCATCAAGGGTAGATTTAAGAGAGCTTGGAGAGCCTTTTGGAAGAAGCCTATTTGTTATACTGGTGTCTATTGTCAGGATGCCGAGCGTATGAAAAAATTTTTAAAGGATTGTCTGGACTTGATGGAAGAGCAGAACGATAAGTAAGAAAGGTTTTAAGTGGTAGATATGACTAACGAAGAGCGTATTTATAAACTTTGTGAGCATATCATTGATTTAATAGATATGCTTCCATATAAGAATATTGAATGGATAAAAGACGAGATAGTGTCTATTAGAGAAGACATTGACAACACATATTAAGAAAGGCTTTAAGGTTAGATTGCAATGGTGAGAGAGATAAGAGATTGTCCTTCCGAAAGGAAAAACAATACACATAGAGAAATAACTTTTGAGTTTGAATACAAAAATGAAAATGATATTGCACTTATGGAAGAGATTTATCGGTTATGTGCAAAGCAACCTAGATGTAAAAACTGTATAAATTTTTATTACGAAGGTTGTTTTGGTGGCTATCAAGGTTGTGCTTGTAAGATACATGGTAATCTTGAGTGTATGGATAATCCCCATTATGATATGAACGGAAGCAAATGCAAGGATTATGTAAGATATTAAGAAAGGTTTTAATAAATTATGACGGTAAGTGAACAGATTATTCAGGTTATAGATGCATTGTGCGAAAAGTTTGGTATTGCGATTGATTGGACAAGTAAAAATATCATTCCTTATGTTGAGACCTTGTGCAAAAAATTGGTCGCATATGAAATTGGTACTTCAATTGCTTGGATGGCGATTATGATATTAGTGAGCATTGGAAGTATTGTGGCTACAAAAAAGCTTGCCCCGATTTTTAGGAGAGGCATAGAAGAAGAGGGTAGGTGGGATTGTAATTGGAAGATTGGCACAGGTTTTGCAATCCTCGGACTCGTGGCTCTTAACTTAGCAACTATTATAGTGGTTGGTGCACAAATTATGGATATCATTAAGTGTGCTACATTCCCCGAAATGTATATTTTTGAATATATTAGCAAATTAATTCAGTAATAAAAGAAGGATTTTAAGTGGAGGAAAATTAAAATGACACTGTACGATTTAATTGTTGAGTTACAGAATATGGCAGATAGATTTGGCGATGCCGAGGTTCAGGTTGCAAATGACTCTGACTGCATTTTAGATACATGGGAAATAGACCGAGTTTGTTTCTTTAAGGATGGCGAAACTCAAACCGTAATTATTGTAGAGGATTAAAATGAGACCATTAATGTGTGTTAAATGTCGTAAGAGACTATCCTCTTTTATAACTAGAATAGAAGAGTGTGAAGCCGTTGTAGATGGTAGGGTGATAAATTGGACTGCGCCGAATGCTTATTGTCCAGACTGCGATAGTATGTTGTGGTGCGGAGAGTTTGATGATATATATGTAGCGGAATTTGAAAAGGTTGCAAAAGGGGAAGAGGAATATGAAACGAATTAAAGAGATTTTATTTACGCCCGACGATTATGATGGGCTTCGTTGGATTGATGTGATTTATAGCTGTATCTTTGTTGTTGGCGGCGGATTTTTATTTCCGCTCTTCTTAATGAAAATGTTTGGAGGATAATATGGAATACAAGTATGTTAAACACATTCCTACTCAGTGTTGCTACGAACTTGAAGACGATGGTAAAACAATTGAGGTTTGCGGTTGTAGGATGCAGCCCGAAGTAGACGGCAAGATTTTTTGGGAATATACAGACGAGTATGTGGAAAAAATTGTTGTTCCGTCTGACCCGTTTGCTTGTCACAAGTAAAACAATTAAAATCAAATTTTTATGAGGTTGGTAGAATGAAAATATATTACGCCATAGAGGAATACATAACGGTAGACGATAAGATGACAATCGAACAAATTGATGATTTGATATATCGGTTTGCCGATAATGGCAAGAAAGATTTTGTTTGGTCAGAGGAACAGGGTGTGTTAAAGCCTATTTATACAGATTATTATGGTGGGCTTGCTTGTCAAGTGGAGGATTAAATGATATTTAATGTTAAATTTGTAAGCGTTTACAATTTGTTTACAATTTGTTCATAGGGTGTACATATTTAAGGAGTATAATATATACAGAAAATCAAGAGAGGTAAATGTATATGGATAAGTTTATATGTAGAGGAAAAGAGCCGATAGATGAACACTTTAATGGTGGCGATTGGGTAGTTGGTTATTATACTTGTTTCAATGGTAACGAGCATAGAATTTATAGTGGTTATGCCGAAACAGATTGTGGCGATTATTATCCTGATTGGTACAATGTTATTCCTGAAACCGTTGGACGATATACGGGGAAGGAAGATATTCATTATGATAGGATTTTTGAAGGAGACATAGTAAGCAAAGTCGTTAACGACAAAGTATTGACAGGAAAGGTTGAATATGCAGACGGAGCATTTGGAGTTAGATTTGCAGATGGTTCTGGTCAGTTCCTTTGTTTCTTTATGGACGATTGTGAAATTATTGGGAATATATATGATACTCCTGAATTCATGGGTAATTAAAATCGAGATTTTATGAGGTAAGTATGTGTAGATATTGCGAAAATGAGTATAACGACTTTGTGCTACTCAATGAAACTGCAAGTTATAGCGACATTGAAATAACTTTAAACAGACAAGGTATGCTTAGAGTTAGAGCCTATGATGATGATGGTTGGAATTGGGTGTCACAGGACATTGTAAATGTTGAGTACTGCCCTATGTGTGGTAGAAGATTTGAGAGGTAAATTATGTCATACGATATTAGTTTTAAAGTAAAAGTTGAGGGTCTTGAAAACCGCTATGTTATGGTTTATGACAGTGATGCCAATATCACTTGGAATCTTAGAGATATGATTGTAAAGTCTACTGGTTTGGAATGGAAGAATGAAGAGAACAATGGGCTGTGCAAAGATGTTATTCCGCATATTGCAGACGGTCTTGCCGAGCTAGTGAAACATCCAAGTAAATATAAGAAGTGCGAAGCGCCTAATGGCTGGGGCACAATCGAGGGCTGTAAGAGATTCTTTATGCAAATATTAAGCGATTGGGATGCGTTCTGTGAAGATAGTTGGCTAAAAGATTTGCAGGATGTAACATATTTTTGGATAGGGTGAGGTAAAAATATGAACGAGAATAGACGATATGCAAGAATTACATCGCAAGCGGTTATGACAGATTTTCCGATAGGAACAATAATTAATTGGGGTTCTCCAAGACACTTGAAATATAACGACATAGAGAAAGTTGAAGGATATGTGTTCGATGGAGAGTATTGGTATCCTGCACACGATTCTTGGGATGGTTGGTATCCATTCTTTGGTGATGACGAAGAAGATGAAACATATGAACCACCTCAGAATTCCGATGCAGATTTAGAGTGGATGAAAGATATTTAAGAGGTAGGGTCATGGAAGATTATCGTAAACGAGCGCCGAAGGGAAAACGATGGTGCTATGATTGCATACATTATTATACTGATAGTTTCTGTGGATATAATGCAAGCAATTGTCATATTTATGGTTCTTTAGATTGTGACCAGAAAGAGCGCCATCCTGATAGAACGGCAGATACTTGTAAAGATTATACAACTGAACGCAATGATGATAATAAACAGCATAGCCAACCTAAAATATATAATCCAGATGATGCAGATTTAGAGTTTCAAAAATTAGATTTAAGTTGGCTGGACAACATTTAAAAAGAATATTTTAAGAGGTAATATATGAACACTAAAGATTTTCCTAGAATACAGATGGATGATATTATCGAGGTTTATAATGATACGGAAATGAGATTTTTCTGTAGCGATGAATGTGAACAGTTTGATGGCATTGTTCATCCTGATGAAGATTGGGAATTTAAAGAAGAAGATATTACAAGAGTATGGAGGCAGGTAGGTGAGGATTATATCTGCATTTATAAAAGAGAGTTCTATAGAGGTAAATATATATGAAGTTACTAAAAAAGATAGTCTTGGAAGATGGGAATGAATATTTAGACTCAACAGAATTAATTGACGAAATAAATGACCGAGACTTTAAAATGTATTCTTTGGGTAAACCCATTTGCGATGTTTTGAATTATTTCCAAGAAAACTCACCCGATGCTTTTGGCAATGCACCATATGTAAGACTTGAAGGATATATGTACGGATATATTCACGGTGCAAAAATGGAACTTGAAAAAGGCGAAGACTTGTGGATTGTACGAAAAGGCAAGCGCAAAATTTTAGCCGTTGAAGTTCCTAAAAAGCCACAAAGTTATTATGACGATTTGAAAGACAACGCAAAAACAATACGACAGGTATTTGGATAATAAGAGGTAAAGATTATGACACGACTAGATAGAATCATAAAAGCGTTTAATGACTATGATAATTTTGTTAAGAAGAATACGGTTGTAGGTCTCTTTGAACAAGAGGGGCGTATTTGCGAACTGCCTGAAAGAGAAGAATTAAACAATATAAGAAACGAAGTGTCTATTCTAATAGGCGAACTTAAAAGACACGGATGCAGAAGAAAAGATTAATTTAAGAGGTAAATTTATATGGGAAAGATTCTGATGGAATTCGAGACAGATTATAATGTCGGTGATGTAGTAATTTTTGAAAAGAACGACACACTTAATGTTGGTGTTGTCGAAGGTTATTATGTAGACGATAGAAACTTTTGGTTTAATATCAGAATTACGCCTGATTTTGTATATACATATTCCAATGGTGGAGATATTGCAGAATGGGATATTATAGGCGTAGTTGATGATAGCTTAAAAGAGGAGTGTTATAAAAAGATAGTAGATGGAGATTAAACACTTAAAAAGTTTATTTTAAAGGAGAGTATTATGACGGTATTTGAAAACATTAAAAATAAGAGCATTGACGAGCTTGTTGATTGGCTTGATAAGCATTGCGATTTTGATTCCGCTCTCTGGTGGAAATGGTGGGATGAAAATTATTGTGGTAAGTGTGAAGCTGTAGAAACCGAGTCTACTAATGTGTTTGGCTATACAATAGAGAATGCTTATTGTGAACATTATGGTAATTGTAGATTCTTTAAGGATATGGATGATATCCCCGATAGCAAACAGATAATTAGAATGTGGTTAGAAAGCGAATTTAAGCATGAAAAAGTTGAATCTTAATAGCATCGTAAAAGTTAAGCTGTCTGACTATGGGAAAGATATTTATTATCATAGGTATGACGAGATAAACGATAGGTGCGCAAAGAGGGGCGCTATGTTGCTGAAAACGAGCTATCCAGATGTAGACAATGATGGATACACTCGTTTTCAGCTATGGGATTTTATGCAGCTTTATGGGAAATATATGTTGCTTGGCAATAATGATGTTGGGTTAGAAAATTTAAATATTTATATTGACGAAGATGATTTGGAAGATATAGAGAGGTAATAGTTATGAAAATTTTTGTTAGCGCAATGCCAAAAGAGCCGAAGGAATGTTTGTTTGCAAAAAAGGAAAGACTTTTTGATGCCATGTTGGATGGTAGGGTTATATACCAATATTATTGCACTGTTAATGGTAAGCTTTGCAATCTGTATTGTAATGGCAAATGCAACAAGTTAAGAACTTTAAAATAATAGTTGGGGAAAAGATATGAAAATTAAGAATTTTATAATGGCAATTTGGGAATTCCCACAGAATACACTTGGCTTTATTGTTAAGAAGATTTACAAGGCAACACCTTATACCGTATATAAAGATGCCAATGTATATTCTTGGAAGATTAATGGTGGAATGTCGCTGGGTAAGTATATATTTGTACCGTTTGACAAAGAAGACCCGTCTATATAGGGTGCAACAGTATATAAAGCATGAATATGGACATACGATACAGAGCAAGTATCTTGGATGGTTTTATCTACTTGTGATTGGACTGCCTTCTCTTATATGGGCAAACTGTTTTGAGGGTTATAGGGCAAGAACGGGTACGAGTTATTATGATTTTTATACGGAAAAATGGGCTGATTTTTGCGGGAAAGTAATAAGAAAATGAGTTATACAGTTTATAAACACACTTCTCCATCAAATAAAGTTTATATAGGAATAACTTCAATGAAACCAAAATATAGATGGTCTAATGGTAAAGGGTATAAAGAAAGTTGTCGTTTTTATAACGCAATAAAAAAATATGGCTGGGATAATTTTAAACATGAAATATTGTTTGAAAATTTAACAAAAGAAGAAGCCGAACAAAAAGAAGTTGAATTGATTGCATATTATAAGAGCAACCAACGAGAATATGGGTACAATATTCAAAATGGTGGTAATAGTATAGGCAAAATTTCAGAAGAAACTAAAAAAATATTAAGTGAATT
>JAZNOH010000090.1:0-2330 GCA_045580715.1 Clostridia bacterium
ATAGCAAACATGTTTATACTTCATTAAAAGAAGCTGCAAAGCTATTTGATAAGTATAATTTATTTGATTATCTTATTAACTCATATGAAAAACTAAGTGAACTAAGTTTAGAAAAAGTAGTTAATGATGTAATATCCAAGAAAATAAAAGAAGGCGTTATATTTATATGAAGAGGTGTTGTGGATGAAAAATGTTGTGAAAATTGATTATGTTAAGAATTACCCGAAGGATGATAATTTCATTCTCTCCGTTGATTGTTACTTCTGTGCAGTACTAAATGAGCAAAAATTCTTAGCTTCTGCTGGCGAATTGATGGCTCCTTGGGGTATTTCGATTATAGATGATTCGATAGGTCTTGTAGATACTCCGTATGGAAAATCAGGATTTACTATGTGTTTTTCTACAAGTCAAAAAGCAGTGTTGGTTGCTGCTTATTTAAAAGCGAAAAAGCCTGATGAGGAGTTTCAGCTCAATTTTACTGAAATAGCATCAGACTTACATGAGCAATTATTTGAGGTTGCTAAAGATAGCAATATTACTTTGATAACAATGGTTTGGGAGGACTATCACTTGAATAAAAAATTTAATTTTGTAATCAATGGTTTGCCAATAAATAATGAGTAAGTGAAAGGATTAAAAAGTTATGTGTAAATGGAAAATAAATCGATGCGAGTGTCCTGTGTCTTACTGTACAGAAGGACTTGATAAGTATGGCTCTTTGGAAGTAGAATATTATTTCTCTGTACCCGAAAAAGATGCTGTGCCAATCCTTGAAACAGTTTGTAAGGCTGTGTCAAATGGTTTTAAAATTGAAGATGGAGTTATGAGCCGAGACTTGTTTGGTAATGTATCTGTTTTCTTTTTTAAGACCAAATCTTTGGTATCGGATATGGAGGTATATAGACTTGTTCTTCCCTGTTGGGAAGGTGATTATCCTTGGGAGATATATTCTGGTATTAGCCAAAAGGCTCACTTCAAAAGACAAATAAAGTTTGAAACCGATAAAGTATTTTGTCTGCTAACTTCAGCAGATGATGTTAAAAATAAAGAGGCTTTGTCTGACTTCTTTGTAAAAGATAGTATGTATATTCTCCCTTTTCTTTATTACGTTACCGAGCATGATTCAAGTTTTTGCATATCCCCTTGGTTCGATAGGTTTAAACTCTTTGAATATTATAAGGGTAAAAGAAATGAATTAGAGGGCATTTCTAATGCAAGAATTGTATGCATGGATTTAGACAGCAGTCATCCTGCTTATAAAGATTTTCAGGAATGGAAATCTGAATATGAAAGGGGTCAAATATGATTTATATTACTGGTGACACTCATTGTCCTGATGACATACATAGGTTAAATACTAAGGGCTTCCCTGAACAAAAGAATCTTTCAAAAAATGATTATGTAATTATCTGTGGTGACTTTGGTGTTGTATGGTACCCAGAGGATTCTCATTATCACAAAGAAGATTTATATTGGCAGGAATGGTTAAGAGAAAAACCTTTTACAACCTTATTTGTGGATGGAAATCATGAAAACCATTATCTGCTCTCTCAATTACCTGAAATAGAAATGTTTGGAGGTACTGTTGGTAAAGTATGTGACAGTGTATATCATTTAAATCGTGGTCAGGTCTATACTATTGCGGGTAAAAAGTTCTTTTGCTTTGGTGGTGCTAAGTCTACTGATAAAGAATGGCGTAAAGAGGGTTTAAGCTGGTGGCCTGAAGAGATGCCTTCGGATGCTGAAATGGCTTATGGTCTTGAAACACTTAAAAAGCATAATTTTAAGGTTGACTATATTTTAAGTCATTGTGCGCCTTCTTCTATCCAATTTGAAATGGATAGTCGCTTCGATAATGATAAGTTGACGAGGTATTTTGATTCGGTTGCGGCAAAGACTGAATTCAAAATGTGGTTCTTTGGGCATTATCATCGAACAGAACTAATAAAAGATAAGTATATGGCTTTATTTGATGCCATTGTAAAATTAGGCGAATAGCCTAATCTGGCAATATATCTAACTATAAGGTGTTGAGATATTAAAAATCTTTGAGTTAAGAAATATTTTTTGAAGTCTTAATGGCTTTTAATTTCTTAACTTTAAAAATTGAATGCTTTTTGTTTGGAAATAGGCATTTTTGAGGTTGAGGTGGTCAAACAAGGCTATCTGACCGATAGGAAAAACCCCTTGAGAAAGGTATCATTTTCATTGTGAAAAACTATGCATAAAATTGTGGTTTTCAAGAAGTTATATTTTAGTGGTCGGGATGAAAAATTAAAGCGTAAGATAATACTTTTGAAATAAGACTGAGTTGTTAAAGTATAAGAAAA
>JAZNOH010000091.1:0-1775 GCA_045580715.1 Clostridia bacterium
GCGGGTATATGTACAAGTTCTGTTGGTAGTATGTTAGCAACGAAATCTTGGGTGCCTTATAATAAAGAAGGTTCTTTGACTGTATTAAATATTCTTGAAAATAAGGTTAATCCTGCTGGTTGTATATATGATGGTGATGCTATTGTAAGTTTTACAATGAGTGCAAATAAAGAAAATTTGAACTATTGGAAAGAAGAAATGTTGAAAGTAACATCTAAATATTCTACTGATAAAGAAAAGGCTGAAAATCTGGCTAAATATTTGCGTGGGGTATTCTTCCATTTGGATTTGGTTTCTCCTTCTTATAATGCAGATGACGCTGTAAAAGATAAAATGTTTGTGGGCGTTTGTTCGGATATAGCAGATTTATATTGTATTGGTTTAGGTCAGGCTGGTGTACCATCTGTTGTAGTAAATGGTAAATTGAAAGCAAATAATCCTCGTGGTTTGTCGCAAGGTCATGCTATAAATGGTGTTTATTATGATGGTGCTTGGCATTATTATGATATTTCAAGTTATTTTGATAAGAATAAAGATGCGTTATCAGATTTCTTTTTTGCTGATGCTATATGGGGTATTCGTGAAGTTGATGATATCTCATCTGATGTTGTTTTTGATGATATAAATGAATTGTCAATGCGTTATAAAACTTTAGGGTATACTGCATACAATTAAATCTTAATTTGACACTAAATTTTCGGATATTAAAGTTAAATATATCATAAATGTAATTTAAAACAGGAGTCTTATAAATAAGACTCCTGTTTTTGTATATTTTTGTTTATTATATATATTTTGTATTTATGGGATTAAATTTTAGTTTACTTTGAATGTTAAAAGTTGTGTGATGTGTGGTTTATATAAATTTAAGAGGGGGAGTTCATATGGATAATATGGATAGACATGTAATTCGTAATGTAGATAAAATGACTCCTGCTGGTCAGCAGGCTGTTGTTTTGTGTGCAAATGCGTATAGGTTTGGTGCGAATTGGGGTTTTATTAGAAATACTGAAAGGGATTTTGATAATAAAATAGAACTGTTGAAAACTGATACTGCTAATGTAAAGGCTATTCCTGTTAGTAATGGTGCTTTGGTCATCTGTAGTAAAAAGTTTTTGGCTGATACTGTGAATGCAGTTCTTCCTAATGCAATAAATGGCTCTTTTATGGAAAAAGCGAAGAAGCGTGAAGAGGAAGAAACTGCAAATTATAAGAAATTATTAGATGGTGTAATAAAAGGTAAATGTTCTTATTTGAAGAGTGTTCCTGGTGGTACAGAATTGGTATTGGGTATTTATAGTGTGAATCATGTAAATACTATTTCTTTGAGTGGTTTGACTTATCCTGCTTATAGAATTTCGTTGAGTGAATTATTGAAATCAATGGGTTATTTAGCTCAGTATGGTATAACTCCTTATATAAAGATTTTTGCAAATGGTGGTTATACTTTTGAGCCAGTTGAAAAGGTTGCTAGTCAGGAATATGCTCCTTATTTATATAAGGCATTAGAAATTGCTGATTCAGAAACAGGCGTATTTGTTACATTAAGATTTTCAAGATAAGAAGGGGTGTAGGATATGTCTGTTGTAAAGTATAATAGAAGTATAACTTTAACAGAAGAAGGCTATTTACTAAATTGGGATAAAAGCAAAATATCTACTACAAAAATAGAAGATTCTACAATTGCCGGTGTAAAAGATATAAGAATAGTACCAATACCAGAAGGGTTTGTAATGTCATCTTTAGAAGGAGAAACTACAGTAGCAGGTGGACTT
>JAZNOH010000092.1:0-2191 GCA_045580715.1 Clostridia bacterium
CTCGTAGTAATTGGATAGTAGAGGTATCTGGTGAGAATATTGGTGAATATGTTTATTTATCTTTATATTCTCAATAATACAAAGTGACAGTTAAATACTGTTTTAAAGTGTGAATGAGGCTCTGTGTCGATAATTTCGCTCAACACAGAGTCTTATTATATGTAACAGGGTGTTTTTTGTTTTCAGATGTTATCTTACATTATTATTACAAAAGTACCTGATAAAAATAATCTAATAGGATGAAAAAGGTTATTTTTGTAATTTTCGGAGTGTCTAACCGAGTTATGAAAGGCTGGTGGTTCCATTGGAGAAGGGTTGGTAATTTAGTAGTTAGTATATCGTTGATAAGAGTATATTGATGGTATTTACTGGCAGACTGAGAATAAAATATTCCCAGATTATCTTCAAAATCACTTAAAAAGAGAAAGTGTTTTGTCATTTACTGTGCGGGTAAATGAATTATTGATACGATTTCTGTGTTAAGGAAATTTTGTAGTGCGTGAGGCGAGTCGTAGACGACTGTAGTCCTTTGACAGTAGTTAAAAATTCGCGTGCTGCGTTTGTGAGTGTTTTATAATCGTTTACAAGTAAATTAAATCGGTTATATAAAGACATGCGCTCATAATATCGATAATTAGATAATTAGTATTAGTGTATATAAATTTTTTCTATGTATGCATTAAGAATAATGACTAATTTAAGGTAAGGAGCTAAAAAATTATGAAGAAGAGAATTATATGTTTAAGTGGTGTAGTAGTTGTTGTCTGTACAATGCTTTTTGTATCGATGGCTTTGGTAACAGGTAGTAATCCTGATTTAGGTGAAGAAAATGTAGTAATTTCTATGGTGTCAGATTTAGATATGGGTAATATTCTTGCACCATCTGATGAAAAGGCACAAAGAGAAATGATGGAAGTTTCTGCAGAAGTTAATGATGCAATAACTGATGGTGTTAATGATTATATTAGTTCTTATGAGCAGACTGAATCTGCTAATGAAACTGTAAATGCTATTGCTCAAGGTCAGGTAGATAAGGCTGTTGCTGAAAATGAGGCAAGAAAAGCGGAAGAGGCTCGTAAAGCGGAAGAGGCAAGAAAAGCTGAAGAGGCTCGTAAGGCGGAAGAAGCAAGAAAAGCGGCAACTCAGGGTTCAAGAAATCTTGATAATGCCTCTGCTGCTCCTGAAATGACTTTTGAGTCATCGGGTGAAGCAGTGTTTACATATAATGTATATCAAAAGAGTAATTTAACTGTTGAACAATTTAATCAGATGTTGACTAATACTGCTTTGGCGGGTTGTGGTCAGAGTTTTTATAATATGGAAAATACTCATAACATAAATGGTGTTGTTGCAGTTGCAATTGCTTGTCATGAATCTGCTAATGGTTACAAGACTGCTAATACTTATAATTATTGGGGTAGAAAAGCAGTAGGTGGTGGCTGGATGGCTTTTTCAAGTAAAGATGAAAGTATTATGAGTTTTGGTAAATACTTAAATTCTTCAATGTATAAAGGTAAGTCACTTTCTGGTATAGGTGCAATTTATTGTCCTGGAACATCTGCTTCTTGGGAGGCTCATGTTAAGACTCACATGAAAGAAAAGTGGGCAAAAATTACATTCTAAGAAGTTTTAAATATTATAAGTGTGTGTAAAAAGGTGATATCGTTAGATGTCACCTTTTTATATTGTCGCATATTAAGTTAAATATTTTCACACAATGCCTTGAAATGTCTTGATATTTCTGTTATACTTAAGTTACCAACAATAAAGTGGTAGTTTGTTAGGAGGTATTATATGAATCTAAATTACACTTTAAAAAGTGGCAAAACAGTTCAGGCTTGTGTGTTTATGGATATGTTTGATGCATATTCAGAGCGTAATTCATTATTGGTAAGTACAGATGCTGGTGTCACGAAGTGTAGCTTGTTCGGTGAAGAAGGTAAGAAATACTTTATTGTTAATAGTGAGAAGGTTTGTCTTGAAGACTTTGACTCTGTAAAGATTAGTAGTGAAATTTCTGATGATGCTATTCAGAATTTAACTTCTGAATCTGTAATGAATGCTCTTATGCGTGCTTCATTAAATGATAGACCTCTTGTAGTAAAAGAGAAGGATATTTTATCAGATAACGAAGTTGTGGAGTATAAAGTGTCTATGCCCGAAGAGGGTAAAGTAAAACTCACTTTAACAA
>JAZNOH010000093.1:0-3062 GCA_045580715.1 Clostridia bacterium
ATATGATGCAATTTTAATTCATTCGGCGGCGATTAGTGTAGATAATGAGGCATATTTGTTTACAGCCAATAGTGGAACAGGGAAAACAACCCATATGAATTTGTGGCTTGATAAATTCAAAGACCGTGCATTTATAATAAATGGGGATAAGCCTATTTTAAGAAGGACCAAAGAAGGTATTTTTGTTTATGGAACACCTTGGTGCGGAAAAGAAGGGTTTAATAAAAATGTCAAGGTGAAGTTAAAGGGAATTTGCATCCTTGAAAGAGGAGAAGAAAATGTTATTAAAAAGACAGACAAAAAAGATGCATTGACATTTTTAATTTCACAAACCTCAAGACCGACGGATATTGATAATACAGACCTGATGCTTAAAAATTTGGAGAATATTGTTGAAAATACTCCTGTTTACAGACTTTGGTGCAATATGGATATGAAAGCATGTGAAGTTTGTTATAACGAAATGAATAAAAAACAAAAGGAAAGAAAACCAATGAGCATTGCGAAAATAAAATCAGCAGGGCTTAGTGGAATTGATGGGTATGTTGTTGATGTGCAGACAGATATATCGGGAGGATTGCCTGCATTTGAAATTGTTGGACTCCCAGATACTGCAGTCAGAGAAGCTAAAGAGAGAATACGCTCTTCTATAAAAAATATTGGTGCTTCTTTCCCTGGGAAGAGGGTTATAATAAACCTTGCTCCTGCTGCATGCAAAAAAGAAGGCTCGGTTTATGATATGCCGATGGCAGTTTCGATTATGTGTGCAACAGGACAGATAAGAAGTGAAGATATAGATGAATATGCGTTTATGGGAGAACTTGCTTTAGATGGAGGAGTTGCTTCCATTAAGGGTGTATTGCCTATGGTTATTTCTCTTTATAAAGCAGGAATTAAAAAAATATTTGTTCCCTATGAGAATGCATCGGAAGCAGCTGTAATTGAGGGGTGTTCAATATACCCTGTCAAAAATTTACGGGATGTAGTCGAGCATTTTAATTCAGATAACAGAATTATAAAGCATATAGTTGATATTTCAAAAATTCTTTCGGCTGCTGATGATACAGTTTTAGATTTTTGTGATGTAAAGGGACAGGAAAGTGTTAAAAGAGCAATTGAAATTGCTGCTGCAGGAAACCACAATATCCTAATGATAGGCTCACCTGGAACAGGAAAAACTATGCTTGCACAGAGAATAGGTTCAATTCTTCCTGATTTGAGTTTTGATGAGGCTTTAGAGGTAACAAAGATACATTCAATAGCAGGTGAGTTGCCAAAAGATATGCCATTAATATCAAAAAGACCATTCAGACATCCGCATCACACTATTTCAGGGGCAGGCTTGTCTGGAGGAGGAAGTATACCAAGACCAGGAGAACTGTCACTTGCACATAACGGAGTTTTATTTTTAGACGAACTTCCTGAATTCAGAAGAGATGTTTTAGAGATGATGCGCCAACCTCTTGAGGATGGAACAGTTACCATTTCAAGGGTGAACGCGACATTGTCCTATCCTTGTAATCTGATGCTTGTTGCATCAATGAATCCTTGTAAATGCGGATATTTGGGAGATGCACACAGAAATTGTACTTGTACCGAAAATGAAATTGCAAGATACAGAAGCAAAATTTCAGGACCATTATTGGATAGAATTGATATACAAGTAGAGGTTGAGAATGTCAATTATGATGATTTGAGTTCAACTAAGAAAAGTGAGAGTAGCAGGGACATAAAAAAACGAGTTGATAATGCAAGAAGAATTCAGATAGAAAGATATAAAAATCATAATATATATTCCAATTCTCAACTTGATGCAGGATTACTGCAGGAATTTTGCAAGCTTGGCGAAGAAGAAAATGAGATTTTAAGGGCTGCCTTTGATAACCTTGGATTGAGTGCAAGAGCACATTCAAGAATTTTGAAAGTTGCAAGAACTATTGCTGACCTTGAGGAAAGTGAAAATATAACAGCAGCACATTTGGCAGAAGCAATTCAATACAGAAGTCTTGACAGAAAATTTTTTAAATAAAGTATAATTCTGTGGTAAAATTTACAATTATATTACATTATTTAGTTTAGGGTTGAGTTTTAGTTTTGTATTAATTATACTGCAAGGCGAGAGAAAAAAATCAAACGAAAAGTATTTAAATTTAAATAGTGTAAGGGGCGATTTTTTTATGAACGATAAGAGCAAAATAAAGGGTTTCTGGAAGCATATTTTTCCATACATAAGGCCATATTCTAAAAGACTTGTAATAACTGTTATGTGTGCGATGGTGGTTGGTGCAATGGTTGCCCTTCAACCATTGGTTATCAAATGGATAGTTGATGAAGGAATATCCAATCAAAGCCTTAATGATAATGAAAAAATGTCCTTTGTAATTAAAATGTGTATTTTCTATATTGCAATATCTGCTGCAAGAATAGGAAGCTGGGCGATGGCTTACACAAACATATTAAAAACACTTGAGGGTATATTATTCTCTATTCGTTCAAATTTCTTTGACCATGTTCAGAATATGCATTTCAAATTTTTTGAAAAGACATCAGTTGGTGAACTTTTTAATTGTATAATGGGTTCGCCTATAACAAATGTAAAAACATATTTGCAGACAATATTTTTAAATGTTCCATATCAGGCAATTTCATTGGTTGTGTCATTATTTGCACTTTCGACATATGACTGGTTTTTGACAATTTTATTGCTTTTGACAGTTGCAGTTATGGCAACAATAAACTTTATGTCAAAAAGAAGGGTAAGAACTGCGTTTAAAGATTACATAAAGACAGAAACAGAGGCGAGCCAATATCTTAATGATTCTCTTCAGGGAATGGAATCAGTAAAGCTTTATTCAATTGAGCAAGACCAATTCAAGACTTTTAGATATTATATCTCGAGTATGTATGAAAAGGGGATTAAGGCTACTCTAAGGCAATATACTGCCGCTATAGGACCTGAGTTCACGCAGTTTGTTGGTACTGCTGTTGTGTATTTTGTCGGAGCTATTGCATGTATCTACAGGGGCTTGTCAATAGGTGTGTTATATGCGTTTTTATCAAGT
>JAZNOH010000094.1:0-3968 GCA_045580715.1 Clostridia bacterium
AAGAGTAATCTATGGGCAAAAGATAGAGGGGTATTTCCTTCTATCTTTTTTATTTATGTGGACTATATGCTAAAAGTTAAAGTTGACACTATAAAAATTAAAGTTTATACTGGATTTGATATGGAGGGGTTACTATGACAATATCAGACCAAATTAGAATGTTGTGTGCTCGATTGAATATATCTGTGGCAGAATTAGCAAGACGCACAGGACAGTCCCCTCAGAACTTCAATTCAAAATTAAAGCGTGAAAGTTTTACTATTGCAGAGTTAGACGCTATTGCTGATGCAACGGGTACTAATTTTGAAAGAAGTTTTGTATTTGATAACGGGGAAAAGATTTAAGGAGAGAAAACTATGAAATTTAGATTAGGTGAACTGTTCTGTGGTCCTGGTGGTTTGGCTTGGGGCGCTATGAATGCAAAGATTGCAGACCCTAAATTCAGGATTGTGCATGAATGGGCAAATGACTATGACCAAGATACTTGTAATACATACGCATATAATATTTGTCCTAATGATGAAGATAGCGTTATCTGTGGTGACGTTCGTAAATTAGATATTGATACTTTGGGTGAAATTGATGCACTAGCATTTGGCTTCCCCTGCAACGATTTTTCTGTGGTAGGTGAACAAAAAGGTTTTGATGGTACTTTTGGTCCCTTATATACCTATGGTGTAAAGGTTCTGAAAAAGCATAAACCTATGTGGTTTCTTGCAGAAAATGTTGGTGGTCTGAAATCTGCAAATGAAGGTAAAGCGTTTGAGAAAATCCTTGCTGACCTTAAAGATGCAGGCTATAGAATCTATCCCCATTTGTATAAGTTTGAGGACTATGGTGTTCCTCAGGCTCGTCATAGAGTGATTATTGTAGGTATCAGAGAAGATTTACCTTATGAATATAAAGTGCCTTCTCCTACCCCTTATAAGGACGTAGACAATACTTGTAAGACTGCTTTGGAAGTACCTGCTATTGCTACTGATGCATTTAACAATGAATTGACCAAACAGAGCAAACAGGTTGTAGAAAGATTGAGTTATATTAAACCAGGTGAAAATGCTTTTACTGCTAATCTTCCTGAACATTTGCAGTTAAATGTTAAGGGTGCAAAGATTAGTCAGATTTACAAGAGACTTGACCCTGCAAAACCTGCTTATACAGTAACAGGTTCTGGCGGTGGTGGTACTCATATCTATCATTATGCAGAACCCCGTGCTTTGACTAATAGAGAAAGAGCAAGATTGCAGACCTTCCCTGATGATTATTTCTTTCAGGGTAGCAAAGAAAGTGTAAGAAAGCAGATTGGTATGGCTGTACCTTGTAAGGGTGCAAAGATTATTTTTGAGGCCATTTTGAAAACTTTTGCTGGTATTGAGTATGATTCTGTTCCTTGTAGCATTAAGGAGTGATTCCTATGTTAAATTATTGGTGGGTAACAAGACCAAAGAGAAAATTAAATTCAATTCCAGAAGTATTAGCTACATTTGCTGATATTTCATTAAATCAGGAATGGGCAGGACAAAGGGATTCTCATCTTTCGTTAGAAGATGCATTAGAAAAAGCAGGCTTAAAGCGTATTGGTGAAAGACGTGACCAAGGCGGTGGCGGTGCTCGTACTTATGCTGCTTGGGTAAAGAGTTTGGGTCTGATATTTACACAAGAATCTACGGGTAAAACTATGCTTACATTGGCTGGTGAGGCTATTATGTCTGGTGATAGTCCTGTTGATGTTCTGAAGAATCAAATTATGAAATATCAGTTTCCTTCTTCTTTTTCTATGAGCCGTGGCGTTCAGGTTCATCCTAGATTTAAAATTAGACCTTTTAGATTTTTGCTGAAATTATTATCTGATAATCGGGTAATGTATCTTACTGAAGAAGAAATAGCAAAGATTGTAGTTGTAGAAGCAGAAAATGAATCTGATAAATGTTATGAGTATATAGTGGGCAGAATCCATGAGTTCAGAGAAAAAGGAGATTCTTGTTTAGAACCTGATTTCTTTGAGAAATATAAGCCCTCAAGGGGTAATGTAAACCCTGAACATCCTTTTAGTCATTTGTTAGATTTAGCAAATACCCTTGTTAACTGGTTGGACTATACGCAGTTAATTGAAAGAGATACGGGGATGTTGCGTATTTTGGATGAGAAGCAGGCTGAAGTTAATGCTATCCTTGCTACTACTCCACCTTTTATTGATAGACCTGCAAGTGAAGAGTTTTTCCAAAGAAAATTTGGTATTGACCCTAAACACAACAAAGATACTCGTAATCTTACTGCTACAAAAACAATTACGCCTAAAATTATTGCGGAACAGAAAATTAAGCAGGCTTTTATTGGTGAATCCTTAAAAAGACCTATTGCTAAAATCACTACAAGCCTTGTAGATAGAATTGTAGAACAAACGGGTTTTAATGATAAACTTGTTGAAGAAACCTTATTAAAACTTTATCCTCGTGGTGCTGTTGGTTCTTTTATGACCGAGTATTTTGAAATGGCCTTCAAGGGTAGAGATGAAGCAACAGAGTTTGAAAAGGCTACTGTGGAACTGTTTCAAGATGTGTTTGGTTTTGAAGCAAAGCATGTTGGACCTATTGGTTTAACTCCTGATGTACTTCTGTTATCTGATGCAGAGGGCTATCAGGCTATTATTGATAATAAGGCTTATAGCAAGTACACAATTTCCAATGACCATCATAATAGAATGGTTCACAATTATATTGAGAATTTAAACAGATATAGCAGTTCTACTGCTCCTCTGGCGTTCTTCTCTTATATTGCAGGTGGCTTTGGTAAGAACTTTGATAGCCAAGTAAAGGCTGTTGTGGAGGCTACTGGCGTAAATGGTTCAGGTATGAGTGTATCCAATATGATTAAGTTGGTAGAATGCTATAATGAAAAGGGTTATACCCATAAGAACTTGAGAGATATTTTCTCTGTAAATAGACAGATTTTACTAAATGATTTTTATGATTGATGTTATGATGTCAAAAAATCAAGGGAGTAGGTTTTCCTACTCCCTTTTGCTTGTAATGGGTATTTTATGGGCAAAATATAAAACTATGCTCATTCCCGAAAATATGCTATCATGTTTTTAGGTGATGGTATGGATAAGAAGATAATAACCCTTACAAAAGAAGAATTAGATAGGTGTAAAGATTTTTCCCAAAGGTCAGCAGAGACGCAGCAAGCAATAGAGTTTGGCCAATCAGATACCAAAGCAAGAAGCGTATCTGAAATAGCCAGAGATAATCTAATAGGTAAAATGGCTGAAGTTGCTTTTGCTCGTATGCTGAAAGAAGATTTTGACGTAGATGTACCATTAGATTTTAATGTTTATGCTCGTGGTAAATGGGATGATAATGATATGGTTATCAATGGCTGGAACATAGATATTAAATCTACGAGAATAGGCAGTTGGTTATTGATTGAATGGAGTAAACTGAATTTTAGACAGAAACAAGGTGAACTTCCCCACGCTTTCTTTATGTGTAAAACAGCATGGAATATGGATAAGGATGAACCTTTGGGTACTGTTGATTTGGTTGGTAGTATCAGCCTAACCAAGTTAAAAGCCAATATGCCCCATGTACATACAATAAGAAAAGGTGAATTACTTCCAGGAACCAAAACATATTTGCAGGCAGATAACTTCGGGGTTAGATTTAGAAATCTAAATCATAATTGGAATGATGTTATTACTTTTATTCTGAACAATCCTGCGCCTGATTTATCTAATTATCCAAATCCATATACAGGTGATGTTCTACCCCAGTACCAAAAGAATAAAGAGCATTTGGTGGGCAAAACAAAAGGTTTTGAGTATGGTGATTTTATCATTGAAGGGGTTGAAAAACCTGATGACACAAAGCCAGTCAAAGAATCTATTTTTATAAAAATATTAAAACTGTTAGGTATCAAAAAATAGTATTATGATAAAGAAGGTCTCGTCTTTTATATAAGACAAGACC
>JAZNOH010000095.1:0-1661 GCA_045580715.1 Clostridia bacterium
TTTAACTTCTGTTTTTATGTCTTTTATAATTGGTGTAACTTCTTTCTTTTCTGGTGTTGGTACTCTTGCTCATTTTATAATAAATGATGTTACTTTAATAGAGCCATTAGATGAAAGTTCGTATAGTTATAGTGTAGAAGATGAATTTTTAAGTGTTGATGAAGTTTTTAATGTTTCTTCTTATGGTGTTTTAAAAGATTGTATAAGTGATGGTAAATCTGTAGATGAAATATTAAGTGTGTTTGGTTTAAATAAGGAGCTGGCGGAAGAAGCTATGCTTTGTGATTTGGAATATACTTCTACAAATGAATTGTATGATAGAGCTGCTTTGTTGTATTCTAAATCTTCTGGTTTATATGAGGCAAATGCTTTAAAGGGCTATGCTGAAGATGAAATATTGAAGGCTGAGTCCTTTAATGGTGGTAATTATCGTGCTTCTTTGGAGCATCATTTTAAAGATGTTTATAATAAAGTATTGACTTATAATCATCCTGGTCATTTGTCTGCTCATATGGAAAAGTATGGTGATTGGGTTGGTTCTTTAATATATCTTGAGGAAGATGATTATTATTTTGCTTTGGTGTATGAGGATTATGCTGAACTTGCTCTGTATTTGGGCGAAATTTTGGGCTAAAATCGTTAAACACCCTCCCAAAGTATTCTATTCCCAATATAATAATAATCCCCAAATATTTAATATTCTAAAGGTTGTAGGGGGACGCTTCGCGTCCCCCTACCTACTTCCTATTATAAAAGATAGTTATTATAAAGGATAGTTTGGAATATGTTTTGTATTTTATTTCGATAAAAATAGGATTGTGTTGTTTGTTTAATCGCAGAATGTTTTTTCTTATTTGAAACTTATCGAATGGAGAGTTTGTAAAAAATTCTACATATAAAATTATTATTTATTGATAACTAATGTAGGGAGTGGTTTAAATGGCGAATAATAGTGGTAAAACATTAAGTATGTCTGTAGATTTAGTTACCCCTGAAGATGCTAAAAAGCGTGGTTATATTTCGGGTTCAGTTGTGGGTAATTTGCTTTTTGAACATGTTTGTGGTAGTAATTATAATAATCCTGGTGCTATTGAAGGTCGTGAAAAGTGTTTTGCTTTGGTAAAAAAGTATGCAAAATCTATTCGTATAGGTGAAGGTAAGGCGACTCGTTATTATTACTTGAAAAAGGATGTAATGTCAATAATCGATGGGTATAAAAATGGGGTTCCTGTTGAAGATTTGAAATTATCTGCGGGTCCAGTTAAAAATCGTACTGATGAAAGTCCTGCTTCTTTAAAGAATAGGGGTTATATAAGTGGTACAACTTTGGGTAATATATTGTTTGGTTGTATGACTGACCTTCCTAAATGTCAAAATTCTATGTCTTTGTATGGTAAGGCTATTTATGAATTGTATAATAAAGAGTTTGCGGAAATTCGTAAATCTGATGAAATTCAGAAATATACTTTGGGTAGTGGTAGGGCGACTTCGCATTATTATTTTGAAAATGATGTAAAAGTGTATATACAAAATCATATAATTCCAAAGTATTCTTAATTAGTTAAATAGTGTGGGTATATAGATTGTCTGATAGTAGTGATTAATAAAATAAGAGTTTCTATCATTTTAAAGAATGGTAGAAACTCTTTTCATTTTTATTT
>JAZNOH010000096.1:0-1721 GCA_045580715.1 Clostridia bacterium
TATCAACTCCCGTAAGGTGTGAGATTCTATGAATCTCACACCTTACTCCTTTTTATGATGTTGTTAAGGTTGAATTTGTTGAAATATATGGTTGTTAGATTGTTTAAAAGTTAGAATTTACAATCATGTCCTTGGCTTTAAAAGGTTTTTGCGTTATGATGTATACCAAAAACTTGATTTAAGGAAGTGATTTTATGAAAAGAACTCTTTCAGAGATTTTGAGAGCAGTTGCAGTAGCAAAGGGCTTGAAAAGTCCTGATAAATGGGTAGAGCAAAGACTTGAAAAAGCACAGGTGAAGTCAGACTATCATTCATACATACTTCTCCACTCTCACAGGCGTATGTGGTTTGGTCTTAAAGACGGAGAGTTTGAATGCCAGCCATTTGTGCTGTTTAGGCAGTATAAAAATAATGATGAAAGTCCTGAAATAAATGAGTTTGAGATTTATACTTTTTCACACTTAACTGATGATTTATTTAGAAAGCTGGTAAAAGAAGCCTATCATGAAAAGTTTGACACAATAGAAGATTGCAGGTTGTTTTATAATCTGCATCCCGTAAATATGGTGGTACAAACTGTTGATGGAGAACCTGCTGTTTTGGGTGAATTCAATGAGGTCAATGAAGTTCCAGATTTATATACTGACCTATTTCAACTTACCATTAATTTCCCCACACCACAAGTTAAGGTATATGCAGCAGATAGAGATGTCATAAAGTTGGCTATACTAAAATACAAGGACTTGAATATGGGTGTTATTGAAAAATTGAGTGACGACAGACAAAGCGTGTATGATGTTTCTAATTTTTTCTTAACACACAATGGCAAACCTATTCGCGTAGAATTATATAGTGTAAATGGTGAATACTTTGTAGATTTAATAGAAAAGAGGGTTTGAAATGGGTAAACATATTTTTTTGATAGCATATGCGTATAGTTCAGATGGAAAGGGTTATATAGAGAGATTGTATATAGAACCTGATGCAGAAAACGTGGCAAATTTCATTATGAAACATAGTGCTGTAAGGGTTGTTATTACCACAGAACTTGATTTGCCATATATAGAAGCTGAAGGTGGGTTTATTCAAAGTTGTGTAGATACCACTTTCCTCTTGGATGAGTTGCATCCTGCCATTATGCCAATACAACTTGGTGAAAAAGAAGTTGGAATAGTTAGAGAATACTATAATGAAGATATAGAGGAAAGTGAGTGAACTGATGGGTTACACAAAACAAGAATGGTTGAAAAAGATGTTCCAACCTGGAGACAGGATAGAAGTTATTGAGCTCATTGATATGCTGACTGTACCAAAAGGCACACGTGGTACTATACAGGGTGTTGATAATCATGGGAATGTGTTGATGCAGTGGGACAATGGCGCAGTTCTTCATCTCTTTCCTGATAAAGACAAATATATAAGAATTAGTGAATAAATAGAGCGTGGTATGTTTTCATACCACGCTCTATTTATTTGTGGGAATAATGCAAGGTGCATAAAAATTTAATGTTATGCTTGGTCAATTACGAGAAAATGATATTTTTTACGAGAAATTGGTAGAAATCATTGCTTTTTTGATGTCAATATGCTATAATATTATCTGTAAAAATGTAAGTTTTTGTGTTAAACACAAGGATTTGGAGGAATTGTCATGAAAGTAAGTTATAAGAAGCTATGGGTAATTCTTGCACAGAAAGAAATCAGTAAAGCAGATTTAAGAA
>JAZNOH010000097.1:0-5960 GCA_045580715.1 Clostridia bacterium
GGTTATTCTTACTATAATTATAACAACAGGTATGGTTTCAATGCTTATAAATCCTGATTACAACGGAGCTATGGCACACGCACTATTCTATGGTCTTACAATTCTTGATGGATTTGAAGAAAAATTTTTGCACGGGGATGTTGTTGGTTATTGCACTGCAGTTCAATTAGCTGTTGATAATAATATCGAAGAGGCGAAGAAGATTGTCAACTTTTTAAAATCAATTAAGATAGAAACAAGTCTATCTCAAAGAAATATACCTTGCGATAGGGAATATCTTGATAAAGTACTTGAAAGTGCATTAAATGACCCTGATATGAATGTTATTCCGTACGATGTGACAAAGGATATGTTATTTGAGGGAATTAAAAAAATTGAAACTTTGTCATAATATAAAATATTTTTAGAAAAACTATTGACAAACGGGGATATTTCATATATAATATCATCGTTGTCGATTTGGCGGTATAGCTCAGTTGGCTAGAGCACACGGTTCATACCCGTGGTGTCATTGGTTCAAATCCAATTACCGCTACCAGAAAAAAGACACTCGTAAGAGTGTCTTTTTTTAGAGATTAGATTAAATTTATGAGGGGTAATGAAGATTATGAGTACAATGTTATCAGTTTCAGTGGCACTGTTAGCAGGTCTTTTGATGACAAGAGCATTTAAACCACTCAAATTGCCATCAGTAACTGCATACTTAATAGCAGGAGTTTTAATTGGTCCATATGTTGTTGGAAGATTAAATATTCCTGGATTGGGATTTTCTACTGCAGAAGCAGTTGAAAAATTATCAATTCTTGCAGATGTGGCTTTAGGATTTATTGCATTTTCAATAGGAAATGAATTCAGATTAGAGGACTTGAAAAAAATAGGAAAGCAAGCCTTTGTTATTGGTATTTTTCAAGCTGTAACAGCAACCATTCTTGTTGATTTAGCACTACTTGTTGTACATTTTATGATGCCTGACAAACTTTCTGTTGCACAAGTAATAACACTTGGGGCGATTGCAACTGCAACTGCACCTGCTGCCACCTTGATGGTAGTAAGACAATATAAAGCAAAAGGAAAACTGACTCAGTTACTATTACCTATTGTTGCGCTTGATGACGCAGTTGGACTGGTTGTTTTTGCAGTTTCCTTTGGTGTTGCAAAATCATTAAATGTCGGAAGTATTGATATTATATCAATTCTCGTTAATCCGTTGATTGAGATTATTGCATCATTAACTTTGGGTGCATTAATGGGATGGTTTTTAACTCAGCTTGAAAAGCTTTTTAACTCGAATACAAACAGATTAAATTTGACGATTGGTGTTGTGTTTTTGACAGTTGCATTATCTATGTGCAAGTTTGAAATTGGTAGTGTTCATATTGGTTTTTCTTCACTTTTAACTTGTATGATGCTTGGAACAATATTCTGTAATATCTGTCCGCTTTCGCATGATTTAATGGAATCTTCGGACAAATGGACATCACCTCTGTTTGCAATTTTCTTTGTAATAAGTGGTGCTGAATTGGAATTGGGAGTCTTTTTAGATATTGCTATTGTTGGAATTGGTGTTGTATACATCATATTCAGGTCATTAGGTAAATATTTTGGCTCATTGTGGAGTGCAAATGTTACAAAATGTGAGCCTCAAATATGTAAGTATTTAGGATATACACTTTTACCACAGGCTGGTGTTGCCTTGGGAATGTGCACATTGGCAATGCAGCTTGGAGAAGAGGGAAATTTGATTAGAAATATAACCTTGTTTGCGGTGTTGATTTATGAGTTATTCGGACCATTAATAACAAAATGGGCTTTAACTAAGGCAGGGGATATCAAACCTATGCCTGAGGAAGTTAAGAACAGACGAAATATTAAATTGGAGCAGGCAAAGAAATAATTAAAAAGGGACTTTGATTTTATCAAAGTCCCTTTCTTTGTCTGTTTACCTCATACATTAATATTGCGGCAGCAACTCCAGCATTAAGTGATTCAGCCTTTCCGTCAATCGGTATTTTCACCTTTTCATCTGCTAAAAGTTTCATTTCTTCACTTATTCCATTCGCTTCATTTCCAATTACAAGAATTAAGGGTTTTTTCATATCCGAGAGAGTGTAGTCAATAGTGTCATTATCTAACAGACTGCAAACAATAGAAAAGCCCTGAGCCTTAAATTGTGATATTTCAGAGTATTTGACATCTTCATAAATTGGAAGATGGAAAAATGAACCCATGCTTGAACGAACAGTTTTTGGATTATATATTTCAACGGAGTCAGGAGATAGCATAATTCCACCAAACCCTGCAGCATCAGCAGTTCTTATTATTGTTCCAAGATTTCCAGGGTCTCTTATATTATCACAATAAATATATGGCTTATTTGTGTCTAAAGAGATTTCAGATTTTTCTTTTATTTTAATAACTGCAATAATTCCTGATGGAGTTTCGGTTGTTGAAAGGGCAGGGAATAGTTTATCTGATATAATGTATATATTAATCTTGGGATATTCAAAGCTGTTTTTGGAATGAAACTCTTTTGAAACAAGAATTGACAAAATATCAGCCTTTGCAGAAATAGCATCCATAACAGATTTAACCCCTTCAACGGTGTATTGACCTGATGAAATTCTTTCTTTTTTTTGTTTTAACGCTTTGAAGTGCTTATATTTTTCATTTTGAGAACTTTGAATTTCAGTAATCATATCTATCCTCCGAATATGAATTTTTATTGACAAAATAAGTTAAATATGCTATAATCTAACGAGTGTTATGGAGATGTACCCAAGTGGTTGAAGGGTCTGCACTCGAAATGCAGTAGGTCGAGAAAATCGGCGCCAGAGTTCAAATCTCTGCATCTCCGCCACACATCGGAACAGGGTTTGCTTGTTCCGATTTTTTTGTTCAGTTATTTATGATATGCCTCATTTGAATTAATCTTAAATGCCCTATATATTTGTTCGGACAAAACAACTCTCATAAGCTGATGAGGAAGAGTGATTTTACCAAAGCTAATACATTTATCAGCTCTTTCTTTTACAGCCTTTGAAAGTCCCAAAGAGCCTCCAATAATAAATGTTATATTAGAATTGGTCATTGAAATGTTTTTGATTTCATCTGCCAATTCTTCACTTGATAGCTGTTTTCCCTCAATACACATAGCAATAACATATGAGTTGTTTTTTATTTTTGAAAGAATAGTTTCGCCTTCTTTAATGAGTATTTGTTCTTCTAATTTTTCTCCTGCGTTTTCAGGAATTTTCTGGTCAGGAACTTCAATTATTTCTAATGCAGCGAAACGGGATAGTCGTTTTGAATATTCGGCTATTGCTGATTTTAAATAATCCTCTTTTAGTTTTCCTACACATATAATTGATATATTCATATAAAACTTGTCACCTCATATCTGTTAGCAACACATAATCTGATATCCTCACCGACCTTTGCACCATATTGCAAAAGTGCATTATGAACAGTTCTGTATGCGATATCAGGAGTGTTATTGTTATCACTAAGATGTGACAACATAATGTTTTTTGTGTTGTTTTCTAATAGATTAATAGCTATTTTTGCGGCGTAATCATTTGACATATGTCCTAAATCACTTAAAATTCTCTTTTTCAAACTGAATGGATAGTGGCCATACATCAGCATATCAATATCGTGATTAGCCTCAAGCATTACATAATCACTATTATAAATTGACTTTAAAATCTCGTCTGTAATAATACCGGTATCTGTAATAATAGAATATTTTTTGCCTTTATCATAAAAAGAATATCCGATTGGATTTACAGCATCGTGCGAAATTTGAAAGGTATTTATTCCGATACTTCCTATCTCAAAGTCAAGAGATGGATTAATCACTTTTATATTATAGTCCTTTATAACTCCGATATTCATTGCTTCATGGGTTTCTTTGGTTGTGTAAATAGGAATATCAAACTTGCGGGAGAGAACACCTGCTCCCATAATATGATCCGAGTGTTCATGAGTTATGAGTAATGCATCTATATCTTTACAATCAATATCAAATTTATCAAGTATCTCAGTTAGCCTTTTTAGAGACAATCCACAATCAATTAATACAGTCGTATCTTCATTTTTAATAAGTGATGCATTTCCTGATGAACCACTGATTAAGGATAAAAACATAAATATGATTCCTTTCTAAAAATTCAAAACAACGGTAGAAACCGTTGTTTTTTATATTACAATACTTGTACTCTTTGAACATCTCCACCAAGCTTTATGAACTTTTCTTCAAAATTTTCATAGCCACGGTCGATATGGTAAATATCATTTATTTCTGTCACACCGTCAGCCATAAGACCGGCGATAATCATTGCGGCACCAGCTCTTAAATCTGTTGCACGCACTGATGTTCCCATCAATTTTTTAACACCGTTAATAATTGCTAACTTTCCTTCAACCTTAATATCTGCACCCATTCTGTTTAACTCAGAAACATATCTGAATCTGTCATCCCAAACACCTTCTCTTGCAGTGCTTGTCCCTGTTACAGTTGATAAAAATGTAACTAATTGAGGTTGCATATCCGTTGGATAGCCAGGATATGGAAGAGCAATAAAGTTAATCTTTTTAAATTTTACGCCATCAGGTACATATACTCTTAGTTTATCGTCAAATTCCTCTATTTTAGCACCTGATTCAATCAGCTTTGCAGAAATTGGTTCAAGATGCTTTGGAATTATATTTGTTATTGTGACATCTCCTCTTGTTGCGGCAGCTGCAATCATAAAGGTTCCTGCTTCAATTTGGTCAGGAATAATAGAATATATACCGCCGTGTAGAGAATTAACACCCCTGATTTTAATTGTGTCAGTTCCTGCACCTCTGATTTTAGCACCCATAGCATTTAAGAAATTTGCAAGGTCAACGATATGAGGCTCTTTGGCAGCATTTTCTATTGTTGTTGTGCCTTTAGCTAAAACTGCACCAAGCATAACATTAACAGTTGCACCTACACTGACTACATCAAAATACACATTAGCTCCAATAAGCTCATCTGCTTTTGCATTAATCATACCATATTCAAGCTCAACAGTTGCACCAAGAGCCTGAAATCCCTTTATGTGCTGGTCAATTGGTCTTGTTCCAAAATCGCAACCACCTGGGGATTTTGTTATGCATTTTTTTGACCTTCCCAAAAGAGCACCGATAAGGTATGAAGAACCACGCATTTTGTCAGTTAATTGTGGGTCAGGAGTTACTGAATTAACATTTGTGCAGTCTATATCAACCACATTCTCGGCAATATGAGTAACAGTTGCACCAAGATTTTCGAGAATTTGTAAAAACAAATTAACATCCTTTATATTAGGTAAATTTTCAATACGACAATTTCCGTTTATAAGTAGGCAGGCAGGTAAAATTGCAACTGCGGCATTTTTAGCACCACTTATGCTAACCTCTCCACACAATTTTTTTCCGCCTTTTATAACAATCTTTTCCAAAGTAATATCTCCTCATAATATATCAAAAAGTATTATTTTATACCTATTTTCAGTTTATCATTGATATTATATCATATAATCTGGAAAAATGCAAAAGAAATTTTTAAAAATATCAATATATTTACAATATTTGATATAATTTTGTTAATATAGAACAAAACCTACCCTTTATGAGAGGGTAGGTTTAAATTCATCAAGCCAATAATTTACTTGTATTAAATATCCCATAAATTGAGGTATTGCCATAAGTTGACCAAAGAAAGGCTTTCCGTAATCTGAACCTTCCTTGCATATATCCATAATATTTGCCCTGTCTACAAAGGTAAGAATTGGAGAAGATTGATCATTTAAAATTTCGTATAAGAGTTTTCTTACTGCTTTTTCGTAATATGGATTATGAGTTTTAGGATACGGGCTTTTCTTACGATTTAAGACATCATTTGGAAGTATTGTTTTTGCGGCTTCTCGCAAAATATTTTTAGATATATTGTT
>JAZNOH010000098.1:0-4130 GCA_045580715.1 Clostridia bacterium
CTCTCTAATACAAAACCTGGGTTATTCGTATGAATATGCACCTTTACAATGTCCTCATCATCAATAACAAGCATACAATCGCCCTTAGACTCAATTGATTTTCTAAAGGTTTCAACATTTGCCAAAGGCGTGCTTTTTTCAACAATAAACTCTGTGCAATACATAAATTTAATGCTTTTTTCATCAATAGAGCCTTGAGCAGATTGTTGACTTTTTGTGGTCTCAAAAGAACCGTTTGCGGTTATTATCTCACCTTTTTCAAGATAATATAGTGCGCCCTCCAAAAAGAACATCCAACCCTGTCCGCCAGCATCAACAACGCCTGCTTTTTGAAGAGCAGGAAGCATTTCCTTGGTTTTTGCAAGGACCTTGTTTCCTCTTTTAACAGCTTCTGATAAAACCTTTTTAATATCATCGGTTGAGTCACAAGTCTTAACTGCTCTTTCTGCAACTTCTCTTGAAACCGTTAAAATAGTTCCCTCTGTTGGCTTCATAACTGCTTTGTAGGCAGCCTGTGAGCCAAGTAAAAGTGCGTTTGCAAAATCAGCAGCATCACAAGTGTCTTTTCCTTTTAGTCCTTTTGATATGCCTCTGAAAAACTGTGACAGAATAACACCTGAGTTTCCTCTTGCACCTCTTAGAGTTGCATAAGACATAGCATCTGCAATCTTTGTTACAGATGGAGTTATAAGCTCGGACAATGATTTTGACATTGCAGTCACTGTCATTGACATATTTGTACCCGTGTCGCCATCAGGAACAGGGAAAACATTCAAGTCATCGACAGTTTGTTTGTTATTATATAAATAGTTAGCGCCTGATATCATCATTTGGGCCAACTGTTTTCCATCTATTGTGTTAATAGTAATCTCCTCCCAATTGGTTAGTCGCCCACGCGCACTGACTCAACAATGACATCAACGCTTGTCACTTTAAGTCCTGTATTACTTTCAATTTTGTATTTTACATCCTTTATTATGCTATCGCAGATAACATTTATGTTAAGACCATATTCCACGATTATATGCATACTGATAACAATTCCTGAGTCTTCAACACTGACTTTAATGCCCTTTGTCATATTATCAGGCTTCAAAAGACTTACAAGGCCATCCTTAGTACCTCTTGATGCCATTCCGACAACACCATAGCATTTGTTTGCAACAGAGCCGGCAATAGATGCGATGACATTATTGTCAACAGTAACTTCGCCATACTCACTATTAATTAAAATAGCCACATAAATCAATCCTTTCAAGAAATTATATTTGGATTTTTCTAATATTAACTATACTCATCTACACTATATTTTACTATATTTTCTCTGTTTAGTCTATACTTTTTTGAAAAATTTATGAAAATAACTAAAAAAAGCACTCATAAAGTGCTTTTTAAAGATTTATTTTCCTTGTTTGATTTTATAGGATAATGTCATCAGATAGTCTGACATATGCACATTTTCAACAGGAACAGGTATTTTGGTTTTTATTTCTGCAGACGAAAAGTTCCAAATTCCCTTTATTCCGCATTCAGATAGCATTTCTGCCATTTCTACTACCTGGTCCTTGGGAAGAGTCAGGATAGCTATTGAAACATTGTTGTGAGATATATATGATTTTAGCTCATCTGTATGCAAAATAGGTATGCGATTTACAACATGACCGATTTTATTTCTATCATTATCAAAAAGAGCTGAAATATGAAATCCTCTTTTTTCAAAGCTTGCATGGTTTGCCAGAGCATAGCCAAGATGACCAGCGCCGATTATAATGGCACGATAGCCTTCCTTTAAGCCAAGTATTTCTGCAATCTCATTATGAAGATATTCAACATTATAGCCATAGCCCTGTTGACCAAAGCCTCCAAAATAATTAAAATCCTGTCTGATTTGTGAGGCAGTGACGCCCATTTTTTCACTCAATTTACCTGATGAAATTCGAACAATGTCCTTATCTAAAAGATCACTTAAATAACGATAGTATCTGGGTAATCTTTTAATAACCACCTCGGGAACATTTTTATCTTTATAGTTCATATACTTTAAAACCCGCTTTCAATTACTCTTCAATTTCTTCGTCGCGTCTTAAGAATTCAGCAAAGGCTTCCTCTAACTCTTTCTCATCCTCAACCATTATAAGCTCAGGCTCTTCCTCGTTTGTGTTATCAACCTTCATAATAAGAACTTCGTCAGTTTCTTCGCCCTCGTCCATAACCTCAAGCAAAGCAAAATATGTTTCATCGTTTAATTCAAATACATCAATAGCAGCAAATTCAATTTGCTGTCCGTTCTCGTCTTCTAACATAATTATATTTTCTTCCATATTCTTATTTCTCCTTTTTTCTTTCTTTTTTTATTCTATAATATTTTCTTTAAAAAGTCAACAACATATGTTAATTTTTTGTCACAGGCTCAAAAGCCTCCAGCATCATATATGCCATCGGATGCACCGGTCTGTTTTTCGCAAGATTAAACTCTATTGTCTTCTTTGTGCACTCATAAACTGCCAAATCAAGGTCTTTTTTTGCGATTTCTCTAAGCTCATCAATTCCGTCAAAGCGCCTTGACGGCTCAAGCATATCTGCAACATAGACAATTTTTGAAATATTTCCCATTTTCGGATTTCCAAGAGTATGGTATCTTATTGCTTCTAAAATTTCTTTATCATAAATTCCATAGTGGGCAATTGCCACTTTCTCGCCAAGCTTTGCGTGGATTAGGGCAGGGGTTTCTCTTTCATATTCATCCAAATCAACATCCAAATCCTCACACATTGTAAGCATTTTCTGGTATGAAATACACTTTGCACAATCGTGAAGAATTCCTGCAAGGTAAGCTTTTCCTTTGCTCACACCAAATATCTCTGCCATTTCGCTTGCCATATTGCAAACATTAATGCTGTGATAATATCTTTCTGTTTTAAGCTCCTTTTTAAGCTGTTGTCTTAAGCTGATTTCTTCTCTTTTATATAGTCCGTTTCTTTTGATAAAGGCATTGACATCCTCAGGAAGATATTTTGAAACATCTTCGCCTTTTATAATTTTTTCTCTTATTTCTGAAGAAGAAATGTCAACCTCAGGCGCTCTTATAAATTCTGCTTTTAAATAGTATTCCTTTTTTAGCTCTTCAAGGTCAGCTCTTGCATCATATCCTTTTCGGTTATAGATAAGAAATGTGCAAAGCTCCATAATAAGCCTTGGTTTTTTCCAGGTTTTTATACCATTTAAAGAGTCGGCGCCGATTATAAAATATAAATCATTTGATTTATCAAGTTTTTTTAAGTGTTGGAGAGTTTCGTAGGAATACGAAAGCGAATTTTTCTTAATCTCATAGTCATATGCTTCAAACTTCGGATATTCACTGATTGCAAGTTTAACCATTTTGTGCCTTATATGACAATCCAAAACAGAAAACTTTTTCTTGTGAGGGGGATTTCCGTTAGTAATGAATAAAACCTTATCAAGCTTAAATTGTAAAAGAGCTGTATAGGCCAATTCAATATGTGCATTGTGAATAGGATTAAAGGTTCCGCCCATAATACCTATTTTTGCCACAAAAATCACTCCTTTTATTTTTTCTTGGGTTTAGGTAATTCGATTTTTTGGTTTGTTACTTTAACAGCGCGTTTATATAAAACTACTTTTGAGCCGATAGCCTGAACAGGCTCAGCACATAATTTCTCGCAAAGATATGCCGAGCATTCTTTGGTATCTAACATAGCAGTTTCCAAAATATTGATTTTTATAAGTTCGCGCGATTCTAAAGCAAGGGCAAGCTGGGTTAAAAGCTCGTCCGTTATTCCGCCCTTTCCGATTTGAAAAATGGGAGAAATTCCATTTGCCATTGCTCGCAAATATGCGCGTTGTTTGCTTGTTATCATATTTAATTCTCCTTTTGTGCTTCAAGCCAGATAATCAGGACTGAAACATCTGCAGGCGAAACACCTGAAATTCTTGATGCCTGACCAAGATTTGATGGTCTTATTTTTTCGAGCTTTTGCCTTGCTTCAATTCTCAGTCCGTATATTTTTTTATAATCTATATCCTTTGGAAGTAATTTTCCTTCCATTTTTTTAAATTGCTCAACCTGAATAAGCTGTCGTTCTATATAACCCTTATATTTTAGCTTGATT
>JAZNOH010000099.1:0-21798 GCA_045580715.1 Clostridia bacterium
TAACACTGTTATTATAATGACATCTAATCTTGGTGCAAAGAATATTTTGGATACTACAACAAACCTGGGGCTTGCATCGTGTGATGATAATTCTAAAGAAGATGATACAGTTATCAAGGAAAAGGTTATGCAAGAGGTTAAAAACGCATTTAAACCAGAATTTCTAAACAGAATTGATGACATCATAGTGTTTAAGAGATTGTCGCAGGATGATATCAATTCGATAGCAAAGTTAATGCTTAATGAAGTATCCGAAAGATTAAGGGAAAATGAAATTATAGTTGAATTTTCTGAAGAAGCTATAGGGTTAATTGCAAAGGAGGGCTTTGATGCTATATATGGTGCAAGACCACTTCGTCGTGCCATTCAAAATAAAATTGAAGATATGCTTGCAGAAGAAATAATTGATGCAAAAATCAAAAATGGTGATAAAATATTGGTTGATGTTAAGGGTAATGAGTTTATAGCGGTTAAAAATTAAAAAAAGCACAGCACATGATTGTGCTGTGCTTTTTTTGTGAAAATTTTCTATAAATGCATAATTAAGTCCAATTTTGTTGATTAATTTTATTAAAATGTAAATAATATGAAATAAAAAATGAAAAAAATATAGACTTTTTTCAAAAATGTGTTATAATAGTAAGAGTATGGGTGTATTATCACTCAAGATAAAGAATTACAGGAGGAAATGTAATGAGTAAAAAGTATGTTTATTTGTTCTCAGAAGGCGACGCTTCAATGAGAGAATTGCTCGGCGGTAAAGGTGCTAACCTTGCTGAAATGACAAAACTTGGATTGCCTGTTCCACAGGGATTCACAATTTCAACAGAGGCTTGTACACAGTATTATGAAGATGGTAAGAAGATTAACGATGCTATCCAGGCAGAAATTATGGAAAACATTGTTAAGATGGAAGAAATTACAGGTAAGAAATTTGGTGACAAGGTTAATCCTTTGTTGGTATCTGTTCGTTCAGGTGCAAGAGCATCAATGCCTGGTATGATGGATACAATCCTAAATCTTGGTCTTAATGAAGATGTTGTTAACACAATTGCTGAAAAGTCAGGAAATGCTCGTTGGGCATGGGACTGCTACAGAAGATTTATTCAAATGTATTCAGATGTTGTTATGGAAGTTGGTAAGAAGTACTTTGAACAGCTTATCGACGAAATGAAAGAAAAGAAGGGTGTTACTCAGGATGTTGAATTGACAGCTGACGATTTGAAGGAATTAGCTGCACAATTCAAGGCTGAATACAAAGCTAAAATCGGTGACGATTTCCCAACAGATCCAAAAGAACAATTGATGGGCGCTGTTAAGGCTGTATTCCGTTCATGGGACAACCCAAGAGCTAATGTATACAGAAGAGATAACGATATCCCTTATTCATGGGGTACTGCAGTTAATGTACAGATGATGGCATTTGGTAATATGGGTGAAACATCAGGTACAGGTGTTGCATTTACTCGTGACCCTGCTACAGGTGACAAGCACTTGATGGGTGAGTTCTTGATGAACGCTCAGGGTGAAGATGTTGTTGCTGGTGTTAGAACACCTCAAAAGATTGACCAATTGAAAGAGGTTATGCCTGAAGTTTATGAACAGTTTATCGGTATCTGCAATAAGCTTGAAAATCACTACAGAGATATGCAGGATATGGAGTTCACTATTGAAGACAGAAAGCTTTATATGCTTCAAACAAGAAATGGTAAGAGAACAGCACAGGCTGCTTTGAAGATTGCTTGTGATTTGGTTGACGAAGGAATGATTTCTGAAGAAGAAGCTGTTCTTATGATTGACCCAAGAAACCTTGACACATTGTTACACCCACAGTTCGATGCTAAAGCTCTAAAGGCAGCAGCTCCTGTTGGTAAGGCATTGCCTGCATCTCCTGGTGCTGCTTGCGGTAAGATTGTATTTACTGCTGATGACGCTAAGCAATGGGCTGAAAGAGGCGAAAAGGTTGTATTGGTTAGACTTGAAACATCACCTGAAGATATCGAAGGTATGAAGGCTGCTCAAGGTATCTTGACAGTTCGTGGTGGTATGACATCTCACGCTGCTGTTGTTGCTCGTGGTATGGGTACATGTTGTGTATCAGGATGTTCAGAAATCGCTATGGACGAAGAAAACAAGAAGTTCACACTTGCTGGTAAGACATATGTTGAGGGAGATTATTTATCACTTGATGGTTCAACAGGTAACATCTACGATGGTTTAATTCCTACAGTTGACGCTTCAATTGGTGGAGATTTCGGAAGAATAATGGCTTGGGCTGACAAGTATAAGGTATTGAAGGTTAGAACAAACGCTGATACTCCTGTTGATGCTAAGAAGGCAAGAGAATTAGGTGCTGAGGGTATCGGTCTTTGCCGTACAGAGCATATGTTCTTTGAAGGCAACAGAATTGATGCATTCAGAGAAATGATTTGTTCAGATACAGTTGAAGAAAGAGAAGCTGCATTGGAAAAGATTCTTCCAATGCAACAAGGCGACTTTGAAGCTCTTTATGAAGCTTTGGAAGGTCATCCTGTAACAATCAGATTCTTAGATCCTCCTCTTCACGAGTTCGTTCCTACAACTGAAGAAGATATCGCTGCTTTGGCTAAGGCTCAAGGTAAGACAGTTGAGCAAATCAAAGCTATCATTGACTCTCTTCACGAGTTTAACCCAATGATGGGACACAGAGGTTGTCGTTTGGCAGTAACATATCCTGAAATTGCAAAGATGCAAACAAAGGCTGTTATCAGAGCTGCAATCAATGTTAAGAAGGCTCATGCTGATTGGAACATCGTTCCTGAAATTATGATTCCATTGGTTGGCGAAATCAAGGAATTAAAGTATGTTAAGGCTATGGTTGTTGAAACTGCTGACGCTGAAATCGCTGCTGCAGGCGCTGACTTGAAGTATGAAGTTGGTACAATGATCGAAATTCCTCGTGCTGCATTGACAGCTGACGAAATCGCTAAGGAAGCTGATTTCTTCTGCTTCGGTACAAACGACTTGACTCAAATGACATACGGTTTCTCAAGAGACGATGCTGGTAAGTTCTTGGATGCTTACTATGATGCTAAGATTTTTGAAAACGACCCATTTGCAAGACTTGACCAGACTGGCGTTGGTAAGTTGATGGAAATGTCAATTAAATTAGGTAAGCCTGTAAGACCTGAATTACATGTTGGTATCTGTGGAGAACACGGTGGTGACCCAACATCTGTTGAATTCTGTCATAAGCTTGGCTTAAATTATGTATCATGTTCACCATTCAGAGTTCCGATTGCAAGATTGGCTGCTGCTCAGGCTGCAATCAAATCTAAATAATAATATTTAGACAGATAAAAATATTAAAGCGACCTTGTTGAAAAAATAAGGTCGCTTTTAATATATAATGAATTAATTTTTTTGAGCAGAAATAGTATAAAATCTATTGACAAAAAACTAAATTTATGTTATCATATAAAAGATGTTTGGTCCGGTAGTTCAGCTGGTTAGAACGCTAGCCTGTCACGCTAGAGGTCGTGGGTTCGAACCCCATCCGGATCGCCATATCGGAGCAAGTTGCACTTGTTCCGTTTTTTTTGGAATAAATTCTTGGAACATATTGCAAATGGAATTAAAATATGGTATAATAAACATATAATATTTTTCATATAGGAGGATAACTCATGAACTTTACAAAAATTGAACCAAAAGAGTATCAAGAAAGAGTGGATGCATTGCGCAAGGTTATGGCAGCAAAAAATATTGATCTTGTAGTAGGTTTCTCTAACCTGTTAGAAATCGGTATTGTGCGTTATTATTGCGGATTTGCACCAGTAAACGAAAGCTCTGCTATTATCATTCCTGCAGACGGAGAAGTTACAGTTTGTTCAGGACAAGCTTCTTATGACTATTGTCTTCTTGAAAACAAATTAGAGAAGAGCAATATTGCAATACTTCCTGAAATAGGTGAAGTAAGTGGCTTTGAATATAATACAGAGGGTCAGCTTGATTTTGAAGAATTATTCAAAAGAATAAAGGCCGAAAATCCAAATATCAAGAGAATTGGATACATCGGAAGACTTATTTTCCCTGCAATTATCAAGGAAAAGCTTAAGAGAGTATTTGATGGGGCTGAATTAGTTGACTTTGATGATGAACACTATGATCAAAGAATTATTAAGAGTCCTGCAGAAATTGAAGTTTTGAAGACAAACTGGGATATAACAACACAGATGTTTGAAAATGTAGTTCCTCAAATAGAGGTTGGAATGACAGAACGCTATGTTGGTGGATTGTTTGAGGGAGAAATGATGAAGCTTGGTGCAGAAAGCTATGTTCAATCATTTGCTCCAATGGTTGCAACAGGTCCTGTTAATTCACATATCAGTATGTGCAGAAACACATTAAGAAAAATTGAGGCAAGTGAAATTATCAACATGGCAGCAGGTGTTTCATATGAAGGATATAATGGTATTATCTGTAGCCCATTAGTTCTTGGAGAAATTCCTCAAAAGATTAAGGATGCTGTTATGTGTGCATATGATGCACTAAACTATGCATCTGATAAAATGAAGCCTGGTGTACCTTGTGATGTTGTATTGAATGCATATACAGAGTACTTAACAAAGTATGGATACATAGATTATTGTCCTTACGGAAGCTTGCACAGCACAGGTATGTTAGAGTGTGAGGCTCCAACATTCACAGTTGATAATAAGAGAGTTATAGAAGAAAATATGGCAATTTGTATTGATGCATATTTCAAAGGTATGGAATGGGGTTCTTTCCGTATAGAAGATTGTTATTTGATTACAGACAAGGGTGCTGAAAGAATGACAAAATATAACGACAGAGCTATTCCAAAAATATTTAAATAAGAGGTGTTAAAAATGGAAAGAGGAAAGAAAAATTGGGTATTCTGTGATGGATATTTGCCACCACAAGGAGATAATAAAGACTTTGAGGGTCACGAAGCTCTTATGATGACAAACTTAAGTGATAAGAAGGCAAAAATTGAATTAGTATTTGTATTTGAGGATAAAGCTCCTGTAGAAGGAATTTTCTATGAGCTTGACTCAATGAGAACAATGTGTGTAAGACTTGATAAGCCAATCGGTGAAAAAGGTCTTATGCTTGGTGAATCAGTTCAATACACAGTTTGGGTAAAGAGTGACACTCCAATTTGTGCTTGCTTCGGAAGACTTGATGTAAGACAAAGCAATATGTCATATTACAGTGTTGAAGGATATTCATTCTGATATTTATCTGTATTTGTATTTGATAAATCCTTAGGGAGTATGTAAAAAGCTATATTTTCATATGGTGAAATGTACAAAAAAAGTGATGATATTTGAGCAAATAAAACAAATATTGTATTTTTATGGGTTTATTTTATAAAATGTGGCATAAATATAGCAAAAAGCCTTGACAAAAGTGGATAATTTATATAAAATACACTATGAGGGTTAAACAGACACAACCTTAAGTAAATAATTTTTTTAGGAGGATATCAATATGAACAAGACAGAATTAATCGCTGCAGTTGCAGAGCAAGCAGCAATTACAAAGAAAGACGCTGAAAAAGCACTTTCAGCAGTTATCGATTCAATCACAAATGCAATGGCTGAAGGAGATAAGGTTCAGTTAGTTGGATTTGGAACATTCGAAGTTAGAGCAAGAGATGCAAGAAAGGGTAAGAACCCAAGAACAGGCGAAATCATCAATATCCCTGCTTCTAAAGTTCCTGCATTCAAGGCTGGTAAGGCATTGAAGGATATCGTAAACAAATAATTATTGTTTAGAAAGACAACCTTTGCAACTATGCAGAGGTTGTTTTTTTTATATTGATTTTAAGGTGCTATTGTGATATAATACTATCACGAAAGAGGTGTTTTTATGAATGTTGTTATTGCGATAGATTCTTTTAAAGGCAGTATGTCATCTGTTCAGGCCGGAAGAGCTGCTGCTGATGGGGTAAAACGAGTTATCCCTGATGCTGAAATTTTCGTAAAGCCTATTGCTGATGGAGGAGAGGGTACGGTTGAATCTTTAGTTGAGGGATTAAATGGAACACTAAAAGAGGTAACTGTAAAAAATCCTTTGGGAAGAGAAATTACCTGTCAGTATGGAATTATAGGTGATACTGCTATAGTTGAAATGGCTCAGGCATCAGGAATTGCACTTATAAAAAAAGAGGAGCTTAACCCTATGGAAACAACAACCTATGGTGTTGGAGAAATTCTAAAGGATGCTATTTTGTCCGGTTGCAGAAAATTCATAATCGGAATTGGAGGAAGTGCAACCAATGATTGCGGTGTTGGAATGTTACAGGCGCTTGGATATGAATTTATTGATGTAAATGGAAATGAAGTTCCATTTGGTGCAAAAGCTCTTGATATGATTACAGAAATCAGAGATGATAATGTAATGAAAGAATTAAAGGAATGCAGCTTTAATATTGCCTGCGATGTTAAAAATCCACTTTGTGGTGAAAATGGTTGCAGTGTTATTTTTGCACCACAAAAGGGAGCGACCGAAGATATGGTCAGGGCAATGGATAAAGCAATGGAACACTATGCCCAGGTTGTATCAAAAAAATATGAAAATGCAGATAAGAACTTCCCTGGTGCTGGCGCGGCAGGAGGACTTGGCTTTGCGTTTATGACTTTTCTCGGCGGAAAATTGCAATCAGGAATTGAGCTTATTTTAGATAAAATTTCTATTGAAAAATCTATTATGGAAGCAGATTTAGTTATAACAGGAGAGGGAAAAATTGATAGTCAGACTGTTATGGGAAAGGCTCCTATCGGAATTGCAAGGCTTGCTAAAAAGCACAATAAACCAGTAATTGCATTTTCAGGATGCGTAACAAGAGATGCATCTGTTTGTAACAGTCATGGAATAGATGCAATATTTCCTATTGTTCGTTCTGCCTGCACATTAGAAGAGGCAATGAATTGTGATAATGCGTATAAGAATATGGCAGATTGTGCCGAGCAGGTTATAAGATTGTGGCAGGTGAGAAGATGAAAGCATTAATAACAGGAGCAAGTTCTGGTTTGGGCTATAAAATGGCGCATATTTTATCCCGAAAAGGATATGACATAATTGCGGTGGCAAGAAGAGAAGAGCGTCTTATAAAGCTCAAAAATGAGCTTGGGACAAATGTTGAGATAATGGTGGCAGATGTTTCTGACATTGAACAGTGCAAAAAAATTGCTGAGCATGCCCAGGAGGTTGATGTTTTTATAAATAATGCAGGCTTTGGAGTGTTTGGAGATTTTAGTTCTTCTGATTTAAACAGAGAAATAGAAATGATTAAAACAAATGTATGCGCTGTTCATACCCTGACAAAGTTATTTTTGAAGGAATTTAAAAAACGAAACAGCGGATACATATTAAATGTTGCATCTCTTGCTGCATTTTTTCCCGGTCCGTTATTTGGTGCATATTATGCCTCTAAAGCATATGTTCTCAGATTGACACAAGCAGCAGCAGAGGAATTGAAGAGAGAAAAGAGTAATGTTAAAATCAGTGTTCTTTGCCCCGGACCTGTACATACAGAATTTAGTGATGTTGCAAAAGTGTCTTTTGGAAAAGGAACGGAAAAGTTAGGAAAGTACCTGATATTGACAAGTGATTATGTAGCCAGCTATGCAATATCAAAAATGTTTTTGGGAAAACAGGTAATTATACCAGGATTTATTATGAGGGTGGCAGTATTTTTAAGGCACTTTTTGTCCGATAAGATGATGGCAAGATTGGTTTATATGATACAAAGTAAAAAGTTTATAGCAAAATAAAAAAGATATGTGAATACATATCTTTTTTATGCTTTTTTTCGTGGTGAACAGCCAATTATTCTTTTATAGTGTCGAAAGAAGCTTGAATAATCACTAAATCCATATTTAGTTGCAACCTCATTTGGAGATAATCCCAAAATCAAGTCATTTTGTGCAGCAAATATCTTTTTTTGGATTATGTAATGCTTTATTCCTATGTGCATAACCTGAGAGAATGTATTTTGTATGTATGATTTTGAGAATGCAAAATGATTTGAAATATCAATTGCTGTGATTGGTTTTTCAATATTCTCTGTTATGTAATCAATAATATTATTTATTAGTTTATTGGTTTTATAATCAGTCTGTGGCTGAGATTTATCTCTGTAAGAGCAATAAATAAGAATTTCTTTTAACAACAACAGAGAGCATTCGCAAAAATCTTCATACGAATATTTTTCATAATAGAAGTCTAAAAGAGTGAAAAATCTGAGCAGGTCGGCATCGTTTTTTATGTTAAATATAAGTGGAGTAGAGAATAACTTTTCACTTTGACTTGCAGATAAAAGAGAGTCGTTAAAATCTATTACATAGTTTTCATAGATTGTATCACTTTGAGGTAGGAGACAATGATATGTGCCTTTTGGGATGAATATCAAATCATACGGATTTGGTTCAAACAGATGACCGTCTATATTATATTGTGCATTTCCCTTTATGAACAACAAAATCTCACAGTGTTGATGAATGTGAGTGTTGTAATAATCTTCTTTTGGTTTGTCGGTGATTTTATGAGAAATTTCAAATATACTTTCGCCTATTTTTTCGTTAAACATTGCTCATATCCTCCTGTAATTATCTACCATAAAATATAATATCATATAAAAGTATAAAATGCAATAATAATCATAAAAAAAGCAATTTTATTTTAATTTATATTATGATATACTTGTCTTAATATAAAATATAATAAGTATAAGGAGAGGTATGTTATGTTATTAAAAACAATTAAAACAGACAAATTGACAACAAATGTTTATGACACAAGAGATGAAATGGGAAAGGCTGCAGCAGAGTGTGCATGCGAGGCAATCAAAAAGGTTTTAGCAACAAAAGAATATGTAAATATCATTTTTGCAGCAGCGCCATCACAAAATGAAACACTTAAATATCTTTTGGAAATGGATATTGATTTTTCAAAAATCAATGCTTTTCATATGGACGAGTATGTTGGATTGGGAATGGGCGATAAACAATCATTCCAGGAATTTTTAACTGACCACATATTTGGAAAAGCTAATTTTAACTCTGTTAATTTAATTCCTGCAAAGATGGATATTGAAGAGGCTTGTGCAAGCTATGCAGATTTGTTGGGACAAAATCCTCCTGACATTGTTTTGATGGGAATTGGTGAAAATGGTCACATTGCATTTAATGACCCTCCTGTTGCTGATTTTAACGACAAGAAGGTTATTAAGGCAGTAGAACTTGATGATATATGCCGTATGCAACAGGTTCACGATGGATGTTTCCCAACATTTGATGATGTTCCTGAATATGCATTGACTCTTACAGTTCCAACATTGATGTCAGCTAAGCATCTTATCTGCACAGTTCCTGGACCAACAAAGGCAGATGCTGCATATAGAATGTTAAATGGAGAAATCTCAACAGAGTGTCCTGCAACAATTTTAAGAAATCATGAAGATGCAAATATGTTCCTTGATAAGGATAGTGCCTCAAAGCTATAATCAGAGGGTGAAATTTTATGAAATATATAATTAAAAACGGAAGAATTATTCTTCCTGATGAAATTTTAAATCATTCATCTTTGTTAATTTCAGATGGCAAAATCGAGAAAATAGTACCTGACGGACAACAGATAATTGGGGATTATGAGGAAATTGATGCAAAAGGAATGTATGTATCACCTGGATTTGTTGACATTCATCAGCACGGTGGTGCAGGATATGACTATATGGATAGTGATGAAGATGCATTCTATAAGATTTTAAATATTCATCTTCTTCATGGAACAACATCTGTTATGCCAACCTCACTTTCATCAGATACTCTTGGATTGGAAAGAACAATTGATTCTTATAAAAAAGCAAAAAAAGATGAAAGAATTAAAACAAATCTTTTGGGCTTACACTTTGAAGGACCATATCTTTCTGGAAATCAGGCAGGCGCACAAAGAGCAGATAAATTAAGGAATTTTATCCCTGAAGAATATGAGCATATAATTGAGTATGCTGATGGGGATATTGCAAGATGGAGTGTTGCACCTGAGCTTGATGGAGTTGAAGGTTTTGCAAAGGCTTGTAATGATAATGGTATTGTTTTGAGTATTGCTCATTCAGATGCTGATTTTGAAACAGTTGTAAAAGCATATGATATGGGATTTCGTCATATAACACACCTTTATTCTGCGATGAGCACAATAACAAGACACGGGGGCTTCAGAGTTGCAGGGGTATTGGAGGCAGCATATTATATTGACAATATGAATGTTGAAATTATTGCTGACGGTTGTCATATTCCGCCAACACTTTTAAAGTATGTAACTAAGTTTAAAAACTTTGATAATATTGCATTAATCACAGACGCAATCCGTCCTGCAGGAACAGATATAAAGGAAGGATTCTCAGGAAGTGAAGATAATAAAACACCAATTATAGTTGAGGATGGTGTGGCAAAGCTTACTTCAAGGGAAGCTTTTGCCGGAAGTATTGCAACTGCAGACAGGCTTGTCAGAACAATGCTTGGAATCGGTGTGCCTATGGTTGAAGCTATCAAAATGGCGACAATTAATCCATTAAAAATGATGAATATAACTCTTAAAAAAGGCAAACTTGAAGAAGGTTATGATGCAGATATATGTATATTTGACGATGATATTAATGTCAAATATGTATTTTCTAATGGCAATAAGGTGACAGGTTGAAAGGAATTATTTTATGAAAGCAAATATTGTTTTAAATTATGAAAATACAACAGAGCAATTATACCTGTGGGCAAATGATGAAACTCATATTAACTTCAGAAAAGATTTGTTTGAAGCAAAAAGATGTACAATTTCATTTGCTGCGACAGAGATAATTACATATTTAGAAAAAATTGGTATTAAAACAAGCTATTCTAATAAGGCTCAAAACGAGTGCTTTAATATTTATATTGATGCATTGGATGAAAGCTTTGAGGAGTCAGAGTTTACTCTGACACCTGTTGCAGATGGTATTAAGATACTTGGTAAAAGCAGAACAGGTGCATTATATGGAGCATATGAGTTTTTAAGATTGCAGGGAATTCGTTGGTTAAGTCTCGAACAGGATGTTATACCTGAAAAGACAGATAAGATAATCAATATAGATAAGGAAAAAACATTTAAGGCTTCAATGACAATAGGAAGAGGTTATACATTTGAGGGTGCATTGAAGGATTCAACAAAGCTATGGCTTTGGATGGCAAGAAACAGAATGAATTTTGCCGCTTCAAGACCTTACTCTGCAAAATTCCAGAAAAAGCTTGGAATAAGCTTTGATAATGGAGGACATATCTTAGAGCCTATCTTAAACCCTGATAACCGAACAGAAAACGGAAAAACCTTCTGGGAAGAACATAGAGATTGGTATGGAACTGATGATGAAGAAGAGATTACAAAAGAAAATGCATTAAATATTCAGTTCTGTATGAGTAATGAGGAGCTTTTTGACTATATCGCAGATGAGCTAATAGACAGAATTAATACTTTGTGGTATGAAGCAGACAGACTTACTATATCAGTTTTTGATACCTGGGGAAAGACCTGTATGTGTGAAAAGTGTAAAAAGCTTGGTAATGGCACAGATAAGCAGTTAAACTTCCTCTCAGGTATGAGAAAAAGGTTAAATAAGGCGTATGAAAACGGAAGAATAGATCATAATGTAACCTTATGTATATGGGCATATGAGGGAACTGATTCATTGGAGGCTCCACTAAACCCTGTGCCTCAAAATTTAATTGATGCAGGAGATTATGCTCTGTATTGGCCGATTATAAGATGCTATAAGCATCATATTGATGATGAAACCTGTTCATATAACGAGGTTTATTCTAAGAGTTTAAGTAAGTGGTCACAAATGCCAATGATGATGGGTGAATACTATAATGTATCAAAATTTGAGGATATGCCACTTATTTTTACTGAGTCAATGTCACACGATATTAAAAAGTATTATGAGTGGGGAATTGGCGGAATGTCATATATGCATATCCCTATGATAAATTGGGGTATGAGAAATTTGACTCAATGTCTTTATGCCCAACTTCAATGGGATATAAATACTGATGTTGACGCTTTTGTCAAGCAGTATTATAAGGACAGATATAAAAATTATGCCGAACAGATGGAAAAAGCATATGACCTTGTTGAAGAAGCGACATTGTATTGTCAGAGTTATCGTGCCTGGGGTGGAAAGAGTGTTTTGACTCAGCTTATGAAATGGGATGGCAGAAAACCAAATAGCCTTCTCTGGACAGATGATCATTTGTGTGAGAATGCAGTAAGCATCGGAAAAAAAGCAACCCAAAACTACCAAAAAGCTTATGAAATTGCATTGAATTGCTGGAAGGATGAGGTCGAAAACACCATAGTTCCTGAAAAAATAAAGCAAGCAGTTAATCCAATGATGTTAAGGGAGTTGCCTGAATCAAGAACAACTTTGGTGCTTGAGGAAGATGTTGCATCTTTAAAATATGGAACTAATATGATGAAAATAATCACATTATTCACAGAATACCACGATGCGATGTTTAAGGGCGAAGACACAGAAGAATTATGGAATGAAATTGATACCCTTGCAACTGATATGATGCAGTCATATTTCTTGGCAGGATATGTTAATTCAGAAACCCGTATTGAATTGTTTATAAACAATACATTAAAGAGGTCACAGTTGAATGCTTTGTATTATAGATGTAAGGCATTGAGAAATAAATAATTAATAGCGATTGGGAATTCATTTCCCGATCGCTATTTGCTTTTTATCTCATAAAATATTGATTTTTATTGTAAAAAGTAGTATAATGTAAAATGAAGAAGTATGCAATAAAAACGGAGGTGTGGAAAATGGAACTGCTTGCTCCTGCAGGCTCAAAAGAAGCATTAATTGCAGCTGTGCAAAGTGGTGCTGACGCTGTTTATATCGGTGGAAGTAAATTTTCTGCACGAGGCTCTGCACAAAATTTTGATGAAGAGAATATGAGAGAAATGATTGATTATTGTCATATCCGAGGTGTGAGTGTACATGTTGCGGCAAACACTTTGATAAAAGAAAATGAAACAGATTCATTTCTTGACTATATAGGGACACTAAATGATATGGGTGTTGATGCAGTTATAATTCAGGATATAGGAATGGCAAAATGTGTTCATAAGTTATATCCTGACCTTCCAATTCACGCAAGTACACAAATGACCTGTGCATCTTCAAAAACTGCAAAAAAACTTGAGGAAATTGGTTTTTCAAGAATTGTTCTTGCAAGAGAGCTTTCTTATTTAGAGATAGAAAAAATCAAGAAATCTCTTAATGTCGAGATTGAGGTTTTTGTCCACGGAGCAATATGTATGAGCTATTCTGGACAATGTCTTATGAGTAGTATGATTGGAGGACGAAGCGGAAACCGTGGATTGTGTGCACAACCATGCAGACTTTCGTATAAATTTCTTCAAAATGGAAAAGATGTCAATAGTGGCTATTTATTAAGTCCCAAGGATATGTGCCTTGTTAATCACCTTGAAAAACTAAGACGAATAGGTGTTGATTCGTTAAAAATAGAGGGAAGATTAAAAAGAGCAGAATATGTTTCGGCAGTTGTAGGAGTTTATCGTAAATGTATTGATGAAAAAAGAATGGCTACTCCTTTTGAACAAAAGGAATTGACAGATGCTTTTAGCAGGAGTGGTTTTACGGATGGATACTTTGTTAATAAACAAGGTAAGAATATGATGACATATGAAAATCCGTCAAATATTAGTCAGAATATATTTAGCGATGAAGTAAAAAACAGATGTAGAAATGACATTGAATTAAGAAAAGTGCCTGTAAAAATAGAGGCAAGCCTATACGAATCTAAACCATTAGTTTTAAAAATGATGGATTATGATGGAAATTCTGTTGAGGTTACAGGAAAAGCTATATCTGAAATTGCAAACAATAAGCCTTTGACAAGTGAAAGACTTATTGAACAGCTTTCAAAGCTTGGACAAACCCCATTTGAAGCATTAAATGTAGATGCTAAGATTGACGATGGAATTATTATACCTATAGGTGAAATTAATGCTTTAAGAAGAAATGCAGTTGAAGAACTGATGAGAAAGCGCGCAGATAAAAAGGACAGAAGAAAAATTGACTCTTCTCTAAATGTTAGAAATAAAGCTGTTTCAAAGCCGATATTATCTGCCAAGGTCAGAAATATTATTCAGGCAAGGGCTTGTATAAATAGTGGAATAAAGAGAATTTATGCACCATACGAGGTTATAAGAGAACTTTCGACTGATATCGAATTGGTGCAGATTATGCCTCCAATAGAAAAAGAGGGAAGAAACAAGCCTGAAATTATTAGTGAATGTGTTATGGTTAATTCATTAGGTCAGCTTGAAGATAATCAAAAAAAATATTATGCCGATTACAGATTTAATGTTTTTAATTCTCAATCTCTAAATGCTTTGGAGAATTTATCTTGTGTAACACTTTCTCCTGAGTTAACTATAAATGAGATTAAAACTATAAAGAAACCAGTAGATACAGAGTTAATTGTATATGGAAGAATTCCGCTTATGACATTTGAAAATTGTCCTGTTAGGGCACATTCAAAATGCAATGGTCAAAAGGTATATAATGAACTTGTTGACAGGAAAAACGAAAGTTTTCCGTTAATGTGTGGTGTCGGGTGCTTTTGTGAACTTTTAAATTCCAAGCCGATTTTTATGGCAGATAAAATATTTGATTTGCTTGATATGGATATAAGTTCTTTAAGACTTGATTTTACAGTTGAGGATGAAGAAGAATGTAAAAAAATTATAGACGCATATCAAATGGCACTTGATGGAAAAGAAGTAGAACCATTAAAGGAAAATACATTTACAAGAGGTCATTTTTACAGAAAAACAGATTAAATATACAAAGGATATAAAATTATGAGAAAATATATATTAGCGTCTGCATCTCCAAGACGCAGAGAGTTATTAGAACAATTGGGGATTAATTTTGATATTATGGTGGCTCCTATTGATGAGAGTGGAATAGATAAGGGTATGACACCTGATTTATACACAGGAGTGCTATCTATGTATAAGGCTGCAGCAGTTGCAAAGGTGTTAAGAGAACAGGGAAGAACAAAAGAGCTTATAATAGCAGCTGATACTATCGTTTATCTGGATGGAAAAATATTAGGAAAACCTATTGATGATAATGACGCAAAAAGAATGCTTATGGAGTTATCAGGAAGGGAACACGAGGTCTACACAGGCCTTTGCGTTATGAGAATTAATGATGGGTATAGTGTTTCAAGAAGTGTTAAAACAGCTGTATCCTTTAAAAATTTATCAGAAGAGGAAATAGATGCTTATATAAAAACAGGGGAGCCTTCTGATAAAGCCGGTGCTTATGCAATTCAGGGAAAAGCGAGTGCATTTGTAAAGAGCATTACAGGTGATTATTTTAATGTTGTGGGATTGCCACTATCTGAATTATATGACATATTAAAAAATGAGTTTGATATAAATCTATTTATTAAGGAGTAATTTATGAGCAAGAACAAAATTTCTTTTGGACTATCAAAAACAATTGGAATTGATTTAGGAACTGCAAACACATTGGTATATGTAAATGGCAGAGGAATTATTTTAAGAGAGCCATCGGTGGTTGCTTTGGATAACGATAAAAAGGTTTTGGCAGTAGGAAATCAGGCAGATGAGATGCTTGGAAGAACTCCTGAAAATATAATTGCAATAAGACCATTAAAGGATGGAGTTATTGCAGATTTCGAAACAACAAGGGCAATGATAAAAAACTTAATCAAAAGGGTATGCACAAATAAGATTGGTTTTATGAAGCCAAGGGTTATAATATGTGTCCCTGTTGGTGTTACTGATGTAGAGAAAAGAGCAGTTGAAGAAGCAGTTATTATGTCAGGTGCAAAATCAGTAAGCCTTATAGAAGAGCCGATGGCAGCAGCAATTGGAGCAGGACTACCTGTTGACAAGGCTGTTGGAAGTATGATAGTTGACATTGGTGGTGGAACAACTGAGGTTGCAATAATATCACTTGGGGGAATTGTAACATCTAAATCGATAAGAGTTGCAGGGGATGCCTTGAATACAGCAATTGTTAATTTCATAAAGCACGAATATAGTCTTTCTATAGGAGAAAAAACTGCAGAAGAAATTAAAATTGCGATTGGCTCGGCTATGCAATATGATAATGAAGGATATTTTGATGTAAATGGTAGAGATTTATTACAAGGATTACCCAAAACAGTAAGAATTTCATCGTCACAGGTAAGAGATGCAATCAGTTCGGGAATATACCAGATTATTGATACAATTAAGGAAACTTTAGAGGAAACACCACCTGAATTAGCATCAGACATTATGAATTATGGAATAACCATAACAGGTGGGGGAGCGCTGATAAGGAATTTGGATAATCTTATTTACCAAATGACAGGAATACCGGTGAGAATTTCTGATGAACCATTAAATTGTGTTGCAGTCGGAACAGGCTTGGCAGCAGAAAATGATGTAATTTTAAAAAGGTCAATGTTTAGAAAATAAGATTGGGAGGGTTTTTGATGTCTTTTTCCAAAAAAAGAGTGTGGACAAGTGTTTTGATAATAATAATTGCTGCGATAATTCTTGCATATATGTCAAGAGGTGGAAGAAATCCTATTTCAAAAGCAATTAATTATGTTATAACACCTATAGAATCTAAGATTTCAAGTGTAGTAAATCCTGTGAAAAATGTTTTTTCATATATTGGGAAAATGAGTGAATATGAGGCAGAGAATAATAGATTGAGAGCAGAAAATATAGAGTTAAGCTCAAAAATAAAGGATGTAAGTGTTTATAAAGAAGAAAATGAAAGATTAAGAAAGCTATTGGATATTGCAGATAGCTATGAATATGAAACCGTTGCTGCAAGAGTTGTTGCATATGAAACTGAAAATTGGTTTTCATATGTAACTCTTGATAAGGGGACATCAAGCGGAATTAAAGTTTCTGATACAGTTATAACATCTGATGGACTTTTGGGGCAGGTTACAGATGTTGGACCGAACTGGTCAAAGGTATCAACCGTTATCAATGCAGAAAGCTCTGCAGGTGTTAGAATTACAAGAAATGGTGAGATTGGAATTGTTGAGGGAGATGCAACACTATCAAAAAGCCGAAAATGCAGGTTGGGGTACTTAACAGCAAATGCTTCAATAATTGCAGGAGATATATTAAAAACATCAGGTCTTGGAGGTATTTATCCACCTGGGATAGCTGTTGGAAAAATTGCAGAAATCAGTAAAGATAATATGGGAAGACTTGATTATGCAGTCATTGAACCATTTATCAATTTTGATAAATTATATGAGGTTGTTGTGATAACAGATTGGATTGCCACAGAGCCAATTATTGATACAACACAGGAAAACAGTCAACAGGTTGTTGAAAATGAAAGTGTAGAAGAGACAAGTATTAATTTAGAGGAGTGATTTACCTTTGCGTAAACTAAAGATTGCTTTGTGGATAATCCTGTTAGTTCTGTTTGAGGCTATGTTTGGAGTTTACATAAAAATCGGGAATATTATGCCGGACTTACTTTTTGTGTTCGTCCTTTGTTATGCAGTTGATAAAAATACGATTAATAGTACGATTACTATTTCAGCAATATGTGGTGCATTGGCAGATTGTCTATCAGGAAGAATATTTGGAACATATCTTGTTATATTTTTAATCAGCGCAGTTTTAATATGGATAATTAAAGAGAGTATTTTTAAAAATAGCATGCTTGTTGCGTTCTTGTTAGTGTTTATATTTAGTGTTTTAGGAAAAAGCATGTATTTTGTTGCAAATATAAGCGTTTTAAAAGATATGGGGTACTTATACTCATTATTCAGAATTATACTTCCTGAGGCTATTTTTAATACTTTTGTGAGTATATTTTTTATTCCACTATTGAGATTAACTCTTAAGAAAAGGAGTGGACTATACAGATGAATAATGAACATAAATATAGAATAAGGCTGATTATTCTTGCTTTGATTATTATACTTGTTGTTATATTCTTCCGTCTATTTGATATGCAGGTTATTAACAGTGAGGAGTATATAGAGCAATCCAAAAAAAGAGTCAGTGCAACAATGACACAAAAAGCCCCCAGAGGAGAAATAATGGACAGGAACGGAGAGGTTCTTGTTTCTAATCGAGAGGGATATTCAGTTATGCTTCAAAAAATTATATGTACAAACGGCGAACTGAATGACAAAATGCTAAAAATTTTAGAGGTATTCGAAAAATATCAAAATCCATATGTGGATAGCTTACCTGTATCCTCGTATCCATTTGAATACACTTTTACAGATGAGAACGGGGACGGAAGTTCGGAGGATGAAAAAGAAAACTGGTTTTCGAATAAGAAAAAATTAAAAAGTACAATGACTGCTGATGAGGTCATGAAATACTATTGCGATAATGTTTTTTATGTAGATGACAAATATTCTGATGATGAGAAGAGGAAGATTGTTGGAATAAGATATGATGCAATATTAAATGGTTATTCAATATCCCAACCCTTTAAAATTGCAGAGGATGTGGGACTCGATATTATTACTGAACTAAAAGAGAGACAAAACGAATTTGACGGGATTATAGTTACTAAAGAGTATTACAGAAATTATGAGCAAAAGGATATTGCTGCACATATTTTAGGCGGAATTGGAAAAATGAATGCAGAGGAATATGAAAAATATTCCGAAAAAGGCTATGGATATAATGACCTTATTGGTAAACGAGGTGTAGAGAAGCTATTTGAAGAGTATTTAAGAGGAAAAAATGGTGTCCAGACTGTAGGAATTAATGGTACAGAAGATGAAGAAAACGAGGAAGCAATTCCAGGAAATTATGTTCAGTTGACAATTGATTCAAAGCTCCAGAGAACTGCCGAAAATTCACTTAAATATTGGATAACAGAGATATCTAAAAAAGGAGGAAAGCCTGAGGATAATAAGGGTGGAGATGCAGATTCAGGTGCAGCTGTTGTTATAGATATAAAAAATGGAGATGTTTTGGCGTGTGCATCATATCCGACATTTGACCCATCTACATTTAATGCAGAGTATGATAAGCTTGCGGCTAATGAAAGCAAGCCTATGTGGAACAGAGCAGTGAGTGGAGTTTATACTCCGGGTTCGACATTCAAACCACTTGTTGCATTGGCAGCACTTGAAATGGGGATTGTGAGCCTTGATGAAATTATAGAATGTGAGGGTGTTTATAAATTCTATGAAGACTATCAACCAAAATGCTGGATATGGTCAAGTAAGCACGAAACTCACGGAGAAATAAGAATTTCCGAGGCTATTGAATTTTCCTGTAACTATTTTTTCTATGAATTAGGAAGAAGACTCGGAATTGATAATATTGTTTCTTATGCAAAAGAATTTGGATTAGGCGAGAAGACTGGAATTGAATTTGCAGAGGAAAAAGGGAATGTGTCAAGTAGGGAATACAAGAAAAAAATAGCAACAACGGACTATGATGCTTCATGGTACGCAGGAGATACCATTCAGACTGCAATAGGTCAATCTTACTCATATTTTACTCCAATTCAGCTTGCAAATTATATTGCCGGTATTGCAAATGGAGGAACAAGATATAAAACTCATATATTGAAGAGTGTTCGTTCATCCGTTGATGGAAGTATGATATATAAGCCTGAAACTGAAGTTATAGGTAGTATTGATATAACTCCTGAGAATTTACAGGCAGTTAAAAAAGGTATGCTTGGAGTGGTTGAGGAAGGTTCTGCAAGTGGTATATTTGATGAGTATCTTGTGACAATTGGAGGTAAAACAGGTACTGCACAGATTGGCAAAAATGTTTCAGACAACGCACTGTTTGTAGCTTTTGCTCCATTTGATAAGCCTGAAATAGCAGTTGCAGTAGTAATTGAACACGGGGCAGTGGGAAGAAATGCGGCATTTGTCGCAAGAGATATATTTGATGCGTATTTTGAGAAGGTAGATAAATCATCATCAAATACCATTATAGGAGAATTATTGCCATAATTTTACCCAAAAGGTATTTACAAATTGGAAAAAATTTGTTATAATATCCACAACAATTAAATTTGAGGGGAGATTTTATGAATATAGCATTTATCGCACATGACATGAAAAAAGAGCTTATGGTTCAGTTTTGCATTGCCTATAAGGGAATTTTGGGAAAACATAATTTATATGCAACAGATACAACTGGGAAAATGATAACTGAGAACACAGGGATGAATGTATATAGATTTCTGCCCGGTCATCAAGGTGGAGACCAACAGATTGGTGCAAGAGTTGTTTATAATGAAATAGATTTGATTTTTTTCTTCAGAGATCCTGCTGCAAATGAGACAGGAGAGCCAGATGTTATGAACTTGTTGAGACTTTGTGATATGCATAATATTCCAATGGCAACAAATCTTGCAACAGCAGAGGTTCTTGTTCACGGACTTGAAAGAGGAGACCTTGATTGGAGAGATATTGTTAACCCTAAAAAGTGATATAAAAAAGCCGACCATCTGGTCGGCTTTTTCGAGCTATTATTTATGGTTTTCAAAACATTCACTGCAATAAACAGGTTTATCGTTTTTTGGCATAAACGGAACTTTATCAATTTTTCCACACTCGGCACAAACAATTTCATACATTTCTCTTGATTGTTTTATGCTATTCTTTTTAGCAATTCTGCATTCTTTGCAACGGATTGGTTCATTTTCAAATCCTTTTTCTGCATAAAATTCTTGTTCTCCGGCTGTGAATATGAATTCATTGCCACAATCCTTGCAAATTAGTGTCTTGTCTTCGTACATTTTTTTTCCTCGCTTTACTTTGTAAAAAATTATTCCTGTCCGGACCGGGGTTGCACCGATATTCATACCATTTGTATTGCTTTACTGTTAAGCTACGCGAACAGATGTGTTAGGTATGTATTCTTAAATTAAAACAGCCTCAAGCTTTTTCTTAATTCTTTGAATAGCGTTGTCAACTGCTTTTTTATTTATGTTAAGATATTGTGAAATATCAAGATAACTCATACCTGATAAATAACATTCAAAAACTTTTAATTCAAGCTCGCTCAAAGCCTCATTTATCTTTTGTTCATATGAATTAAGAGTTTCATTGTTAATATAAATTGATTCAGGATTATGGTCATCATGAGAAATCAAATTTTCAACCATTTTATTATATTTATCATCAAAAGTTATTACATCCAATGATAAGGATGTGTTTAGTGGAATGTGTTTTTGACGATTTGAAGCCTTTAATAAAGAAATGATTTTTCTTGAAATGCATAAAATTGCAAAATTTTTAAAAGACTTTTTTGGATGGTTGTAATCTTTTATGGCATTATATAATCCAATCATTCCCTCTTGATATATATCATCTTTTTCCATTCCCGACATATAATATTTAGAAGAACAGTATCCAACATAGCTTTTATATCGATTGATTATTTCTTCTTCCGCCAAAGTGTTACCATTTTGTGCTAACAAAACAATTTCTTCATCGGATAGGGAATTGATTGAACTAATTGTCATCATAATATAAATCCTCCGTTTATAACAACGCAAATTAATTCTAACACAGAATAAAATATTTGTCAAGGAAATATTATGAAATATTAACAAAATATATATTTAAAACATAATAAAAAATATATATTTTGACAAATTTTCTCGATATTTAGTATGTATTGTAAAAAAATGGGAAATTATTATAATTTGGTTGAATTTTA
>JAZNOH010000100.1:0-7180 GCA_045580715.1 Clostridia bacterium
ATTAAAAGCCAACAGGCATATAGTTACCTGTTGGCTTTCAATATTATGATATATATTTAAAATCAAATTAGCATCACCTTGCAACGTGCTATGATATTGTAGGAAATCAAAAAATCTCAAACATTACATACTACCTAATGTTTAAGACCTTATGCAAGGACTGCAAGGTTGTTTTCAAGATACACACCCATATTATTTTTCGGCATTTTTTACTGTTATTGTCATCCTAATTAATATGCCTGTCTGGTATAGAAGAAACTCTAAAAGTTTTTCATCAATCTTATCGTGGTGTTTTGCAATTCTGTCATTAATGTTTTTATATGAATTAATCAATGGTTGATACAGACCTGATATTCCCGAATCAACATCTTGTTCACCTAAGTACTTACATATTTCAACTTTATTTGTTTCCAAATTTTTCTCGTTACCTAAAAACTCCTGAAGGAACTCCTCTAATGCTTTACGCAAATTATCTGCAACATCACGTATGTATATACCTTCTGAATACTGCTTTAAAGCATTACAGAATGTCTTATGAGCTTTAGGATAACCCTCAAGCCATCTCAAAGGTTCAGAAATAAGTGCATCATCCAATTCCTCTGCTCCTTTAGGGAATATAAAATAGTTATTGTCCTCATCATAGATTATTTCAAAAGGTATCTGTGCATTTTTAAGAAAATTTTCCACACATTTTATAAAATGTATTTTAGACATTGATTCTCTTGGTGTTCTGTCTTTAGAATTTATGATAGCTATGCAATAGGAAAGAAAGTCAATAAAATTATTGCGATGACGCTCAAGTTCAAATACCACATCATCGTTTGTACAATAGTTAATCTTCGCAGTTCCAGTCATTGTACAAAATTTTGAGTATTCCATATCTGTAAAAATATGACTTCCTTTGTAATCTATATCATTCAAAGCATTTAAAATATTTGTAATAAAAAGTTGCTTCATGTTTGTATCATTAAATCCAATTCCTAATTTTTCTCTATAGTCCAACCAATCCAAAATATGTACCTCCAATTATTAGCAATTTATGTCATTATACCACAAATTCTTATTATGTTCAAGAAAAAAACAAAAATCACGTCCTAAATGGACGTGAAAATCGTTGGTGGAGATGACGGGAGTTGAACCCGTGTCCGAAAACAAATCCACTAAAGCGTCTACGAGTGTAGTCTATGGTTAAAATTCCCTTTGTTGCAGTTCCACAGACAAAGCAACAACATCAGTAGTTTCTAATTCCTGATGGGCACCGAAACACTTGCCCATTCATGTTGACTGCTGGTAGTCGCCTTATTCCAAGCCGCAGTACTCAAGGATAAGACGGCGCCTTAATTAGGCAGCGTAAGCTAAATTTTTGTTAGCGTTTATATTTAAAATTTAGAGCAGATTAAAGTGTTACTCAAAGCACTACTCGCAGCTCTGGCTTCCTCATCCCCGTCGAAGCCGTTGCATCCCCAAATATACTTTAGTATGGACTCATACTAAAGTTATTATACTATATGTTATTATATAAATCAAGTGTTAATTATGGTCTTTCAAGGGTGATATTTCCTATTTTCGAGCTCCTGAATTCATCAAGAACGATGTTGGCAGCTCTTTCCATATCCACCTCGCCACCTGAAATTTTAAAACCTCTCTTTTTTCCAATATATTCTAAAATTTCATAACCTTTCATATCGGAAATATCGTCAGTAAGCTTATATCTTTGGCATAAAATTTCCGAATAATTATCACGAAGATAATCTAAAAGTGAGTAGGATAAAAGCTCAGTGTTAATTATCTCATCTTTAATAGCTCCTGTGTAAGCAAGATTTCTTGCCAAGTCCTGATTTTCGAATTTAGGAGGAAGAAGTCCCGGAGTATCCAATAGTTCAATGTCATCCCTTATTCTTACCCATTGTTGTGTTTTAGTAACCCCAGGTCTATCGCCTGTTTCAGTTTTTGCTTTACCCACGAGCCTGTTTATAAGAGTTGATTTTCCGACATTTGGAATTCCAACCATCATAAGCTTTATTGACCTTGTCATCCCTTTGTTTTTATCCCTCTCAATTCTGTCCTTTAAAATTTCCTTAGCTGCAGGGGCAATTTTGTTAATTCCATAACCTGTCTGGCAACTTATAGGTATGACCTTAATTCCTTTTTTTGCATATTCGCTTATCCACATATCAGTGACAGATTTATCTGCAAGGTCATATTTGTTTAAAACAATTAATCGCGGTTTGCCACGCAGGATATCATTAAAATTCGGATTTCTGCCCGAGAAAGGAATTCTTGCATCTAAAATTTCAACAACTATATCAATAAGCTTGATATTTTGTTGGATTAATCGTCTTGTTTTGGACATATGCCCAGGGAACCAATGAATTTGTTGCTCCATAAAATCATCTCTTTTCGAAGTTTAGTATTTTAAGAAACAAGAAACCGTATGCACTTATGGCATCGGTTTCTTTTTAGCAGTTTTAATTTTAGTCGGTGATACCTATTGCATTTAGCGGCCAGATTCTCAACTGGGCTTTTCCTAAAATTGCATCAAGAGGAACTGTGCCAAGATTAGAGGAACGACTGTCAGAACTGTGAGGTCTGTTATCACCCATAACAAAAACGCAATCTTCTTCAACTGTCAAAGGAAATTGTATTGTGGCATCAAACAAAGGTGTATCTCCTTGATAATATTCCTCTTCTAATTCTTTGCCATCAACCCAAACCTTGCCATCAATAATATCAACTGTCTGACCTCCAAGTGCTATTATTCTCTTTACATAAAATCTCTTTTTTAAGTCAGTAGGAAGATTAAAATGATAATCAATAAATTTTGAGAATGCGTTCAAATCCTTACCGCTTTGTGCATAATATGCTTCTCTTTTTTTGTAGTTTGAATCTAAGATTACAATATCCTGTTGTTTTGGCTCATAACCGAGCTTTGTTATAATAAGTCTGTCGTTGTTCATAAGGGTAGGGAACATAGAGTTACCATCCACCTTAACCACATCAAATATGAACCCTTTTATAACAAATGCAATTACAAGTGCAACAAGTATTGTGTAGAACCATTCAAAAACTTCTTTTTTTAAATTAAAAACTTCTTTTTCGGGTGCATCAGTAACACTTGGTGTTGTCTCATGATTTCTGTCTTCAGAAAATTCGTTCATATAAATTAACTCCTTTATGTAATATATAAATATATTGTATCATTAAAATATGAAGAATATATTATATTATAGTTAACATTTTTTAACAATAAAAGCAAAAAGGGACAAAAACTGTCCCTTTATACTCATATTTAGGTACAAGGTCAAATTCTTTCCTTAACCTTTGCAGCTTTACCAACTCTGTCACGAAGATAATAAAGTTTAGCTCTTCTAACTTTACCAAGTCTTGAAATTTCAATCTTTTCAATGTTAGGTGAGTTAACAGGCCATGTTTTTTCAACACCGCAACCATATGACAATCTTCTTGCTGTGAATGTCTTAGCGATGCCGCCGCCTTGAATTTTGATGATTGTTCCTTCAAACATCTGAGTTCTTGTACGGTTACCTTCAACAATCTTCTGGTAAACCTTTACATTGTTACCTACCTTAAGTTCAGGTAAGTCTGTTCTGATTTGGTCTTTTGTCAAAGCACTAATGATTTCATTTGCATTCATCATTAAGCCCTCCTCTCATATCTTAGACGTTCGTGCCGACCAAGGCAGAGGACCATCCGTAATTTAACTCATATAGCATATCACACATTTTATATAAAATCAAGCTTTTTTTAATATATTTTTGTATTTTTTATTTAAATCATACAAAAGAAAGCAAAATATTGTTGACATCTTATTTTAATAATGATAATATAATACGAGTAAAGATGCAAAGAGAGGAAGATTTTTAGTGAAAGAAAATTATAAAGTTGGTATTATCGGCGCAACTGGTATGGTTGGTCAGAGATTTATAACTCTACTTCATAACCATCCTTGGTATTCTATTGAGGTTTTGGCAGCATCACCAAGAAGTGCCGGTAAAAAATATAGTGAAGCAGTTGGAAATAAGTGGGCAATGGAGGAGGAAATTCCTCAAACAGTTAGTGATATGATTGTTATGGATGCAACTGCCGACATTGAAAAGATTGCTTCAATGGTTGATTTCGTATTCTGTGCAGTTGATATGAAAAAAGACGAAATAAGAGCATTGGAGGAGGCATATGCAAAGGCAGAGTGTCCTGTTGTTTCTAACAACTCTGCTCACAGACACACTCCTGATGTTCCTATGATTATTCCTGAAATAAATTCAGATCATTCTCAGATTATAGATGCACAAAGAAAAAGACTTGGAACAAAGAGAGGGTTTATCTCAGTTAAGTCAAATTGCTCATTGCAGAGCTATGTGCCTGCACTTCACCCATTGATGAAGTATGGTGTGACAAAGTGTCTTGCAACAACTTATCAGGCTATTTCAGGAGCAGGTAAGACTTTTGAAACATGGCCTGAAATGATTGATAATGTAATTCCTTATATTGGTGGGGAAGAAGAAAAGAGCGAAGTTGAGCCAATGAAGATTTGGGGTAAGATTGAAGGAGATAAAATCGTTGATGCAACCTCTCCTGCAATCACAACTCAATGCTTGAGAGTCCCTGTTTCAAATGGTCACATGGCTGCAGTTTTTGTAAGCTTTGAAGATAAACCTTCAATTGAAGATATTAAAAAGGCATGGAAAGAATTCAAAGGTGCTCCTCAGGATTTAGAGCTTCCTCATGCTCCAAAGCAGTTCTTGAATTACTTTGAAGAGGATAACAGACCTCAATCAAAGCTTGACAGAAATTTAGAGGGTGGAATGGCAGTTTCAATCGGAAGATTGAGAGAGGACAGTCAATATGATTATAAGTTCGTTTGTCTTTCACATAACACCCTAAGAGGTGCTGCAGGTGGTGCAGTTCTGATGGCAGAATTATTGACAGCACAAGGTTATATGGACTAATACACAAGTTTAAAGCTAATAGATACACAATGACAAAATCGTTGTGTATCTTTTTTTATAGTAATTTTATGAAAGGAATGGTATTATGAAAAAAGTTCCATTTATCGGCTCAGGCGTTGCGCTTGTGACACCATTTGATGAAAATAATAAAATAAACTTTTGCGTTCTTGAAGAACTGATTGAAATGCATATTTTGCAAAAAACAGATGCTATCATTGTTTGCGGAACAACGGGGGAGGCCTCTGTTATGAATGATGATGAGCATATGTCGGTTGTTAAATTTGCAGTTAAACAGGCAAATGGCAGAGTTCCCATAATTGCAGGGTGTGGGAGTAATGATACAAACCACGCAGTAAGATTTTCTAAAATGTCGGAGGAGATTGGTGCAGATGCACTTTTATCTGTAACACCATATTATAATAAAGCTAATAAGAGTGGGCTATTGGAGCATTACAGATTTATAGCAAAATCAGTAAGTATTCCGATAATTTTATATAATGTTCCGTCAAGAACAGGAGTTAACATATCAATTGAAATTCTTAAAAATCTATCTGAGCTTGAGAACATAGTTGCGATTAAAGAAGCAAGCGGAAATGTCGGATATGCTGCACAAATCGCAGCAGAAGTTCCTGATTTATATATTTATTCAGGAAATGACGATATAACAATTCCAATATTATCAGTTGGTGGAGTTGGAGTGATTTCTGTGGCTGCAAACATTATACCACAACAGATGCACAATATTTGTGAACAATACAGATTGGGGAATGTGGCAGAGGCTAAGAATATTTTGTTAAAGTATATGAAAGTCATAAATAATTTATTTTCGGAGGTCAACCCTGTTCCAATTAAGGAAATTATGAATTATCTTGGGTATGATGTAGGGAAGGTAAGACTGCCACTCGGTAAGATGGAAAAAAACAATCTGGAAAAATTAATAAGAGAGGTTAATAATGTGGGAATAAAAAAGTATCGGAGTTAAGCTCCGATACTTTTTAAATATTAAATGTATATAGAATAACAGAATAGGCAAGTTTTAGGTTGTTATAGACCTCTTGGGCACTTTCAATATATTTTTCCTCATCAGGATATACAAATATATAGTGTTTTCCAAGCTCATCGTGATATCCAAGATATCTGTAATTCTTATGTTTCTTTTTATAAGACTTATCATCGTATGCATAAATTGAGAAAACAAGTCCGGTTCCATCTTCGTCATAAGATGTTTTTTCATAGAAATCCTCGTGGTCAGCAAAAATATCTGCGACAAATTTTCCTTGCCAGTATAGTGGAAGTCTGAAATCGAAGAAGGTTGAGTCATAATCAAAATATTCTTCGCTCGTTTCATAATATTTCAATACGGTTTCGTTTTTCTCTACTTCCTCTTCTGAGCAGCCACTTGCAATTATTAACATTGTAAGTGAGAGTAAACCTGCAAAAAGTTTTTTCATATTGTGTATTTCCTTCCCTATAGAATATTGTTAACACCTCTTAACAATGATGCACCATAGTCTATATCAATAATTTCCCAATCAAAGCTCGTGTATTTCACTCCGCTTTGAGCAAGCTGCGTTTTAATTGTGTTATATGATTCAAATGGTATTCTTGATGTATAGAACTGATTTTCTTTTTTATCTCTAATTAAAAACTCGATATAATCGTCTTCATATTTTCCGAAGACAGCAATTCTGTCATTTGCCTTTTCAGGCTCCTGTGTAAGTATCAAAACCTTAAGCACTTCAATGACTTTATCATGCAATCCATTATCAAAAATCAATATCTTTTCTAACATTGTATCATAATTTGTAACAAATCGCAAGTTATAATCGACAAGATTTTTTAAATCTTCAGAATTTTTTGAAGTTTCTTTGATATTAGCAAATAATTGAGCTTTTGTGGCCTCATCATTGCAGGGCGTGAATGAAATCATAAGTTTTTTTGAACTATCGTGATATAACAGAGGATTAGGCAAGAGTGCAGTATGTGAACAGTTTTCACATTTAAAAATATTTATTTTTCCGCTCAACAGGTCCTTTTTTAAATCCTGGCTATCATCACTTGTGATAGAACTCCATACAGTTACCTCATTTAAGTGAGAACACTCGGGGCATTTTATAGATTGCTTTGAATTTATACTCATTTAGATTGCCTCTTTCTTAAAAATTCTATATTATCGCCTCTTGACATATCAAGAGAAAAACCAATTTTTTCAATTT
>JAZNOH010000101.1:0-9959 GCA_045580715.1 Clostridia bacterium
TCTTTTCTTAATGTATCAAGACTTACACAAGCCGTTTTGCTTTGTTCAAATAATTTCATTTTAGATTGGAAATAGTCCTCAAAATCAGGATGCTCAACATCACTTATGTGGTCCTCTCCTATATTTAAATAAACACCGACATCAAAGCCGACACCATAAACTCTGTCATACTTTAAGGCTTGCGAAGAAACCTCCATTGTCATATATTCAATCTGAGACTTTACTGCATTGTCAAAATGTTTCAAAAGCTCGCCTGCCTCAGGTGTAGTAAGATGTGATTCAAATTCTTCAACACCATCATAGGTATCAATAGAAGATATAACTCCACTTCTTTTTTTGCCGGCACTTTTTAAATATTCATCAAGAATATATTTAATAAAATAAGTGGTTGTTGATTTACCCTTTGTACCTGTTATACCAATTAATGAAAGCTTATTCCATGCATTATCATAAAACGCATTAAACAAAAGGGCAATTGTTCGTCTTATATCATTAACAATAATATAATCCATATCAATATCATATTTCTTTTCAGAGATATAGCAAATTGCACCGTTTTTCTTTGCATCAATCAGATACTCTTCTTTAAAATGTGCACCCTTGCACACAAAAAGAGTATTTTTTGTAACTAATTTAGAATTGTAAGTAAGATTTTCAATCATAGCATCATCATTTACTGAAATTTCTGCTATAAGACTATTATTCTTTAGTATTTCAATATATTTTTCTATATTGTAAACCATAAAAACCCTCCGAAATATTTATCTTAGCTTTCCTCCACACAAGGTAATTGCTTTTTCAGACAGCACCCGCATCGCATCAACATAAAAATCTGTCAGTTCATGATTATCCTTAAAACAGGATAGCTCTGTGCAAGCAAGAATTGCGGCCTCACAACCTGATTTTTTTAAGAATATATCAACTTTTTCAAAATCCTCAATATTTCCATTCTCGCCCTTTTTAATCTGATTATAGATAATATCCATAACAACCTTTTGTACTTCTTCATCAGGTGTTACGCACTCTATTCCAACTCTTTCACATTCTTTATTATAAATCCTTGAAAAAACTGTTCCGTCAGTAGCTAAAAGTCCAATTTTTTTTATTGTTGGATTCTTTTCTTTAATTGAAAGAACTGTTTCTCTTACCATATTTATTATTGGGGTATCAATTTCTTTTTGAAGTTTCTCCCAAAAATAATGAGAAGTGTTGCAGGGTATTGCAATTGCGCAAACCCCATTTCTCTCAAGCATTTTTGCATCCTCCAAGAGCTCCTTAAATATAGCTTCAGTTTGATTATTTTTAATTGATGCAGTTCTGTCAGGCATACTTGCATGACTTAGTATTATCATATCAATATGTTCCTGGTCACATTTGGCATCTGTCATTTCAATAATATATTTATAAAACAACTGTGTTGCCATAGGACCCATACCACCGATTACACCAAGCTTTTTCATATAAAAACTCCCTTAGATTTATTTCTTGTAATATTTTTTGAATTTCATATAATGTGCTAACTGCGAACGACCTAATCTATATAGTCTTTCAATATCATTATCCTCCTTTAACCTCAAAGGATTGACATATTTACCTGTTTTTATAAGTCTTTTCATTCTATCCTTATATTCAGGCGCATATTTATATGCAACACCCTTTGGAACAACCATCCATAGATGCTCATTTTTTGCAATATCCTCTTCAATCGGATTATTGTAGATAAAATCCTCAACCAAAAGTTCTGCAATATTATGTCCTGAGCCTGTTACATAGAAATTACTTCTTCCCTGTCTTGTGTTGATTTCAAAGGCTTTATATTTTTTATCTCTGTAATCATATTTAATATCAAAATTAGAAAATCCCTTATATCCTATTTCTTCAAGAAGAACTTTAAACTTTTCCATTAACTCAGGCTCATATTCAGTTATAATAACTGCGTGGTTTCCAATTCCGTATGGTGTGTGCTCCTCTAATAAAACATGGCCTAAGCACATCATTTTAACCTTTCCGTTTTTATCTGAGTAACTTGTTAAAACTCTCATATATGTGTCATCACCAGGAAGAAAATCCTGAACAATCATATTATCGGTATATCCTGCTGCATACACCTTTTTAATAACATCGTCCAATTCTTTTTTAGTGTCAAGCTTAAATACCTTTTTCTGTCCCTCGAATTTGTGTTTGTAATATTCAACCTGATTTGCAGGCTTTAGGATATATGGTGCTTCAAAATGAACATTAACATTTTCATAATCTCTCGCTGTGCAGATATATGTCTTTGGATAATCAATTCCGTGCTTTTCACATAAAGCATAAAACTTTTCCTTATCCATTAATTCTTCTAAAAAATCATAGTCACTGTATGGCACGATAACATTTGATTTAAAACTCTCTCTGTTTTGTGCAAGACATTTTACATAATTATCTCCACATCCAATAGCCAAAATCTTCTTTGTTGTGTTTTTCATGGCATAATCATTGATAGTTTCTGTTATAACCTCATTGGTATCAAGATTTTTTACCTCTGTAAAATCAACAAGCTTACTCTTGTAGCAGGTTCCCATTAAAGCCTTGCCAAACACTTTCGATTTCACTCCATATTTTTCATAAAATGCCCTTGCTACGCTATAAACATTAATATCATTTCCGAATAAAACAGGAATAAATTCTTTTGTAATAAATTCCATACAAACACCTCCGAAACAGCATAATAACCCATTTTTATAATTATATCACTTTACGACTAAAAATGCAAGTATTTACAATTACTGTAACATATAATTAACAATAAAAATGAAAATGTCTTTTTTAGTTGATTATTTTCCTAAAATGTGATAAAATATACGACAAATGTTTTAAATGAGGTTCATAATAATGAAAAGAATAGTTACTATACAAGATATTTCGTGTTTTGGTAAATGCTCGCAGACAGTTGCTATGCCGATAATTTCAGCACTTGGCGTTGAAACAGTTCCACTGCCAACAGCCATTTTATCAACTCACACAGGAGAATTTAGGGACTACACCTTTTTACCTCTTTGTGAAGAGGTTAAAAAAATTACTGAGCATTGGAAAAAACAGCAGATTAAATTTGATGCAATTTATATCGGATATATCGGTTCGAAAGTACAAGCAGAATTCTTAGTCGATTTTATTGATGATTTTGCAGATGAGAACACAATAGTATTTTTAGATCCTGCTATGGCAGATAATGGTGAAATTTATTCAGGACTTGATTATGAATACATAGACATCGTGAGAAGACTTTGCTCTTGCGCAGACATAATTGCGCCAAATATTTATGAAGCAATGCTTTTGGTTGATGGTGAAATTTATACTGATTATGACGAAAATGATATTGAGAGAATATCAAAAACAATAACTGCGCTCTGTCCAAAGGTTATTATAACAGGAATACATAAAGGCAAAAAAATCGCTACACTCGGAATTGATACAACAAATAATTCATCTGTTATAAAAGAAAATGATAAGTTTGACGGAATGTACTATGGCACAGGTGATGTTTTTTCAAGTGTTTTTATCGGAAGCTATATAAACGGCCTTGATTTTCATAGTGCAATATCGTTTGCAGATGATTTTATTCAGGAATGTATAAAAGAAACTCTTCCAGATAAAGAAAAATATTGGTATAGCATAAACTTCGAAAAATGTATGTATATGTTAACTGATTTTGCTATGAACAGAAAAAAGACAGAAGGTTAAACCCTTCTGTCTTTTTGGTTTTATCTTACAACAATGTTAATCAGTTTTCCAGGAACAGGAATAACCTTAACAATTTGCTTTCCATCTATCAAAGCTTTCACAGTGTCTGATGCTAATGCAGCCTCTTCTGTTTGTGCTCTGTCAAGTCCTGCTGCAATCACTAATTTATCTCTTACCTTACCATTAATCTGTACTGCGATTTCAATTTCATCATCAACTGTCTTATCCTCATCAAATTGTGGCCAAGCTAAAATTGAAAGCAATCCACCATTTCCATATTTCTCCCATAGTTCTTCAGTCATATGAGGAGCAATAGGATTTAATAGAGTGATTAAAGCAATAAACTCGCCCTTTGTAACACTGCCCTTTTTATAGAAATCGTTAACCAAGCTCATTAATGAGGCAATGGCAGTATTGAATTTCATTCTTTCTATGTCTTCACTGACCTTTTTGATTGTCTTATGAACATTCTTTTCTAAATCAGCAGAATATCCGTCTTCATCAGTTAAAATATCCTGCAAATTCCACACTCTTTCAAGGAATTTATAACAACCCTTCAAGCCCTGTTGTGACCATGGAGTTGACTGGTCAAAGGCTCCGATAAACATTTCATATGTTCTGAATGCATCTGCACCAAATTCATCAACAACCTCATCAGGATTTACAACATTTCCTCTTGATTTTGACATCTTCTCATTGTTCTCTCCCAAAATCATTCCATGAGATGTTCTTCTCATATATGGTTCCTTGCAATGAACAACACCGATATCATAGAGGAATTTATGCCAGAATCTTGAATACAACAAGTGCAATGTAGTATGTTCCATACCACCATTGTACCAGTCAACAGGCATCCAGTAATCAAGTGCTTCTTTTGATGCAAAAGCGTCATTATTGTCAGGGTCAATATATCTTAAGAAATACCAGCTTGAACCTGCCCATTGAGGCATTGTATCTGTTTCTCTCTGAGCCTCACCACCACATTTAGGACAAGATGTCTTAATCCAGTCATATGCTTTTGCCAATGGTGATTCACCATTTTCACCAGGCTCAAAGGTCTCAATTTCAGGCAATACCAAAGGTAATTCCTCATCAGGAATTGCAACCCAACCACATTTTTCACAATATACAAGAGGTATTGGCTCTCCCCAATATCTTTGACGGGAGAATACCCAGTCTCTTAATTTATAGTTAACCTTTTTAGTTCCAAGACCTTTTTCTTCAAGCCATTTAATCATAGCAGGAATTGCTTCCTTAACAGACATACCATTTAAGAAACCGGAGTTAACCAAATTGCCTTCTGAAACATCAGTATATGCTTCCTCCTGAACATTTTCACCACCTGCAACAACCTCGATAATAGGAAGATTGAATTTCTTGGCAAATTCCCAGTCACGAGTATCATGTGCAGGAACTGCCATAATAGCACCTGTTCCATAGGTTACCAAAACATAGTCGGAAATCCATACAGGTAATTTCTCATTATTAACAGGATTAATTGCATAAACTCCCTTTAGCTCTACACCTGTCTTTTCTTTAGCTAATTCTGTTCTTTCAAATTCGGACTTTTTAGAAGCTTGAGCAATGTAGTCAGAAACTTCATTTGAATTTTCAAGTGTTGGCAATAATTTTTGAACAAGTGCGTGTTCAGGTGATAATACAACATATGTAGCACCAAATAATGTGTCGCATCTTGTTGTATAAACAATCATTTCATCTCCTGATGTTAATGTGAACTTAACCTCTGCTCCCTCAGACCTTCCAATCCAGTTCTTTTGCTGAGTCTTAACTCTTTCAATATAATTAACATCATCAAGGTCATCAATCAGTCTTTGAGCATATTCTGTGATTTTTAACATCCATTGGCTCTTTCTCTTTTGAACAACCTCACTTCCACAACGCTCGCAAACACCATTGACAACCTCTTCATTTGATAATCCGACCTTACAGCCTGTACACCAGTTTATTGGCATCTCTTGTTTGTATGCAAGTCCTTTTTCAAACAGCTTTTTGAAAATCCATTGTGTCCATTTATAATAATTAGGGTCAGTGGTATTGATTTCTCTGTCCCAATCAAAAGAAAAACCAAGCATTTTTAATTGTCTTGTAAAGTTATCAATATTTTGCTTAGTGATTATTTTAGGATGAATTTTATTTTTTATTGCAAAATTTTCTGTTGGAAGTCCAAATGCATCCCAGCCAATCGGATACAAAACATTATATCCTTCCATTCTTCTCTTCCTGGCAATTATATCAAGGGCTGTGTAGCTTCTTGGATGTCCGACATGAAGTCCCGCTCCTGATGGATAAGGAAATTCTATCATAGCAAAAAACTTTGGCTTTTCACTTCCATTAACTGCGTGGAAGCAATTTGCCTCCTCCCACTTTTGTTGCCATTTCTTTTCAATGTTTTTAAAATTATACTCTGACATTATATAAAAACATTCCTTTCTATTATTATTTTAATTCTAATGTAATCTCTTTTGCATCTGTCCACAAACGCTCCAACGAGTAGAATTCTCTTGTCTCTTCAAGCATAACATGAACAATTATATCACCATAATCCATTAATATCCATGTGCCGCCACTATACCCCTCTTTATGTGTAGGGTCAATATTGATTTCGGATAATTTTTCTTCAATCTCATCAGTACAAGCTCTTAGTTGAGAATCTGACGAGCAAGAACAAATAACAAAATAATCACCAAGACTTGTAATTTCTGAAATATCCAAAGCAATTATGTTTTTTGCTTTCTTGTCATACATTGCCTGTGCAATCATTTGTACTCTTTCCATTATAAGCTGCTCCAATCTATATAAAATTTTCTAAAGTCTATTCTACTATATTTTTCCCAAAATGTCTATATAAATTTATAAAAAAACATGTTTTTTAATAAAAAATATCTTCAATTATATAAATTGAAGATATTTGATTAATCTTGATTTGCAAGCTTTGCACTCTGGTCGGCAGTAATCAAAGAGTCAATAAGTTCATCCAATGAACCATTTAAAACCTGTTCTAATTTATATAAAGTTAAATTAATTCTATGGTCGGTGACTCTTCCTTGTGGGAAATTATAAGTTCTTATTCTCTCACTTCTGTCGCCTGAACCAACCTGAGATTTTCTTTCATCAGCAATTTCTTTATGTCTTTGCTCCTCCATAACCTCATAAATTCTTGAGCGAAGAATTTTCATAGCTTTATCTTTATTTTTAAACTGAGATTTTTCATCCTGACACGAAACAACAATTCCTGTTGGAATATGTGTTATTCTAACTGCCGAGTCGGTTGTATTTACGCATTGTCCCCCAGGACCACCTGCTCTGAAAACATCTATTCTCAAATCATTCTGGTCAATCTGGACCTCAACCTCTTCAACCTCAGGCAAAACTGCAACTGTAACTGCAGATGTGTGTATTCTTCCACCTGATTCAGTACTTGGAACTCTCTGCACTCTGTGAACTCCACTTTCGAATTTGAATTTTGAATATGCACCCTGTCCTTCAATGCTAAATGATACTTCCTTATATCCACCAATATCAGTAGGACTGGAATTTAGGATATCTATTTTCCATCTCTGGCTTTCGGCATACATTGAATACATTCTCATAAGGTCTGCAGCAAACAATGCTGCTTCCTCTCCGCCTGTGCCGCCTCTTATTTCGATGATAACATTTTTCTCATCGTTCGGGTCCTTTGGCAAAAGCAGAACCTTTAGTTCTTCAGAAACCACCTTCAAAGTTTTTTCTGCCTCCAAAATCTCCTCTTTTATCAAATCCTCGAGTTCTTTTCCTTCTCCCGATTCAAGCATTTCTTTATCATCTTGTATTGTTTGTTTTGCTTTCTTATATTCCCTGTATTTTTCAATAATAGGTGACAGATCGGAATGCTCCTTCATATATTTCCTCCAGTTTTCCTGGTCAGAAATAACATCAGGGTCACTTATTTTTTCGGACAACATCGCAAATCTGTCCTCTAACGCTTCAAGCTTATCAAACACTGTTGTAATTCACTCCTATAATGTATATTTCTTTGTCGGTATTTCCTTATATATATGACGATTACTGCATTTAAAATCTATTTTCTCATTCTCTTCAATAATAGGCTTAAAAATACTAATTAACTCGTCTTCATCAAAATCTGTAACCGACACAAAAACCTCTGTGTCATCAACTGTCTTTATATAAAGAAATTCCATATGTTTAATGATATTATCGTATTTTTCCTTATAAGCTTCCATAGTGTTTGAAAAGTATCCAGGCTCAACAATTTTTAAAAGATAGTTTCTTGAACCTATATATATTTTAGTAATTGACGATATATCTATCTTTTTAAGCATTGATTTTGAAGGAACAAATTCACCTATTAATCCATTATCAGGCACAAATGGAAAAACACCGTTTACCCAATTCTGAATACACAAAAATTCATTATTTCTTTCAACATATGTTGGCATTATCAAATTAATCTTCATAACAATATATGAAAATCCTAAAATAACAGCAACAAGATATATTATCGCAAAAATAAACTCAAACTTAACAAGGCTGTATATTGCCATAACTAATCCTAACACAGAAATGCTTCCAATGATACAGATTAATATTAAATTAAAATTCTTAACCTTTTTTGTCATAGATGCTCTTTGTGTTAAATCCATAAAAATCACCTCTATCCTAAGATTATATCAAATATACATATATTTGTCAAATTTTAGATAGTTAATCATTATTTTCTATGAATTTTCTGATTTCTTCAATTTGTTCCTGGCAAACCTTTCTTCCGATTTCATATACCCTTTTTAATTCTTCGGGATTTTTCTCAGTCCTTCCTATTTTCAAATCCTCTTTTGGCCTTATAACCAATGCTCTGCCTTCTTTTTCTCTCTGTTTAATGTATTCTAATGTATCGTTATACATAATGTGTCTGTTTGACATTGCCTCAACCAGCTTCGGATATTTTTTGTAAACTCTTTTTACTAATCGTATTAATTTTTGTTTCTTTTTTACATAATCTTTCGGTTGTGTCAAAACTACAACATTCTTATCATAACCAATGCTTTCAAAATATTTTATTGGGATGGAATCAACAATACCACCATCCAACAACTTTTTATCACCAATTTCAACAATTTGTGATACTAAAGGAAGTGATGCACTTGCCCTGAACCATTCAAACATATTTTCTTCCTCTTTCTCAAAATGCTTGTAATATGGTTTACCTGTCTCTATATCCATACATACTGCCACAAAATCCATAGGATTCTCATAAAAGGCTTTATAATCAAATTTATCAAACTCTGTCGGCACAATCTTATAACAAAAATCTGCATTATATAAATTTCCTGTTTTGATTAAAGAATTTATCGAACAATATCTCTTATCATTACAGAATTGTGTATTATATCTTATACCTCTTCCTATTTGATTGGACTTATAATTGCATCCAAAGGCAGCACCTGCTGAAACTCCAATTATTCCGTCAAAGTTAATGTTATTTTCCATCATAACATCAATAACTCCACAGGTGAACATTCCTCGCATTGCTCCACCTTCTAAAACCAATCCCTTTTTCATAATATCACTCACTTTTATAGTTAATTTATATAATTCTATCACATTTACATATTTTTTTCAATAGATGCACACTCTAATTCATATATTGTTAATTTTCTGGTAAAATTATAAAAAAGTATTGACAACAAATAAAAAAAATGCTATAATTTCTTTCGTTGCTATGCGAGGGTGGCGGAATCGGCAGACGCGCACGTTTGAGGGGCGTGTGGTTTATACCTTGCGAGTTCAAGTCTCGTCCCTCGCACCACCTGAAAAATCATATATTGCGGAATAGTGTAAAGGTAGCACTAATGACTCTGACTCATTCTGTGAGGGTTCGAATCCTTCTTCCGCAGCCAAAACAAAACCGCTTAAATTCTACATTTAAGCGGTTTTTACTTTTTGATAGATTTTAAATCGTGTATTATCTGTATATTACATCCACCGAATGACTGTTTCTAAAAAGCCGTCCTCCTTTCTTTATCCATTAGGATATTGCAATTTAAAAAGATAGTCTTTTTCTTTTTCAGAAATATTCATCTTTTGAACAACCGCTTTTATTCTCTTCTTTTTCAATCCGTTGATACTTTCGCCCTTTTCATTCTTCGCATTAATTCCGTTGATTTTCTTTCTAAATTCAAGATAATTCTTAACACTAAAACCTTTCTTTGCAGTTTCTT
>JAZNOH010000102.1:0-5684 GCA_045580715.1 Clostridia bacterium
CTTTATATGTTAAGTGTTGTTGCTAATTCAGAAGAAGTAAAAGGAGAATGAATGATGAAAGATAGATTGATTAAGTTGTTAGACGGAGCAGACTTGTTTTTAAGAAACAGAGCAAATTCAGAGCCTGCACCTTTAAACGAATATGATATTGAAACTTTAAAAGATATAGCAAATGTATGTGATGAAGCAGCAAGAACATTGGAAAAAGCTATTGTACCGCCTTGTAAGGTGGGGGATATGGTATTTGTAAAATATTATGGCGAAATAGTAAATGCTTATGTTACTGAATTTGAAATAAACTTAAAAGGAATTGTAGCAAAAGTATATATAGACCCTGATACTGATAGAGAATATGATGCTGAAGATATATTCTTCTCCGAAGAGGAAGCAGAACAGGCATTGATAGGAGGTATTGGGGAATGAGTAAAAAATACAACGAAACGATGATTATAAGAAACGGAAAGTTACTTTATGCAGTTTCTTTGAATGATAAGACAAAAGAAGAAATATCAAATTGTTATATTTATATGGAAAATGGCAAGGTGCATTTTGCAGACAGTGTTTTTGGTATAAGAAGTTTTGATTTTAGTAATGAAAATCATCAAATTGCAAAAGAGATTTTCATTACAGAGCTGCAAACAGATATAAAAAAGCGAATTTTAGAACTAAAGCAATTACAGGGTGTCTTTGCAGAACTAAACCTTAAAGAGTGTTTTGGTTCTGTTCTCGAAGACAACACAAGGCTTTTGCTTGAAGTAAAACAAGAGGTTGAGAAAATAAGCGGCACAGTGAAAAATGATGTGAAAGAAGCAATAAAAGACACAGTTAAACCGATAGCATTAAAGAAAAGTGGTGAAGAGTAATGTTTCTATATAACCCTGTAGGCAAAACACTTGCGCTTTTTGGATATGCTTTTATATTATGGTGTGTTCTTGCTATATGTGAGTACAAAGAGTGCAAAGATGCGAAAAAAAACAAGGAGAATGAATAAATGGATACAGCATTAATTAAAAGAAAGTTAAGGGAATTAGGAATGACACAAGCAGGGCTTGCTGCGAAGTGCGGAGTCACAAAGGAATTCATAAATATGGTGATTGCAGGAAGTAAGCTGCCGAGCATTCCGGTGTTAAAGCTTATGGCAAGAGCTTTAGATGTGACATCAGACGAATTGATTGGTTTATGAAAAGGAGTTGTCAGAAATGGTTAATGAAGAAATAAGAGAAAAAGTTAATGGGTATTTAGAAGAAAAGAATATGTCTAAAAAGCAATTTGCGGAAATTGTTAATATTCACAGAAGTACTATTTCAAATTACATAAATAGTCCTGAAAAGCTATCTCAGAAGGTCATTGATGAAATTGAGGATGTTCTGACAGGTGTTTTGTTTAATGAATCCTCTGATGCAGCTCCAAGTGATAAAATGAAGAGTATGCCACTTATGAGGGGCGGAGCATTAAGAACGGTGGATTATCTTGGAGTTTTGGCGGTGTGTCAGAGCTGTAAGGAATATATGGATTTGGGAATTGTTTACGGACGGTCCGGTTTTGGAAAAACATATGCATTAAAGAACTTTGCAAAAGGCAGGAGAGTTGCATATATTGAATGTAATGAGTCAATGAATGCAAGGGACTTGATAAAGGCTATTGAAAATGCGGTAAATCTTCCACATATGACAGGTAGTATTGATGACAGAATAGATTGCATTAAGGACTATTTCAATGCTAATGATGGGTATTTATTGATTATTGATGAGGCGGACAAGCTAATCACAAAATATACACAGAAGAAAGCCGAGATTTTAAGAAACATTTACGACCAATCGGATATAGGATTGGTACTTGCAGGAGAGCCTGCATTGGAGAGAATGATAAGACGGTATATTCCAAGAATGGCAAACAGAATAGGATTTGCTTATGAGTTAAAAGGTCTTTTAGAGGATGAGGTTTTGGAATATGTTACAGGTTCTTTTGAATGGTCTGATGAAGCAGTTGAAGAGCTTTACAGAAGAGCAACAAATGAAAGGACAGGATGCTTCAGACTGTTGAACAGAACATATGAGAATGTTATAAGATTAGCAAATGAATATGAGGAAATCGGAATTGACACAGTAAGGAAAGCATCAGCAATGATGCTGTTATAAGAAGGGATTAATATGGATAAGAGGTTTTTGAGGGTTTGTCTGGTTATTTTTCTTGTTGGGATTTTAGGGATAATTTTTTGCAGTCCAAAGAGCTATGTTGATAAATATGACTTTAAAGAGTGTGAAGTGCATATTGTTAAAAGCGGTGAAACTTTGTGGACGATTTGCGAGGGATATTGCCCTGAAGAGATTGATTTAAGGGAATATATTGAATTGGTCAAGGAAGTATCCGATAAGGAAGATACAAAGCTTATGCCTGGTGAAACTGTTACACTTCCCATCATAGCAGAAAAGGAGCATTAAAATGAACTGGGTAACTATTGAAGAGGCAGCGGAGCTTGAGGGTGTTGCTTACCATACACTTCAAATGAGGATATTGCGAAATGAATATAGTGCAAGGAAAGAAAAAAATCCTAATGGTGGAAGTGACAGAGTTTTTATTAATGTCAGTGAATTGAGTGTTGAGGCACAGAGAAAATACAGTGCAAGGATTAGGAGAAAGTTATTGGCAGAAAGAAAGAAACGACTTGAAGCTCAAGGTGAACCGCCCTGGTATGTGGGATATGATATTGGTTTTTATATGGAAAACTACAGCGAAAAGTTTATGAAAGCGGCCGAGCTTTCCAATGTCATTAAAAGATATTTTGAAGAGCTTTCAAATCATACAGGAGATAAAACAGAGTTTTGTGAGAAATTTTGTCAGGAGCATTATGGAAAAAGCTCAAAAAACTTTCGTAAAATGGCGGCAAGATACAAAGAGGGTGCTATGTGGGCTGAAATCTGTGAGTCAGAGGACGGAAAGAACCACGATTATTATATGATACTCTCTCTGGTTTCTCCCCCAAAGGTTGGAAAAGCTATCAGAATGACAACAGAGATTGCGGCATTGATTGAAAATCTATGGGCCACCAATTCACATCACGAGAATTTGCAGTCTGTTGTGATGCTATATGAGGATTTGTGCAGAGAACTTGAGGCAAAGGGGTCAGAATACATTCCGTCATACAATACGGTGAGAAATTACTGTAATAAGCTGAAGGCGAACAATTCTGATGTGGCTGCACTTTTAAAGGGCGGCGTTTCAGAGTTCAAACACAAGGCAATGCACAAAGGGCGAAGAGATACAAAAAAACTCTTGGTTATGGAATTCGTACAGGCAGATGCTCACACCTTTGACTGTTGGGTTAAGCATACAAGGGAGAATGGAACTATTACTGCAATCAGACCATATCTTGTGGGATTTATTGATACAAGGTCAAGGGCTTTGGTTGGTTGGGGTATTTGTGTTCAACCGAATTCAGAGGTTATTGAGCAGGTGCTTTTACATATGATTTATCCAAAAAAGGACAGTAAGATTTACGGAGTTCCGAGGGTGATGCTTTTGGATAACGGTAAGGACTTCACTGCAGAAACTCTCACAGGTCGTTCAAGAAAAGAAAGATTTGATATTAACGGTGAAATCAAGGGCTTTTATAAAAGTATCGGAATTGAATATGATAAGAGAGCTTTACCTTATCAGCCTTGGACAAAGGGACAGATTGAAAGAGTTTTCAGAACCATTTGTGAAAGGTTCTCAAAGAGATTTCCGTCTTATACAGGTACACTCACAGGCTCAAGGACTGATGCAAAGGTTAAAAAGGATATTGACGGAATGCTCAAAAGAAATGAGCTTCCTGATATTGAGGCATTTTCTGCAATGTTTGAGGTTTGGCTTGAGGACGAATATCATCACAGGAAAAATGAAGGGTTAAAGCAAAGCGGTGAAGAACATCTGACTCCTTATGATGTATTTATGAATGAAGAGAAGTATTTCAAAGCTGCTCCACCTTTGGATTATGCTATTTCAATGCTTGGAAAAAAGGAAGAAAGAATTGTTCGCAACTGGGGAATTTCAGTTAATAACACTGAGTATTTTTCAGAGGAATTAATGAGATATGTTGATGAGAAAATCATTGTCCGATACACAAGATATAATTCTGAATATGTTGTGTGCAAAACAACTGATGGTGAGAAGATTTGCACTGCATATCAAACGGAGAGACTTAATCCGTTGGCTGAAAAAGATGATGAAAAGCTTTCTGAACATATCAAAACTCAAAAAAGGCAACTAAAAAGAGCCCGAAATGATATTGAAAATTTAAGAATGCCATATCTTGAAAGAGATTTGCAAGTTCCGCAAATGGCCGAGGAGCCTGAAAGAATTGTGTCTATTCCGCAGGACAGTGCATACCGTGAAAGAATGAAAAAGGCAGCTGGTGAGAAGTCGCCAAAAAGCAAACAGGATAAAAACCGAGAGCTTAATGAATTTATGAAATATCAGGCTGAAAAAGCATTATTAAGTATTACAGAAAACGAAGGGAGAGTTATCAATGGATAAGAGAAAGGAAAAGATTTTTGAATATTTTAAGAGTGTAGCCGAGAATGAAGAGGTTTTTAAGGCATTATGCGAATTTTACGAAAATCGAATTGAAATAGGACAGGCTATTACCTTAAGAGCTGCAAAAATGATGATTAAAGAGCTTGAAAAGCTTGCCCCTAATAATGACAGATTAAAAATTGCAATTATTGAGCAATCAATATTTTATGGTTGGAGAGGTCTGTTCCCTTTAAAGAACACTAATACTATGTCGCCAGGGTATCAGGCAATGCACAATCCGAATTTTAACGGTATGTCACCTGAAGAACTTGAGGAACTTGCCAAAATGACACACATAAGAGGTGAAAAGAAAGGATGAAGGATAAGGTCTTAATGAAAAAACTATGGGTGACAGCCAAGAATTACGGAGTTGATTCGGAGCTTTTACATAGTATGGCTTTTGAGGAATTTGGAAAAGAGCATATTTCGGAGCTCACCGATGCAGAGGCAAGAGCATTATGCGATAAATTAAGCGGAAAGACTATAAACGCAAGAGCAATGACCGAAAAGCAGAAGAAATATATAGGAAAACTCTTGGAAGAGAAATTCTCAAATGACAAAAAAAGAATTGAGGGATGGTTTTCAAAGTTTATCGGTACAGTGCAGATAGAAACACTTACAAAAGCTGAAGCAAGCAAAGCTATAACAATGTTAAGAAAAATGAATAAAACCGATTGTGAAGCTTATCTTGTTGAGGATTTGCCAAAAGACATTGACAACCGTGTAACAGAAAAGGGATGGTAAAATGAACACACAAAAGCTCATAGAAGCTTTGGAGGAAGCTGACCGACTTCTGAACAATACAAAACCGTATATGACGGATCCGTTTTGTGTCAGGAAGGCGATAGAGTTAATACAGAATAAAAAGGAGAATAAAGATGACAGTTAAAATATGCGATATAAGAATGGGAGCATGCAAGACAGTTTCTAAAGTGAATTCCATTACTCAGAATGAAGATAGTTTTGAGTTGGTAATGACAGATTATTCTGTGACAAGATACCCGAAAAAGTTATATTATTTAATGGTTGAGGGGTAAAGATGTGATGTGATGAGAAAAAAATATAGCGTGAAAAAAGTATTGATGATTAGATAAAAAAGCTATAATTCGGAGGTGGATTATGGATATTAA
>JAZNOH010000103.1:0-9893 GCA_045580715.1 Clostridia bacterium
TTAAAGCATTTATAAATGCATCAATATCTTCTTTTGTTATGATTAACGGCGGTGCAAGTCTTAGTGTGTTTTTGCAAAGACTTGTTAAATATTTTTTCTCAAATAACTTGTTAAACACAGCTTTTGCAATGCTTTCCTCAATCTCTACACCAATTAAAAGTCCTGCATACCTCAAATCAACAATTTTATCCTTATATATATCCTTTAATTTTGAAAGCTTGTCAACAAAATAACTACTCATTTTTCTGACATTTTCCAAAATATTATCTTCCTTATAAATCTTAAACACTGAAAGTCCTGCTGCAGTTGAGAAAGGATTTCCTCCAAAGGTTGTTCCGTGATCACCAGGTTCAAATGCATCTGCCACAAAATCCTTTGCTCCGATTGCACCAATCGGAACTCCTCCTCCCAATGCTTTTGCACAGGTAAATATATCAGGCTCAACTCCATAATATTGATGCGCAAAATATTCTCCGCATCTTCCCATACCTGTCTGAACCTCATCAAATATCAGGATAATTTCCTTTTCATCACAAAGTTTTCTTAATTCCTTGACATATTCCTTTTCCATCGGATAAACTCCTGCTTCGCCTTGAACAAGCTCAATCATAATCGCAGCAGTTTTATCAGTTATCGTCTCTTTGATTGCATCAATATTGTTAGGCTCAACCTGTTTTACTCCGGGAATTAAAGGTCTATATGGTTTTTGATACTTTTCCTGACCGGTGAGAGCAACTGTGGCAAGAGTTCTCCCATGAAAAGATTTATAAAGAGATATAACCTCATATTTATCCTTGTTTTGTTTATAAAAATAAATCTTTGCTAATTTAACTGCTCCCTCATTTGCTTCTGCACCTGTTGATGCAAAAAATGCCTTGTCTGCACACGAGTTTTCGCACAGCTCCTTTGCTAAAAGGGCTTGATTTTCTATGTAATAAAGGCTTGATGTATGAATGAGTTTATCAAGCTGTTCTTTTAGTGCATTAATAAATTTTGGATTAGAATGTCCAAGAGAATTAACTGCAATTCCACCCAAAAAATCGTTATATTCTTCTCCATTAGTTGAATATAACTTCATTCCTTCACCTTTTTCGAATGCAACCGGCAATCTTTCTCCAAATGTATTCATATAATATTGTTTATCAATATTTTTTATTTGTTGTAAATCCAAATTAATGACCTCCGCACATAGTATTTAATAATTATACATCTAATTGTATAAAAATTCAACTCTTTTCATATCTGTTTTCATATTTTTGTGTATTTTATCAAAATAGGCTAAATTACTGCAAAAAATATATGTAGATTGCATAAAGTTATTTAAAAATCTTCATATTTCTTACTAACACACCCTTACCTCTCCACGAATATGCCTGATTAGCAAAAAGTTTTTTAAACTGTGAATTTGTCATATTCTCATCAATATCTTTAAAAGAATTATTCCTTTTCACAAATTCATGTATATTTGTATATTTTTTTGAATAATTATACGGGCACACATTCTGACAAACATCGCATCCCCATATGTATCCACTCTTTTTTATGATGTTTTCCTCTTCTTTTGAAAGCTCCCCTTTTTTCTGTGTCAAAAAAGAGGCACATTTGTTTTCATCAAATTCAAATTTTTCACCTATTGCACCACCAGGACAAGCTCCAATACATTTTTTGCATTGCATACATATATCATTATCAATTGGACTATCCTCTTCAAGTTCACAATCAGTCACTATTCCTGCTATAAAAACCTTGCTCCCAAATTCCTTATTTATGAGCATACCATTCATACCAAAAAAACCAAGTCCGGCAAGATATGCAAGATGCCTTTCAGAAAATGGTGAATTATCCACAAAGCTTTCTGCCTGATATCCATTACTTTTTAACATTTCTAAAACAGGCAACAGCCTGTTTTTTATTACAATATGATAGTCCTCTCCAAGAGCATACTCCGAAATCACTCCATTCTCTCCCGAGTGATAGTTAAAAAGACAAACAATAATACTCTTTGCGAAAGGATAGGTTAAAAAAGGATTTACCCTCTTTTCTATCACCCTCTCGCAAAGACTGACCTCGCCTCTTTTTGAGATTATCGGCAAAAATTCTTCAAAAATTCTTGCTCTGACCACTCCAAAATCGCATACACCGGCAATTTTTAGTGCATCGCCTATTTTTCTTTTCATAGTAAACTGTCTATAATATCGCAGAAATCGTCCTTTGAACGAGCACCGACAACCTTTTCAACAATCTTACCATTTTTGAAAATCATAATTGTAGGAATTGAAACAATGGCATATTCAGCAGCCAATTCTCCCTGCTCATCAACATTTATCTTTCCTACATTCAATTTTCCCTCATATTCTTCTGCAAGCTCATCAATAATAGGAGAAACCATTTTACAAGGTCCACACCAGCTTGCCCAGAAATCTACCAAATATGGTAACTCTGATTTAATAACCTCTTTTTCAAAATTTTCCTTTGTTAATACAACCATTCTTATCATCCTTTCTATTCATAATCAGGAAATGAACTATATATTTCACTTATTCCTTCAGTTGCAGTTTCATCAGTTGTGTATGAAATTGTTTCCCTGAAGCTCTCACCATCAAAGCGATATTCCCTCACTTCGTTATAAGTCTTTCCGAGAATATGTAAACTTATTACATATTCCTCAGAGCCTTCGTTATAAGCCTTATACACATTAATATATGCTCGTCCGCTTATTCGTTGGTCATACAGAACATAGCATCCTTTTTCTGTTGCAACATCCAATGCCCATTCCTGAGAATCATCCCACATCATTTCTCCGTTTTTATCCCTTTGAGCAGTGGTACGCAAGCTGACACAAGCATCTTTTGTTTCCCCGCCAAGCTTTTCAAGATAACACTGTCCCATAAGTTCAAATTCATCATAATTCAAATATACCCTGCTAATTCCAATAGTTTCTCCAAGTTTGTTCTGAACATTATCCATAATATCATCCGGATTTATCGTAACAGGCTTTGAATCTCCACAAGCTGTCAGCATAAGCACTGCCATAATAATTAATAATATTTTTTTCATCCTAATCAATTCCTTTCAAATCAATATACTTTTGTTCTGTAACCGTTATATTAGCTCTGCCATATGTGAGCTCAGTTATTTCCTTAATTAAATCTTGCGTTTCATCAAGCATTGAATATATGTAATATGTCACATCATCACCATACACAATATCGTCGGTTATTAAATTTTTAGTACCAATCATATGTTGGATTTTGCCTGACATAGTATAGTCAACTTTAACACAAATTACATTACAAAGTGCTCTTGTTATTATGTCTGCTTCATAGAGTCCCTGTTTAGCAGATGAACCATATGCATGAACAAGTCCTCCTGTTCCCAAAAGGGTTCCTCCAAAATACCTTGTGACGACAACGCACACATCAACCAGACCTTCTTTTCTGATGGTGTCCAAAACAGGCATACCTGCAGTTCCACCAGGTTCTCCGTCATCAGAGTATCTGAAAATATTGTTTTCGTCAATTATATACGCATAAACATTGTGTGTTGCATCAGGATATTTTGATTTTATTTCCTTTAAAAATTCAAGAGCCTCTTCTTCGCTGTCTGCAGGGGAAACACTTGCAATAAATTTTGATTTCTTCTCAACTAAAAGGGTGCTTGCACGATGTTTGACTGTTTTATACTTTGCTTTTTGAGATATCTTAATCACCACCCGTTATATTATATAATTTCTCAGCTTATTATAGGTTATGCTATCTGCCAGAAGCTCTAAAACTGTTCCGCCTTCAGTATATTCTTCCGACAAAACCTTTTGCGTATTATGAAGTTCACTAACCAATGAGCCTTGAGAATATGGAACTAAAATTTTCGTTTTCTGTTTTTTCCCTGGAGCAGTATCTCCGATTACTCTCATCAGTTCATCCAGGCCCTCTTTTTTCTTTGCTGATATAAATACATCAGATACAGAGCTCTTTATAATTTCATCTTCTCTTTTATCGCATTTATTATAAACTGTTATTTTAGGTTTGTTATCAGCACCTATATCTGCCAAAACTTCATCAACCACAGTAATCTGATTTTCGTATTCAGGATTTGAGCTATCCACAACATGCAACAATACATCTGCCACAACTGCTTCCTCAAGCGTTGATTTAAAAGCTTCAACCAAGTGATGAGGAAGTTTCCTTATAAATCCTACTGTATCAACTAACAAAATCTTTCTGCCATCCTCAAGCTCTAATGCTCTTGAGGTTGGGTCCAGCGTTGCAAACAGCTTATCCTCTGCAAAGACATTTGCATCTGTCAATGCATTTAAAAGAGTTGACTTACCTGCATTTGTATATCCAACAAGAGCAACGCTTATAACCCCATCTTTTTTTCGTCTTGAACGCAAAAGTTCTCTATGCTTTCCTAACTCCGAAAGTTCTTCTGTTAGTGCTTGTATTCTTCTGTGGATATGTCTTCTGTCAGTTTCAAGCTTTGTTTCTCCTGGACCTCTTGTTCCAATTCCTCCACCTGTTCTGCTCATCACAACTCCAAGACCTCTTAGTCTCGGAAGTCTGTATTTTAGCTGTGCAAGTTCAACCTGAATTTTTCCCTCTCCGCTTTTTGCTCTCATAGCAAAAATATCTAAAATAAGCATTGAACGGTCAAGTACCTTTACCCCTAATAGCTCTGATATATTCCTTAATTGAATAGGAGACAGCTCATCGTCAAATACGACACAATCAATTGAAAGCTCATCTATCGACATCCTAATCTCTTCAAGCTTCCCCTCTCCCATATATGTTCCTGATTCCAATTCGCTTTTGTTTTGTATGACTTGGGCCACAACCTCTCCGCCTGCAGTTTTAACCAACTCACACAGTTCCTTAATTGATTCTTGGGTTGTGTCTTCAATTATATTTTTTAATCCGAGATGCACCCCTGCCAATAAAACCCGCTCTTTTTTTATCTCATTAGATTTAATTTCCATAATAATTTATCCTTATATATAGATATTCACTATAATTATAACAAAAAAATTTGACTTAGTATACCCTATTTTAAAAAAAATTTCATTTTTTTTGAAAATAATCTTGTAAATTTATATATTTATGGTATAATATTTATGATATAATTAATCTATTTAGGTTTAGGAGGGAAATTCAGATGATTACATTGTTCAAAGTTTTGCACATAATTGTAACAGTTTTACTTATCGCAGTTGTTCTTATGCAAGAAAGTAAAGACCCTGGTTTAAAGAGTATAGCAGGTTCAACACCTGATATGGGAGATTCTTTCTTCAGCAAAAACTCAGGCAGAACAAAGGCAGCTTTCTTATCAAAGCTTACAGGAGCTCTTTCAATTATGTTCCTTATAACAACACTTGTGTTGGTTGTTCTTTAATTTGTTTTTAATGAATTAACAAAACGGAGATGTGTTTTTTCACATCTCTGTTTATTTTGTCGTCTTAAATTCTTCTGCTAATTTTTTTAGTGCCTTTTTCTCAATTCTTGAGACATAGGAACGGGATATTCCCAAAATATCCGCAATTTGTTTTTGAGTTTTTTTCTTGTTTCCGCCTATTCCATATCTCCAGCATATTATATCAATTTCATTTTTTTTCAAAACCTTTCCCATAACCCTGTACAGTTTTTTTATATCTGCCTTAACTGATATTTTATCAACTATATCAACATTCTCTGCAGGGATTATATCAGCAATAGTAAGAGTGTTTCCATCCTTATCACACCCTATCGCTTCATCAAGCGATACCTCATTCCCCTGCTTCTTAGTAGTTCTTAAAAACATTAAAACTTCGTTTTCAATGCATCTTGAAATATACGCAGCAATTCTCGTATTTTTCTTTGGATTAAATGTGTTTATACCCTTTATAAGACCAATAATTCCCACTGATATCAAATCATCTGCATTATATTCATTGCTATATTTTTTAGTAATATGTGCAACTAAACGCAAATTATGTTCAACAAGCGTATTCCTTGCATCCATATCCCCTTTTTGAAACAATTCTAAGCATTTTCTCTCCTCTTGGGCAGATAGCTGTTTAGGAAATGCGTTCCCATTTCCAACATAACCCGCTAAAAACATTAATTCGTGCAATAATTTAAATAACAATTCAAGCATTATAACCATTCCTTTTTTTAATATAATTAATTCTATTCAAAAAATTTTATAAAGTGTCATAACGCTTATCCCTTTTTATGAATAATCTTTATAAAGTGCGAAAATAATATAAAAATAATTACTGTTTGGGAGTGTTTAAAATGATAAAAATCGGCATACTTGCTCCTGAAAATTGCAAGGAAATCGCAAAAACTCTTCTTGATATTTTCAGGCTGAACCATATTGTTGTTGCGATTTGTGAAAACTCAAAGGATATAAAGAATAAAATATCTTTTTTTGAAAAAAACAGAATAGAATATGCTTTGATAACATTTGACCAACACTTAATCTATCCCATAGATTTAGATGTTTTAATTCTTGATAACGCTCCAAATACAACATTAGTAACTTACAGTCTTATTGATTGTGTCAGCGATAAAACAATACTGATTTATAACACCGATAATGGATATCTTCCGAAGCTGGAGCATCAAAATGCAATTGACTACGGTTTCTCTGCAACATCAAGCGTTACTGTTTCGTCAATTGACTATTCCAATGAAAAAAAATCCTTTGTTCTATATGTTCAACAACCACTGCACAATCCATTTAGTGAGGATATTCTTATAAGCGAAATTCCTGTCACTCCTATTAACAATCAGGAAATTTCAAACCAATTGCCTGCAGTTATAACTGCACTGTTATTTGATATCCCGATTTGTAACACAATAAATAAACTCAAAATTTAGCATAAACCTTTTTGGATTGGAATAGAATAATCTATAAATGATAATAACGATTGCAAAAGCGCAATCCAAAGGAGGAATTAATTTATGGAAACCAATACCGGCAACAATCTTGCCCAGGTATGCGGTGTTGTTGACGACGAACTGCAATTTAACCACGAAATTTTTGGAGAAAGCTTTTACACCTTTACCTTAAAAATGCCAAGACTCTCAGGCACAAGTGACAGAATAAAAGTTATGATATCGGATAGACTGTTATCTGACTTCCCTTTGAGTATAGGCGATTATGTTAATATTACGGGTCAGTTCCGTTCATATAACAGCTACGAAAATGGTGATAACAAACTGATTTTAACAGTTTTTGCAAAGGACATTACTTTCTGTGAAGATGAATTGCCAAAGAATTTAAATTCTCTCTTCCTCAATGGATATGTGTGTAAAGAACCTGTTTATAGAACTACTCCATTCGGCAGAGAAATCACTGATTTATTATTAGCTGTTAACAGAACTTATAACAAATCCGACTACATACCTGTTATTGCGTGGGGACGAAATGCAAGGTATTGTAAAGGGTTTAAAGTTGGAGACAATGTCAAGGTATGGGGCAGAATTCAATCAAGGGATTACCAGAAAAGGCTCTCCGAAGACGAGGTCATAACAAAAACTGCCTATGAGGTATCTGTCAGCAAGTTAGAATTAGTTGTTAACGAAGAAAATGGACTATCCTAAGATAGTCCATTTATACTTCCCAGCCACCATTTATACCTATTGTTTGACCTGTTATATATGATGCTTTTTCCGATGCAATTAAATATATTAATTCAGCACATTCTTCTGGTGTTCCCATTCGTGCCATCGGTATTTCTTCACAGATTTCTCTGATATCCTCCCTCGAAAAAGCAGAATTCATCTGCGTTTTTATCATTCCCGGTGCAACACAATTCACTCTTATTCCCGAACGCGCAACTTCTTTTGCAAGAGCTTTTGTAAGCCCGATAACTCCTGCTTTGGAAGCCGAATAATGAGCCTCGCACGACGCTCCGCACTGTCCCCAGATTGATGAAACATTCACAATCGAACCACTGTGATGTGAAAGCATATTTTTTAAGACCTCTTTTGTGACATTATAAACTCCTGTCAAATTAGTGTTTATCATATTATCCCATTCAGTGTCTTCCAAATCAATAAAAAGCTTCTGCCCTGCAATTCCTGCATTGTTTACAAGGACATCAATTCTTCCCGCATCATTTATTACTTCACTAATCACTCTTCTTATAGTATCCCTGTCGGAAACATCTGCTTTATAAATTTTACATCCAAGTCTATTGGAAAGCTCCTTCGCAGACTTTTCATCTTTATTATATATTGCATATACATTGTACCCATTCTTTACAAAAATCTCTGTACAGGCAGCTCCGATTCCCCTTGTCCCACCTGTTATTATAACATTTTTGCTCATACAAAAATCTCCTCTAATACGATTATTCAGCAATAATTTTCTCGATGTTTTCAAGATTTTCTCGAATTTTTATGCTTTGCGGACAGTTTTTCTCGCACTTTCCACACTTAACACAACTTGTTATTTTTTCACGGTATAATGATAAATGTTCCTTTGTATCGTCTTTCGATTGTTTACCTCCAAGCAAATCATTGTAAATGGTAAATATTTCAGATATTGGGATATCTGATGGGCAAACCTCTTTGCAATAATTACACTTCGTACACAAAATCTGATTGAGCTTTCTTATTATTCCACGAACTTCATCATAAACCTCTAAGTCTTTTTCTTCTATCGGAACAAAATTCTTAAATGTATTTATATTATCTTCCATCATCTCGGTATTACCCATACCCGATAAAACCATGAATACTTCAGGATATGTAGCTACATAACGAAGAGCATGAGATGCCTGACTTCCATTGCCCAGTTTTTCAAGAACCTTTGCAGCCTCGTCCGGAAGATTTACAAGTCGTCCTCCTCTAACCGGCTCCATTACAATCACTTTTTTTCCGTGTTTCACTGCAATATCATAACACGCCTTACTCTGCACAGTAGGATCATCATAATCAAGATAGTTTAACTGTAACTGTACCACCTCAATATCGGGTTGCTCTGTTAGAACTAAATCCAAAAAATCTGCAGTATCATGAAATGACATTCCTATGTGTTTTATCTTGCCCTGTTCCTTTAATTTTCTTATGACCTCAAACGAATTGCAGTTTTTGTGTTTTTTATATGCCTCACGATGCATAGAGTGTAAAAGATAAAAGTCAAAGTATTCTACACCACATAATTTGAGCTGATTTTCAAAGAGGGGAACAATATCTTCTTCCTTTTCAATATACCAATATGATAATTTGTTCGCAAGAACAAATTCTTCCCTGTTATATCTTGCTGAAAGACAATCACGGATAGCTGTTTCACTTTTCCCTTCGATGTATCCATGTGCAGTATCAAAATAATTAAATCCTGCTTCCATAAACATATCTATCATACGATTGAATTCAGCTTTATCAACTTCATTATCAACCATCTGCATACGCATACATCCAAAACCAAGTCTTCCCTTTACACTATCTTTGAACATATTTTTCTTTCTCCCCTACTTTATCATAATTGTACCTCAAAAAAATGTCTTTCAATTTGATTATAGCAGGAATTAAAACGAGTTGCAGTATAATTCCAGGAAATGAATCTATTATTCCGCCAACTATAAAAGCCCTGAATGTAAAAGGTTTACCAGATACACCAAGCAAAATAGCTTTTGTAATACCCCATGATATGCGTCCACAAATCATAGATATGATAAGACAACAATATAACCACCATATTTGTTTTTTGTTATAAGAAAAATATAAAAAACCAATCACAAAGCCATATGTAGCAAGTTCAACTGCCATCCACACTGCATTGGGATAAATTGAAGGCATTCCGACCATTATTGCTCTTAATAAAGGTAAAATAATTCCTACTATAAATCCGTATTTAGCACCACAAAAAAGACCACAAAGCATGACAGGAATATGCATTGGTAAAAG
>JAZNOH010000104.1:0-2063 GCA_045580715.1 Clostridia bacterium
TAAATGGGTTAAAGAAGAAAGAGAAAGAATTATTTCTGAAGCAGAAGCAAGAGCTGACTCTATGATTAAGACTGCTGAAGCAAAAATGATTCAGATGGTTGATGAAAACGAAATCACAAAGCAGGCACAGGAATATGCAAACAACTTGGTTGAAGATGCTAAGGCTCAATCAACAAAGCTTATTACAGACAGTGACCAATATGCAGACGACATTTTGGGTGATGTTGAAAGAAGATTGGAAATGCTTTTGAAGAAGGTTACAGACGATAGAAATTATTTCCATAACAAATAAGAATACATAATAATCCAGGCTGTGCCGTAATGGTATAGCCTGGTTTGTTCATACTAATAATTGACTCAAGGGGGATTATTTTATGCTAACAGATATCGAAATTGCTCAAAATGCAAAGATGAAGCACATAAAGGAAGTTGCTGCATCGATTGGAATAAAGGAAGAAGAGCTTGAATTTTATGGAAAATATAAGGCAAAAATGTCGGAGGAATTAGTCGAAAGAGTGAGCAAAAACCCTGACGGAAAGCTTATTTTGGTAACAGCCATCAACCCAACACCTGCAGGTGAGGGAAAAACAACCACAACTGTTGGTCTTGGCGATGCTTTTTCCTTGCTTGGAAAAAAATGCCTATTGGCTCTTCGTGAGCCATCAATGGGTCCTGTTATGGGTGTTAAAGGCGGAGCTGCAGGCGGCGGATATAGTCAGGTTGTGCCTATGGAGGATATAAATCTTCATTTTACAGGTGATATGCACGCGATTACTGCTGCAAACAATCTTTTGTCTGCTCTTATTGACAATCATATTCATCAGGGAAATGAATTGGATATAGATGTTTCAAATATCGTATGGAAGCGTGTTCTTGATATGAACGACAGAGCATTGAGAAATGTTGTTGTTGGACTTGGCGGAAAAGTCAATGGTGTGCCAAGAGAAGATGGGTTTATGATTACAGTTGCATCTGAAATTATGGCTATTTTGTGTCTTGCAAATGATTTGGATGATTTAAAATACAGACTTGGTGAGATTATTGTTGCATATAATCGCTCTGGTATGCCAGTTTATGCTAAGGACTTAAACGCCCAAGGTGCTATGACAGTTCTATTAAAGGACGCAATCAAACCAAATCTTGTTCAGACTTTAGCAAATACACCTTGTTTTATTCACGGTGGACCATTTGCAAATATCGCACACGGATGTAACAGTGTCACTGCAACAAAATTAGCTCTTAAAATGGCAGACTATGCCATAACTGAGGCAGGCTTCGGTGCTGATTTGGGTGCAGAAAAGTTTATGGATATCAAGTGTCGATTTGCTAGCCTTAAGCCTGATGCAGTTGTTATTGTTGCAACTGTTCGAGCTCTAAAATATAATGGCGGAGTGGCGAAGGCTGATTTAAAAGAAGAAAATGTTGATGCTTTATTAAAGGGTATTCCAAACCTTTTAAAGCACATTGAAAATATGCAAAGCTTTAAAGTACCTGTTGTTGTTGCGCTTAATCGCTTTGACACAGACACAGACAATGAATTAAAGGCAGTTATTGAGATTTGCGCAAAATATGGTGTTGAGGTATCATTGTCCGAGGTATTCGCAAAAGGCGGAGAGGGTGGAATTGACCTTGCCCAAAAGGTTATAAAGGCAATAGAAACAACAAAATCTGAATTTGCTCCACTGTATGACACAAATCTTTCAATTAAGGAAAAGATTAATGAAATTGTGACAAAAATATATGGCGGAAAGGGAGCAGTCTATACAACTAAGGCGAACAAGCAAATCAAACAGTTAGAAGATTTGGGACTTGACAAAAAGCCTGTTTGTATGGCAAAAACTCAATATTCACTCTCTGATGACCCAACTCTTCTTGGAAGACCTCAAGACTTTGAAATCACTATTTCAAAGGTAAGAGTTTCTAACGGAGCAGGGTTCATAGTTGTTGAAACAGGGGATATTATGGTTATGCCCGGATTACCTAAAAAGCCTGCGGCTAATAATATTGATATTAGTAAAGACGGAAAAATAACGGGGTTATTCTGATATGGTATATAATTCTAA
>JAZNOH010000105.1:0-13237 GCA_045580715.1 Clostridia bacterium
AGCAATAAGCCTGATGAGCCAATCATTTGTCCGACTTTAAAACGAGCAGGTGTGATTGTTGTTAAAAGTTCCTGATAACCTGCTATATCTCCCGATTTTTTGAGGTTAATCAGGTCAGTTACCCAGGCGAGCCACAATGGGTCTTGTCCAAATACTGTTGTTCCAGCATTTATGCCTGTTCTAATTATATATTCTCCTCCAAATGAGGTATAGTTCATTGGTATTGTCAGCATATGATGAAGTCCGAATGGGAGCAGCAATCTTTCTAAAGTTCCGTATATAAATGGTGCAAGAACAGGGGAGGTGTCGGCTGAATTTGCAATCCAGACACCAAATGCATTTATTCCCATCTGAACAAATGGCCAAACAAGTGCCAAAATCCACGAAATAATAAATGACCACAAAATTACAACAAGAGGAACAAATCTTTTTCCATTAAAGAAGGAAAGAATATCAGGAAGTTTTCTGAAATTATAGTATTTATTATATATAATTCCACCGACAAAGCCTGCTATAATTCCGACAAAAACACCCATATTCAAGGCAGGTGAGCCTAAAACAGATGTGAAATAACCATTCACTGCTATTTCTTGACCGAAAAGAGTGTGAGTGACAGCAGAAGAGTCATTTAACATAGCATTGGTTACACCAAAGATATTTCCTGTAATATTGTTAATAAGAATAAATGAAATCAGTGCGGCAAAAGCACCTCCTGCTCTGTCCTTTGCCCAGGAGCCACCTATTGCAACTGCAAAAAGTATGTGCAGATTTGAAATGATCGCCCAACCGATGTTCTCTAAAATTGCACCCAGAGTAACAATTAAAGAAATATTGGGTACAGACATACTGATAAGCTTACCAATACTTATCATAATACCTGCAGCCGGCATAACGGCAATAACTGCCATCAAAACCTTGCCTAATTTTTGTAAAAAGTCAAATACTTTGTTATTTTCTTTTTTCATTGGAGCCTCCATATATCATTGTTATATTTTCTTACAGTTTCGTCTGATGAGAAATGACCTGCACAGCTTATATTAATAAGCATTTTTCTTGCCCAGTCTTCCTTATTATAAAAATCAGAAAAAGCTCTTTCCTTTGTTTTAGAATAGTCCAAAAAGTCAGGAAAGGTCATAAACCAATCCTTGTTAATAAGCTCATTGTAGAGTCTTTTAAGATTGTTTTCATCACCTATTGATGTTAGCTTTTTGTCAATGATGAAATCAACTGCTTGTTTTATTTGGGGGTTATTTTCATAATATTTTTTTGAGCAGTATGAATTATTTTTATATCGGTCTATCACAGTCTGACTTTCGTCACCAAATATATAAATATTTTCATCACCAACAAGCTTGTGAATTTCAACATTGGCTCCGTCCTCAGTTCCTAAAATTACTGCACCATTTAATATAAATTTCATATTACTTGTGCCGCTTGCTTCTTTTGATGCCAATGAAATCTGTTCTGAAATGTCACACGCAGGAATTAGTTTTTCTGCCCAGGTCACATTGTAATTTTCAACCATAACAACTCTTAAATGTCTTGACACATCGCTGTCCTTTGATATTAGTTCTTCCAGACATAAAATGAGGTGAATTATATCCTTTGCAATTGTGTATGCAGGTGCGGCCTTTGCTCCAAATATTGCAGTTATAGGTTCTTTTGGAATTTTTCCTGATTTGATTTCGAGGTACTTGTTAATCAGATAAAGTGCATTCATTTGCTGTCTTTTATATTCGTGCAATCGCTTTATCTGCATATCATAAATTGAGCTTGTGTCAAGCTTAATACCTTGTGTTTTATAAAAATAATCTGCAAGATTTTCCTTGTTTTTTTGTTTTATGATTAAAAGCCTTTTTAAAACATCTTCATCGTTTGAAAAACCTTTGAGTTTTGATAATTCTGTCGGATTGGTTTTAAATCCGTCACCAATAAGCTCACATATTAGTTTCATAAGCTCGGGGTTACAGTGATAAAGCCATCTTCTGAAGGTTATACCATTTGTTTTGTTATTGAATTTTTGTGGATATATTCTGTTGAAATTATTAAGCTCACTATTTTTTAAAATATCTGTGTGAAGCTTTGCAACTCCGTTTGTGCTGAAGGTATAATGGATGTCCATATGTGCCATATGAACTCTCTCATCTTTATCTATTATATAAACAGATTCATCGTCATACTTTCTCCTCACCTTGTTATCAAGTATTTCGATTATTGGAACAAGAGAAGGTACAATTTTTAAAAGATATTCCATAGGCCATTTTTCAAGTGCCTCTGCTAAGATTGTGTGGTTTGTGTATGCACAGGTTTTTGCTACAATTTCTATTGCATCATTAACAGGAACATCTCTAAGAGTTAAAAGTCTTACTAATTCAGGTATGATAAGTGATGGATGTGTGTCATTTATCTGGATTACTGCATAATCATAAAGGTCATAAAGATTTGAGCCTCTTTTTACAGATTCATCAATTATTAATTGAGCAGCATTGCTGACCATAAAGTATTGCTGATAAATTCTTAAAAGTCTTCCGTTCTCATCACTATCGTCGGGATAGAGAAATAGAGTAAGATTTTTTTTGATATCGGTTTTGTCAAAGTCAATCCCATCGCCGACTATCGATTCGTCAATTGTTTCAATGTCAAAAAGATGGAGAGTATTTGATGAATTTTGGTTGCCGACAATATCTATATCATAAAGTCTTGATTTAAGTTTAAAATCTTTGAATTTAACATCATATGATATATCAGTTTTCTTTAAAAATCCAGACTCATTAATCCATTCATTTGGTTCTTCTGTCTGGAAATTATTTTTAAATACCTGACGGAAAAGTCCATAATGATAGTTTAATCCAATTCCGTCACCATTAAGACCAATTGCTGCAACAGAGTCCAAAAAACAAGCAGCCAGTCTTCCAAGGCCTCCGTTTCCCAGGGATGGCTCATTTTCAATTTCTTCAATTTTAGTCAAATCTTTTCCATTTTGTGAAAGTATTTTTTTTACCTCGTCATATATTCCGAGATTGATAAGGTTTGAGCCTAATAGTTTTCCTAAAAGAAATTCTGCGCAGACATAATAAAGCTTTTTCTTCGTTTTCTTTTTTTCGTTTGCGTGGCATATTTCATTTATAGTCTTAGCCAATCCGATAAAAACTTCTTCATCAGAGCAATCGGAAATAGGCTTTTGGCAGTTTTTTAAAATTTTGTCAGCTAAATTCATAAAAATCTCCATTCTGCCACATTTGGCAAATTAATAGTGTTTTATTATCGATATTATTTGCAAATAGTTGTTTTTAATGCATATTATATATGGAAAAAATTAACAGTTAAATTTACATAACACAATTTACAATCTAATTACACAAATATAAATATTCACATTATTCACGCATTTATCCTCAAAAAAATTGGAAAAAAGAGTAAAAAAACACATTAATCCACACATTTATCAACATATGTGGATAACTTTTAAAACTTATTCACACTTTTTGTAAGTTTACATAACAAAAAAATTCCTCCCATTTAATATAGGAGGAATTAAAACAATAACTTAAATTTTTCTTATGGTTGAATAATTGGAAACGCTTAAAACAAGTCCTATTGCAACAAGATTTGTTAAAAGAGATGTTCCGCCATAGCTAAAGAATGGAAGTGGTATACCTGTTACAGGGGTTAAACCAATACACATTCCGATATTTTCTACAGAATGGAAAATGAACATAGCACTAACACCGATACATATGTATCTTCCAAATAATGTTTTTGAATTCATACTGGCCTTTATACATCTCCAGATTATCACAGAAAGGAATATGACGACTAATGCAGCTCCGATGAAGCCAAGCTCTTCCGAAATTACGCTGAAGATAAAATCAGTATGCTTTGTTGGCAAGAAACCAAGCTGATTTTGAGTTCCGTTTAAATATCCTTTTCCAAAAAAACCACCTGAACCTACTGCAATTTTTGATTGAATAACATTGTAGCCACTGCCGAGCTTATCAAGCTCAGGGTTTAGGAAAACCAAAATACGATGTTTCTGGTAATCCGATAAAAGAAGAAAGTATATCAACGGTAGGGATACAACTCCTATGGATAAGGCAGATAGTATATATTTTCTTCCGATACCTGCAGTAAAGACCATAACAATGAACATAAAAATAAAGACCAATGTACTGCCCAAGTCAGGCTGAAGCATTATCAAAAATGCAGGAACGCCTAAATGCAGGAGTAGGAATAAAAGAGTTTTTGGTTCATTAATTTTATCAGTTACTTTCGATAAGTGATATGAAAAGGTCAGAATAAACCCAATTTTCGCAATTTCGGAGGGTTGAATTCCTATAGGTCCCAATCTGATCCAGCTCTGTGCGCCCCAATCTCCTGCTGTACCAATAACCTTAACAAGAATCAGTAAAAAAAAGCAGATTGCGGCAATTGGCTTTAAAAAAATTTCAAACTGCTCATAATCAAACAGAGCCAGAAAGGTCATAACACCAAGCCCAAGCACCAATGCTCCCGATTGAATTATAGTGTTTGAAAATGTTCCGAAGGAACGGGTTGCGCTATATATAGCAATAATACCATACAAAGCAGATAAAACGACAAACAAGACCAAAACTCTGTCGATGCTTACAAAATATTTTTTGAGTTTCATAATCTGCTCCTTAATATTTTATTTTTATCCATTATACTATATTTTGCCCCTGATTTCAATTAATTTATGTAAAATTTTTATTAGAAGTTAAAATATAGGTTATTTTTATTTGAAAAAAGATTGAATTTCAAAAGAATGTATAGTATAATATAGCAAGAATAATTTAGGGGAAAGAATTACTTATGAGAAAAATTTTTAAGAATGTTTTATTAATTTGTGCATTTTTTGTGTTATCCACAACTGTCAGTTTTGCCCAAGGGGAAACAAAGTCAACGGTTATAGTGGATATCCACATCGGAGAAATTCAAAACTTCAAGCCTGCGACTGCGAAGATGGTTTTATATAACAAGGACAAACTGAGTTTGGGAACTCTTGACTTGGAGATAGACAAAGTAAATGTAACAAAAACTCTTACCTTTGATGTGGGTGAATATGAAGATGGCGAGGAATTTTATCTTAGCTGTTTAAACGATATTGACTGTATTAAATATGAAGAAGAATATTATGGGGTAAACTCAAAAATTCTTATAAAGACAGTTGCTGATTATGAAGATGAGAACGCCCAGATTGTAAAAGGGAATAAGTTTTCTATGACTTTATATCCTGTGGAGCAACAGATAATTGATGTTTACCATAATTGGCAAAAATATAAAACCGATTATCAAGTTACTTTGGTTGATGGAAATTGTATGATTTCTCTTGTTGATGTAATGAATATTTTTGATTTGTGGGACGGAAAAACTGTTTTTGATAGTGAAACAGGAAGACTTGAAATCAACTTAGAGGACAAAAATATTGTGATGACACTTGGTAAATTAGAGGCATCTAATGGAGAGGCAGTAACTTTGCCAACTGCTCCGACGAGAATTAACACTCTTATGTATGTTCCTCTAAGATTTACCTGTGAAGCTCTGGGTGCAGAGGTAGATGCATATTCTGAATATAAAAAATTAGAAGTTGATATTATAACAATAGCAAAAAATTTAGGTGAAAAAGAGAAATTTATAAATTCAAAGGATATGTCAAGCAGAACAAATTATCTCATCTGGATTGACAAATCAGATTTTCGAGTGACAGTTTTCAAGGGCAGCAAAAACAACTGGAAAGCGCAAAACACATACCCTTGCTCAATAGGAGCTCCTGCCACACCAACAATAACAGGTGTATTTGAGTATTATTCAAAGGAAAAAAGATGGTCATACCCTAAATACTATTGTGGCCCTGTTATGAGATTTCATGGTGGATATGCAATGCATTCAACCTTGGTTAAATATGACGGAACTTTCTATGACGGAAGATTGGAAAAAATGATTTCATTGGGTTGTATCCGTATGGACCCTAAGGATATTCAATATTTGTGGGATACAATTCCACTTTACACAAGAATTTATGTAACTGAATAATAAAAAAGGAATTTGCATTTTGCAAATTCCTTTATTTTTCAATTTTTAATTCCTTTAGAATATTCTTTAAAAATTCCCATGTTCTTTCGCAAGATTTAATATTTAGTCTTTCCTTTGGAGTATGAATATCATACATATCAGGACCGAATGAAACGCAGTCCAAATTCTCTATTTTACCACAGAAAATTCCACATTCTAACCCTGCGTGAATTGCCTCTGTAACAGGCTTTTTCTGATACATATCCTCATAAATCTTACACATAGTATCCCTTAGGGGAGAATTTTTGCGATATTCCCATGCAGGATATTCGTCGCCTTTTTTAGCATTGGCGTTATGCGATGTGATGTGGTTTAAAATTTCGTCGCTGTAACTTGATTTTTCTGCTTCATCACTGCTTCTTACAGAGGAAAGGAAATATAATCCGTTATCACGGGTTTCTAATATTCCAAGATTTGAGGATGTTTTAACCAGTCCGTCAATTTCATCACTCATTGATTTAATTCCGTCAGGCATTTTGGAAAGCAGAGAGGCTATATTTTTTGTTTCCTCATATGTGGCTAAGTTTATTTCCTGATTTAAAAAACTTTCTGTTGTAATTTCTAAATCGCAATCAGTTGTTTTATATTCTTCTTTGACCTTATTACAAAAATCAGAAATTATATTTTTGATTTCCTCATTGTAATTAAGTGCCAAAACCATATTACATTCTGCAGGAATGGCATTTCCTTTAAGACCGCCATTAATTGAGGATAATCTGACTTGATGATTGTTGCAAAGGGCAGACAATAGTCTTCCTGCAATAATATTTGCATCAGCTCTTTTTTTGTCAATTTCAACACCTGAATGGCCACCCTTTAAGCCGAATATTCTAACTCTTAAACCATCAGAAAACTCCTTTTTAAAGGAAATAGGCAATTCGCCTGTCACATGAATTCCGCCTGCACAGCTGACAGTAAAAATTCCTTCCTGTTCAGAGTCAATATTTAAAAGCATCTTTGCCTCTAAACAAGAGCAATCAAGTGCAATCGCACCATCCATGCCTGTTTCCTCATCAGAGGTTAACACAATTGCAAGAGGTGGGTGAGGTATGTCATCTGCCTCAAGAAGTGCCAGTGCATATGCAACTGCAATACCATTATCTCCACCCAGTGTTGTTCCATCGGCAAATATATAATCACCATCGGTTTTAATATTTAGTGCGTCAGTTTCAAAATTAATTGTACAATCAGGAGTTTTTTCGCACACCATATCCAAGTGTCCCTGAATGATAACAGGTGCAAAATTTTCATATCCAGAAAATGCAGGCTTTTTAATTATAACATTGTTTGCGCTGTCTTGCCTATACCAAAGTCCGTTATTTTTTGCAAACTGAACACAATAGTCACTCGCTGCCTTTGTGTTTCCTGAGCCTCTGGGAATTTTTGTAAGCTCTAAGAAAAATTTAAATACATTTGTCGGTTGTGGTATATTAATCATATTTTACCCTTTCATTTCTATAATGTCATTCATAGCACATAACACTATTTTTGCGTTATTTTCATATATTCTGTCAAGCATATCATCAGGCAACGGATTTTTTCCGTGACCGATTTCAACTGTGAAGCCTGCCTTTCCAAACTCCTTTATAAACCAGTCCTTGCATCCTCCAAATGATGCAGAGCCTGTGGGAATAGCAACTGTATAACCTGATTCATTTGCCATATGCGTTGCAATAGCTAAGGAATTTCTGGAAATTGAACCATCAAAGTCATAGTAAATTTCTCCGCCCTGTGAATGAAAAGCAATCAGCATATCAAATTTTTCATTCCTGACAAAATCAACAATTGCCTTTGTTTCAGGCTCACTTTCTGAATATGGACCTGCATATTTTGTTGGGGCAGGATGCTCCAAAACAGGAGCCCAGTTTGCATCATAGTTATGGTTAATATCAACACCATTAACATTTGCTTGCCATACTTTATTGAAGCTATGTATACCCACTTTGCTGATTAATTTCCTGTGGTATGGATTGGTTATGTCAATTCCGTTTACTGCGATATCAACCCCGTCGGGATTAACCATAGGAACTGCATATAAGCTGACATTTTCCAAAAGCTTTATAACATCATATGAAAGCATATTTTCTTTGTCGCGAAAAGAAAGAGAAAGCCTATCTAAAAATCTCATTATAAAGGCTGAGGTAAGATATTCCAGTCCGTGATGAGAACCGTTTATAAAGAGCTTCTTTTTTCCTGTTCCGATTTTAATGCATAATATTTTTTTCTCCATAACACTTTCGCCGATAGAAAACATATCGACGAAAGGATAGGTATTAACTAATTTATTTGAGTCTTTCAAAAGATTTGAATAACAATATCCCATAACAATCACCCTAATTCTATTAGAAATATGATATATTGTATTCAAATGTGTTTAAATTATTACTTTAGTTCATTAAATTTTTGCAGGAATAATCTTGTTCTTTCGTTTTTAGGATTATCTATAACTTGTTGGGGAGTTCCGTCCTCGGCGATAACGCCATCATCCATAAATATTATTCTGTCTGCAACATTTTTTGCGAATTCAATTTCGTGAGTGACAATAATCATGGTAGTATTTTTTGCTGCCAATGATTTTATAACCTTTAAAATTTCTCCTGTTAATTCAGGGTCAAGTGCAGATGTCGGCTCGTCAAAGAAAAGAACTTTTGGGTCAAGCATCAAGGCTCTTGCAATAGACACTCTTTGTTGTTGTCCTCCTGATAATTCACAAGGATAGCTGTTAAGTTTTTCAGATAATCCTACTTTTGCAAGAATATCATATGCTTTTTCATCGATTTCTGAATATTTTGTTGTATTTTTTTCTTCCTTTGCCAACAGCTTTGGTGCAAGAGTCACATTTTCAAACACATTATACTGAGGAAAAAGGTTAAAGGACTGGAACACAAGACCAAAATTAAGTTGGTTTTGGCGTTGCTCCTTTGGAGACATTTTTTGTGATGCTTTTGCATCATATATCAATTTGTCATCTACATAAATTTTTCCTTCATCAGCCTTTTCCAAAAAGTTTACGCATCGCAATAAAGTTGTTTTTCCACTTCCTGAGGAACCGAGAATTGCAATAACCTCACCCTCGTTCATTTCAAAACTGATATCCTTTAAGACTTCTGTCTTACCAAAGCTTTTTTTAAGGTTTTCTATTTTTAAGATAGACATATCTTTATTCCTTTCTAAAACAAAATCAGTTGTGGTAGTAGTTCATTTTCTTTTCAAGTTTACCAAGCAAAATAGTTAGAACGCCGTTGAATAATAAGAAATAGATTCCTGTTGAGAATAACGGCCATATAATACCCGCTTTTGTAAATCTTTCGGCGTGCATAATAATTTCGGTAACACCGATAACTCTTACCAAAGAGGTATCCTTTACAAGAGTAATAACTTCATTACTCATTGGCGGTGTTATATTTTTTACAACCTGAAATAATACAACTTTGAAGAAAACTTGAGCTTTAGTCATCCCAAGAACCTGACCTGCTTCATATTGTCCCTTTGCAACATTTTCAATTCCTGCTCTATAAATTTCTGAAAAATATGCAGCATAATTAATTACAAAGGCAATCAAAGCAGCAGTAATTCTATCACGATTTGGCATGCCAAAAAGAAGTCCAGGTGCATACAAAAAGATGAATAATTGAAGCATAAGGGGTGTTCCTCTTATAATCCACACAAAAGTTCTTGTTAATGCTTGCACAGGCTTAAAATCTGCTATAAAGTTTAAGAGTGAGTATGCAATTCCTTTTTCGGAGTTATCATAGAAATTATGTAGAAATTTAAGAGGTGCCCACTTTGACATTGAGCCAAAGGTGATAACAAGTCCTAATGGAATTGCAAAAAGCAATGTGAGAATAAATATAATTCCGTTTTGGGCAAAGCCCTCTAATAAATTTAAAATGACTTCAGGCACTGTCATTGAAGCAAGTGAAGACATTAATATTCCTCCAATCGTAATAGTATGCTAATACTTTATCATAATAAAGCGATAAAATCAAGAGGTTTTATAAAAAAATATAAAAGTTAGTGAAAAAAACGAAAAAAATGTATTTGGTTTATAGTTAATATTGATAAGACCTGATTATATAAAGTGTTGCTTTTTGTTTTTAGATATGCTATAATTTTATATAAATATTGTGAGTTTTATGAGGTTTTAAAATGAGCGAGAGTTATCTTGATAACACTGTTTTTTCGTTATCGGGAACAGTTGTTGAAATAATATATACAAATGAGGAAAACGGATATACTGTCTGTGAAATACAAAATAAGGAAGAGGGGCTTTTTACTGCAACGGGATATCTTCCTTATGTCAGTGAGGGCGAAAATATTGAAATGACAGGCAAGTGGATAATGCATCCTGAATATGGAGAACAGTTTTCTGCGATTTCATATAGAACAATACTCCCGACTGATGAAAATGCAATTTTATTATATTTGTCATCAGGTGTCATTCCCGGAATAAGAGAGGCAACTGCAAAAAAGATTGTTGATGCATTTGGTGAGGAGTCATTTAATGTTTTGTTGAATTATCCTGAAAAATTAAGTGAAATAAAGGGTATCACAAAGGCAAGGGCAATAGGCTTTGGAGAAGAATTTCAAAAACTACAGTCCATTTCAGGAATTGTTATGTTTTTGCAGCAGTTTGGAATTTCTGCAAGGCTTGCAACCTCTGTTCACAAGATTTTAGGAGAACACGCAGTTGATAAAATTAAGGAAAACCCATATATACTTGCCGATAAGGTTGATGGGATAACCTTTAAAACTGCTGATAATATTGCGCATATTTTAGGACTGCCTAAAAACTCAAATGAAAGAATAAAGGCTTTTTGTAAATACACGCTTATGCTTGGAGCATACCAATCAGGACATACATATTTACCCAAAAAAGAATTAGCTGAGCATATTGTGGAGAAATTACAGGTAACTAAAGATGAGGCAGAAAATGCCCTGACATCATTAGAGCTTGATGAGGATGTGTTTGTTGACACAATCGAAGAGGAGAGCGTTTGTTATCTTATGAGCCTTTTAAATGCAGAAAATTATGTTGCAAAAAGGCTATGTTCATTGTCAGAAGCCGACCAGAAATATACTATGGCTGTTGATAAAGCAAGAGCATTAATGGATGAAATTTCTAAAGAAGACGGAGTTATACTTGATGAAGAGCAACGGCTTGCTGCGCTTTCGGCAGTAACAGATGGGTGTGTTGTTATAACGGGAGGTCCAGGAACAGGAAAAACAACAACACTTAACACGATAATAAAGCTTATTAAGAGGATGAATTTGAAAATTGCCTTGGCAGCACCAACAGGCAGAGCAGCAAAAAGAATAAGTGAGGTCACAGGTCTTGAAGCGAAAACAATTCACAGATTATTGGGCGTTGTAAGAAATGACAGTGAGCTTTATGTCACATTTTCTAAGAACGAAGAAAATCCTCTTTCGTCGGATGTGGTGATTGTTGACGAGGTAAGTATGCTTGACATTAATCTTATGTCAGCACTTTTAAGAGCAGTTAAACCCGGAGCAAAGTTAATTCTTGTCGGAGATGCAGACCAACTGCCATCAGTAGGACCGGGTAATGTGTTACGAGATATTATTAATTCAGGGGTTATAAATGTCATAAAGCTTAAATATATATTCAGGCAGGCACAGGAGAGTCTTATAGTTATGAATGCACATAGAATTAATAACGGAGAGATGCCAAGCTTTGAAAGTGACAATCCTAATTTCTTTTTTATGAAGAGAAACGACCCTCAGCTTGTTAACGCAACTATTGCTGATTTATATATAAACAGATTACCCTCAACCTATAATGTTAATCCGATTAATTCCATACAGGTGTTGTCGCCATCAAGAAAAGGAACAGCAGGAGTTAATTCCTTAAATGAGATATTGCAACAGGAAATTAATCCACCTGATTATATGAAAGCGCAGACCAACTATGGAAAGACTGTTTTCAGGGTGGGTGATAAGGTCATGCAAACCAAAAATAACTACGACATAGAATGGATTAGAGATAATGGCGAAGAGGGAACAGGGATTTTTAACGGGGATATTGGAATAATTAAGAAAATATCTTCAATTGATAAGGTTTTAGAAATTATATTTGACGATGATAAAAAGGTTATGTATAATTTTTCTGACCTTGAGGACTTAGAGCTTGCATATGCTATCACTGTTCACAAGAGTCAGGGAAATGAATTTGATTATGTAATTATAAGTGTTTCAAACTTTAATTCAATGCTTATGTTTAAAAACCTGTTGTATACTGCGGTCACAAGAGCTAAGAAAATGGTCATATTAGTTGGAAATGAAGCAAGTATTGTTAAGATGATAACCAACACAGCAAAATCAAATCGCTTTTCAGGTCTTTGCCAAAGACTCATCAAAGCAAACGAGCTTATAAATAATAAACAAACCTTACAGTTTTAGAAAGGAATAATCAAATGGGACTTAATAAAACACATTCTTCAAATAGAGTTCATATAGGTTTTTTTGGCAGACGGAATGCAGGAAAATCGAGTGTTGTTAATGCTGTGACAGGACAAGAGCTTTCGGTTGTTTCTGATGTTTTGGGAACTACCACTGACCCTGTTTATAAGTCTATGGAGCTTTTGCCTTTAGGGCCTGTTATGATAATTGACACCCCCGGAATTGATGATGTGGGCGAATTGGGGAAGATGAGAATAGAAAAAACCGAACAGGTATTGAATAAAATTGATATTGCAATTTTGGTAATTGATGCATCTGTCGGAATGACGGAGTATGAAGAAAAGCTTATAAATGAATTTGAGGAACGAAAGATTGACTATATTATAGCCTATAATAAATCTGATTTAAAAAATATTCTTATAAAAAACGATAACGAAATTTTAGTCAGTGCAAAAACAGGAGAAAATATAGAAAAGTTAAAAGAAAAAATTGCAAGTCTTTCAAAAGGAAATGAAAAAGAAAAGAGAATAGTTGCTGATTTGATAGATGAGGGTGACTTTGTTTTGTTAGTCACACCAATAGACGAAGCAGCACCAAAGGGAAGACTTATTCTTCCTCAACAACAAACCATAAGAGATATACTGGACTCGGATGCATACGCTGTTGTTGTTAAAGAAAACGGAATAAAAGATGCGATTGAAAAATTTAGTCCGTCATTGGTTGTGTG
>JAZNOH010000106.1:0-9164 GCA_045580715.1 Clostridia bacterium
AGGATATGGAAGAACATCATCACGAATGCCATTGTCACGACCATCACCACGACGAAGAATGTCATTGCCATGACCACGAACATCACCACCATCACGATGAGGAGTGCCATTGCCATGACCACGAGCATCACCATCATCACGGTGAAGAGTGCCATTGCCATGACCACGAACATCACCATCATCACGCAGATGATGTCTTTGCAAGCTGTGGATTTGAAACAATCAAGAAATTTACAACAGAAGAGATGAATGATATCCTTTCTCAATTAACAGATGAAGATAGATTTGGCACAGTTTTAAGAGCAAAGGGTGTTGTTATGTCAAAAGACGGTGGATGGTTGCACTTTGATTATGTTCCAAATGAGCCTGATGTTCGTACGGGTACTGCTTCTGTTTGTGGCAGAGTATGCGTGATTGGTGCAAAAATTGATGAGGCAAAAATAAAAGAATTATTTAATGCATAATATAGGAGGAATATTGATGGAAATTCCGGTATATTTATTTACAGGATTTTTGGAGGCAGGAAAAACCAGATTTATTCAGGAAACACTTGAGAACGAAGAATTTGAAATAGGGGAAAACACTCTTTTAATTGTTTGTGAAGAGGGTGTTGAAGAATTCTTAGAAAAAAAGTTTAAGGTTAAAAATGTTTCTGTTGTCTATATAGATGATATTGAAGAAATCAATAAAAAGAAATTCGAAAAGTTAACCAAACAATATAAAGCCGGAAGAGTTATTATAGAATATAACGGAATGTGGCCTCTTGATAATTTGTATGGTGCATTTCCAAGGGAATGGAGTGTTTATCAGGAGATTTTCACTGCAGATGCAAACAGCTTTATAAATTATAACCAGAATATGAGAAATTTGATGGTAGACAAGCTCTCAAGCTGTGAGTTGGTTATGTTCAACCGAGTTGATATTATGACAGATACAATGCAGCTTCACAAAATAGTCAGAGCAGTCACTCAAAGAGCATCTATTGCTTATGAGTTTACAGACGGTCATATTGAAGAGGATAATATTGAAGACCCATTACCTTTTGATATTAACGCAGATATAATTGAAATAAAGGATAATGATTATGCAATATGGTATCGCGATATGTCCGAAGATCCATCAAAATATGTTGGAAAACTATTGAGATTTAAAGGTATTGTAGGAAGAGATAAGGTGCTTGGTGATAAGGCTTGTATTTTTGGTCGCCATGTTATGACCTGTTGTGAAGACGATATTGCATTTTCAGGACTTGTTTGCAAGTCAAAAGAAAATATTGATTTAAAAAGCCGTGATTGGGCAATCATAACCTCCAAGCTTGTTATTGGGGAGCATAGAGTTTATGGCGGAGAAGGACCTATTTTAATTGCTCAATCTATTGAATTAAGTGATAAACCAGAACAAGAGGTTGCTACATTTATGTAAGAGAGCATCTGCTCTCTTTTTTATTTCATAAATAAAAATATAATCCCTGCAACAAACGAGGATAATGTTCCATAGAGAATGACAGGACCTGCTATTGTAAAAATTTTTGCACCAACACCCAAGATAAAACCTTCGGTTTTAGATTCTATTGCAGGTGATGAAACCGCGTTTGCAAAGCCTGTGATAGGAACAAGTGTTCCTGCACCTCCGTGCTTTGCGATTTTGGGGTATATGTCAAAACCTGTTAGTAAAACACCTAACAAAATCATTGTTATTGATGTGGCGGCACCTGTTAATTCTTCCGACAAATTAAGTGTCTTATAGAAGCTTAAAAAACACTGACCAATAAGGCATATAGTACCACCGATAAGAAATGCTTTGATGCAGTTTTTAAATAGCTTTGAAGAGGGAGATTTTCTTTGGACCATTTTTTGATATTCTTGTTTTGAAATTTTTTTGTTCATTATAAAATTCCTTTCCTTAAGGTTTCACAACATATATTATCTTAAATTAATAAAAAATTATGAATAAAAAATAAATTTTATCTAATTGTTCCTGTATTACTTGATATTTGCATTAAAAAGAGTTATACTATAAAATGTAGTTAAGAATGTGAGGGGTAAAAAAAATGAGTGAGAAAAAAGAACATATAACCTCTATTGGAGGTCAGGCAATTTTAGAGGGTGTTATGATGAGAGGTCCCTATAAAACTGCTTATGCAGTCAGAAAGCCTGATGGAGAGATTATTGTAGAAGAAAATGAGAACAAAGCAAAAAACAGAGGAAAGTTTTTTAAACTTCCTGTTATAAGAGGTTGTGTTAATTTTGTCGATAGTCTTGTTATCGGAATGAAAGCATTGATGTTTTCAGCAGAATTTGTTGACCTTGAGGCTGAGGAGGAAACAGAAAGCAAATTTGATAAGTGGCTTGAAGATAAATTAGGGGATAAAATAAAGGATATTGTGATTTATGTTGCAATAGCATTATCAATAGTTCTAAGCGTTGGTTTGTTTATATTATTGCCATCAATTTTGTCTGATATTATAACTACACTATTTTCAAATCTTGAAAAACTGACAAGTATTTTTGAGGGAATTTTTAGAATACTGATTTTTCTTGGTTATATGATACTTGTATCGCAAATGAAGGATATAAAAAGAGTGTTTGAGTATCATGGTGCAGAGCATAAGACAATAGCTTGTTATGAAAATGGTGAAGAACTGACTGTTGAAAATGTAAAAAAACACTCTCGTTTTCACCCAAGATGCGGTACAAACTTTTTGCTTTTTGTAATGGTTATCAGTATAATTTTATTCTTCTTCTTACCAAAGTTTGACCAATACGGAAAGCTTGTTCAAATCCTTTTTAAACTGCTTTCAAGAATTGTGCTCCTACCTGTTGTTGCAGGTCTTTCTTATGAGGTCATTAAATTAGCAGGCAGAAGCAAATCTAAATGTGTGAAGTTCTTCACAAAACCTGGACTCTGGCTCCAAAAATTAACAACAAGAGAGCCTGATGAACAACAGATCGAGGTCGCAATTCGCTCTATGAGTGCAGTTATTCCTGAGGACAGGGAGGCAGATAAGTGGTAATTGGGGAAGAACTATCAAGAGTTATTTCTATTTTGAAGGATAGTGACAACGATAATCCTTATTTTGAGGCTCACTTGATTTTTCGAAATATCTTAAAGCTTTCTCCGACAGATTTGGTTTTATCAAGAAATAAGGAGATAAGTGACAAGGATATCAAGATAATAGATGAATATGTAAAACGCAGAGTTAATAATGAACCCTTGCAATATATATTAAAATCTCAGGAGTTTATGGGATTAGATTTTTATGTTGATGAAAATGTTTTAATTCCAAGGCAGGATACTGAAATTTTAGTTGAACATATATTGGAGCATTTTGCCAATAAGGCTATATCCTGCATTGATTTTGGAACAGGCTCAGGGTGTATTGCAATAAGCATAGCTAAGTTTAATGAAAATGCATTAATAAAGGCTGTTGATATTTCAAAAAATGCATTGAAAGTTGCTAAAAAGAATGCAGAGGCTAATGGCGTTTTGGATAGAGTCAGCTTTGAAGAGGCAGATGTTTTTAAATATGAGGTATTTGGAAAATACGATTTAATTGTTTCCAATCCACCATATATAAGGAGTCGGGATATTCTTGATTTACAAAAGGATGTCAAAAATTATGAACCGAGCTTAGCGTTAGATGGTGGAGAGAACGGACTTTTATATTATGAGAGAATTATAAAAATTGCTCCAAAGCTTTTAAAGGTTAATGGTATGCTTGCCTTTGAGATTGGATTTGACCAGGCAGAAGATGTTAAGAAAATGATGGAAAAAGATTTTTCCGATATAAAGATTATTAAGGATTTATGTGGAAATAACAGAGTTGTGAGTGGAATAATGAGTGATGTGTCATAAAGACACATCACTTTTTAATTTAAAAAGCTTGATATGTGAGGATAAATATGTTATAATAATATGATAACAAACAGGGGGTGATAAACTATGAATATAACCGATGATGCAATCCGTGAAATATGTTCGCAGAACATATATAAAAGAGGAATTGAATATTTGAAAAAAGGGCGTATTCATATTAAAACCCGTGAAGAAACAGGTATTACTGCAATTGCTGACGGAGACAGTGTATATAGTGTCAGGATAGATTTTCAAGGGGATAAGATAGCAAATGCATTGTGTACCTGTGCGTATTGTCAAACGATGGGAACTGCTTGCAAGCATATTGTTGCAACTCTTAAAAAAAGACAGTCAGAAATTTCTGATAAAAATATTGTTGGTGACAAAAATGATGATTTGGCACAATATTTATGTTCTCAATTTGCAGACAACTGTTTTTTAAAAGAGCGCCTTAATATGAAATTTATACTGTCAATAAATTCGACTGATGACAGAAAGTGCAGTTACGGTATTGAACTGATGTGTGGTTTTGAAGAGCCAATTAAGGTTGGCAGGATTGATGAGTTTTTAAATTGCTATCAAAATGGTATGGATTATAAAATTTCAAAGCACACAGCAATAAATTCATCAAGATATTCACTCGGAGAAAATGAAGAAAAGATAATGAATATTCTGGTTGAAGCATATCAGAACAGAGTTTCCGAAGCTGGATACACACCAAGAATTTCAAGGGCTTATATTGCTTGCGAATCAGCAAAAAGAATTCTTCCATATCTATTGAAATGTGATTGTGAATATTATTATAACTCAATTCAATTAAAGGATTATCGTGTAATCGAGGATAATCCTGATATATTAGTCGATGTCAATGCAACTGACAATGAAATATCAATTAATGTTTCCCAAAGCGGAACTGCGTTGTTTCCTGACGGAAGTTGGTATTTGTATGATGATTGCTTTTATCATACCGAGAAGGATTGGCGTGAATGGTTTATGCCTATTTATAATTCATTAACAACTGAAAGCAGAACACAAATTGATTTTAGAAACACTGCAAGAATAGATTTTGCTACTTATGTTTATCCCAAAATAAGAAATAAGCAAGGCGTTGTTACTGCGGGAGTTGATTCAATATTAATAAACGAAAAACCACAGTTTTCAATTTATCTTGATGTTGATAAAAAGGTTGTTACTGCAGTTTTAATGGTCAAATATGGTTCGATTGATATAAGACTTCCTGCTAACAGCCAAAATGGAGAAAAAATAGTCATAAGAGATGTTTTAAAGGAAGAAAAAGTAATATCATATTTTGATAGATTTTCCTATGCTGATGGTGTATATTCAATTTTTGAAGCATCACAAATCTATGAATTTGTTACCAAGACAGTAAATGAGATATCTGAGTATGCTACCATATATACAAGTGATAGCTTTGATAAATTACTTAGTAAAAAGGATATAAATTTAAAAGTAGATGTTAGATACAACAAACAGATTGATTTATTAGATGTTGGATTTGAAACAGAGCTTGCCTATGATGAGATTTATGGAATTTTAAATTCTGTTAGAATGAAAGAAAATTTTCACAGGTTAAAGGATGGCTCATTTATAACAATAGATGAAGATACCCTAAAGAAATTTAAATTATTTGATGCATTGAATTTTCAGGAAAAGGATATTAAAGCATCTAATAAAGCTTTGTCAAAATATTATGCCCTATATCTTCAGGCACTAAAAACAGAGGGTGTTATCACTGCTGATAAATCATTTAATGAACTGATTGAGGGAATAAATAATATAAAACCTGATATTCCTGAGTATTTAAATAATGTACTAAGAGATTATCAGATAAAAGGTGTTTATTGGCTTAAACAACTGTCTGAATTGGGATTTGGCGGAATTTTAGCAGATGATATGGGTTTGGGAAAAACATTAGAGGTCATAGCCTTTGTTATGAGCGAGAAAAAAACTAAGCCTGCATTGGTTGTTGCACCGAGCGCATTGACATATAACTGGTTAAATGAGATAAATAAGTTTTCTCCTAATGCGGTTGTTAAGCTTGTCGATGGAACAAAGGAGGATAGAGAGAAATCACTGTCTGAGATTGATGGTGCAGATTTTGTTATAACCTCATACCCTCTTATAAGGCGAGATATTTCACTTTATTCCGAGCTTTCCTTTTCATATATGTTTATTGATGAATCTCAGAATATTAAAAACTCTGACACAATGAGCGCAAAAGCAGTTAAAAAAATAAATGCAGAAAGGAAATTTGCACTCTCAGGAACGCCTGTTGAAAATAATCTATCAGAACTATGGTCAGTTTTTGACTTTGTTATGAAGGGTTACTTAAATACAAAGCGGGAGTTTTCAAAGGTTTATGATAGCATCAAAACCTCAGATGATGGTGGAGCTGAATTAGAAGATCTGAGAAAGAAAATCAAACCATTTGTTTTGAGAAGATTGAAAGCCGATGTATTGAATGAATTACCTGAAAAAATTGAGAACACAATTTATTGTGACCTTGTTCCTGAACAAAAAAAATTATATAAGGCATTTTTATCGTTAGCTAAAGACGAAGTCAATGAGCTTATCAATACTCGTGATGGAGGAATGAAGATCCTGACTATTCTTTTAAGATTAAGACAGATTTGTTGTCATCCGTCACTTTTTGATATGAATTATAAAAAAGAGAGCGGCAAATTAGAGTATTTGTTGGAATTAATTGACTTGGCATTATCTCAGGGCAGAAGAATTTTAGTATTTTCGCAATTTACATCGATGCTTGATATAATTCGTGCCCAAATCAAGAAAAGAGAGATAGATTGTTTCTTTATTGATGGAAAAACACCATCAAGTTTAAGAACACAGATGGCAGACAGATTTAATAATGGTGAGAAAAATTTGTTTTTAGTATCATTAAAGGCAGGGGGAACAGGATTAAATCTTACAGGTGCAGATATGGTAATTCATTATGACCCTTGGTGGAATCCTGCTGTTATGTCACAAGCAACAGACAGGGCTTATCGAATAGGACAGACCAAATCTGTGCTTGTTATAAAGCTTGCAGCAAGAGGGACAATTGAAGAGCAAATATTAAAATTACAGGAAGCAAAGCAAAATCTCGCAGACAGCATAATAAAGAAAAACGATAAAACAATTTCAGGTCTCTCAAGAGAAGAGATTTTATCATTGTTTAAATAAGAGGAGTTAGTTATGGATATATCCAAATTGAATGATATGCAACAAGAGGCAGTAAGAACAACTGAAGGACCCTTGTTGGTTTTAGCAGGTGCCGGTAGCGGAAAAACAACTGTATTAGTAAACAGAATTGCATATATGATGAAGAATAACGGTGTATCACCATATAACATATTGGCAATCACATTTACAAATAAAGCAGCAAATGAAATGAAGACAAGAATTGAGGCTATCATAGGCAGTGCATCAGAGGGTATGTGGATTAGCACATTCCATTCCTGTTGTGTAAGAATTTTAAGAAATTGTATTGACAGGATTGGGTTTGAAAAAAACTTTGTAATTTATGATTCTGATGACACGAAAACTGTTATTAAGGATTGCTTAAAGGAACTTAATTTAGACGACAAGATTTTTAGCCCAAAATCTGTTAGTGCACAATTGGGTAAGGCAAAGGATGAAATGCTTGATCCAATAGAATATGCAAAAAAATATGAAAATGATTATCGTCTTTCAAGGATTAGTCAGGTTTATTCTTTATATCAGGAAAAGCTAAAGAGGAATAATGCTATTGACTTTGATGATATTATTTTCTTTACAGTTAAAATTTTAAGGGAAAATGAGGATGTTTTGAAGATATATCAAAATAAGTTCCGATACATAATGGTTGATGAGTATCAGGACACAAGCACTGCCCAATATATGCTGATCAGTCTGTTGGCAGCAGGAACAAGAAATATTTGTGTTGTTGGTGATGATGACCAGAGTATATATAAATTCAGGGGTGCAAACATAAGAAATATTCTTGATTTTGAAAAAGAATTTGATGATGCAAAGGTAATTAAGTTAGAACAAAACTATCGTTCGACAAAGAATATTTTAAATGCTGCAAATTCAGTTATAAAGAACAATAATGAAAGAAAATCAAAAACTCTCTGGACAGGAAATGACGATGGGGAAATCATCAGCCTATATACCGGCTATAATGAAAGAGAGGAAGCAACCTTTATTGCAGAAGAAATTGAAAGAGCAGTTTCAAAGGGAGCAAGCTATTCTGATTTTGCCATTCTTTACAGGACTAATGTTCAATCAAGAGTGATAGAAGATACATTTGTAAGAAATGTTATTCCTCATAAGATTTTGTCAGGATTAAGATTCTATGACAGAAAGGAAATCAAGGACATAATTGCATACTTAAGGGTTATTTTAAATCCTGATGATGATGTCAGTGTTATGAGGATAATAAATGAGCCTAAACGAGGAATCGGAAAAACAACAATGGACAAGGCATCATTTTTAGCAGGGTATCATAACAAAAGCTTGTTTAAAATTATTTCTGAGCCTGATAAATACCCTGAAATTATAAGAGCAAGCTCAAAATTTGGTGAATTCACAACCCTGATTAACAATTTGCAGAAATTGAGTAAATCTCTTGAACTAACTAAGTTTATTGAGAGAGTTATGAATGACACAGGCTATGCAGCAACACTTGAAATGGAGAACACAATTGAGGCGCAAACAAGATTAGAAAATATTAAGGAATTCATTTCAGTTGCTATGGAATTTGAAAAAAATGATGATGAGAAAAGCTTTGAGGCATTTTTGGAAAATGTGTCTTTGGTTTCAGGTATTGATACATATGATGAGACAGAAGATTATGTTGTGATGATGACGGTGCATAGTGCCAAAGGACTTGAATTTCCTACTGTATTTTTGATTGGAATGGAGGATGGATTATTCCCGTCACTAAAAGGTCAATCAGGGTATCAGGATCAGGAGGACCTTGAGGAAGAAAGACGGCTTTGTTATGTTGCCATAACTCGTGCGAAAGAAAAGCTATATATTACAAATGCCCAGATGAGAACAATTTTTGGGCAGACAACATATCAAAGACCAAGCAGGTTTATTTCCGAAATAGATACTAAAAAAGAAAACAGGTCGCCAAAAACTCCGAAATCCATAGTAAACAACAGTATTATAAAAGCAAAAGAAAACATTAATTCATTTAAGAATGTCATAACTATTCCTAAGCAAGAGGTAGATACAAAAACATATCAAAAGGGTGACATCGTAAGTCACAATAAATTTGGACGGGGAATAGTTCTTAATGC
>JAZNOH010000107.1:0-3235 GCA_045580715.1 Clostridia bacterium
GCCAAAACCAAAAAAGTATCCATCTTCAGGCTTTTTCAACACTAAATCCCACGCTTTTTGGCTTATAATTTTTTTGTTTCTGACAATGTCATAAAGAGCCTCAACATCCTTTATTGTTCCTACACCAAAGCCTGCACCTGATATCATTTTCATATTGACATATGGAATTCTCTGAATTTTTCCATCAACTTTTTCGTAGCCAATCGCCATATTTTTAATGTCGGTATCTCCCTCATCGCAACAAGCAGTATTCATTCCAAATTCCTTGAACAATACATTTTCCAAATATCCCTTTGTTGACATATTATGAAATTGTTCAAGAATCATAGACAATATAATAAAATTAGTGTTTGTATATCTTTCTTCTTCACCAGGGGCAAAATACATAGGCATTTCGCAAAGCTTAAGTATTTCTTCCTCAAAATCAACATCTCTTTTTACACTCTGGGCCTCAGCTGATGAAATTTCATAAAGTCCACTTCTATGTAACATAATATTTTCTATTGTTAATCTATCATCAAGCCTTTTTGCACATTCAAGATACTCCCCCGGATGTGCTGATAAACTAACCTTACCTTGATCGTATAGCTTCATAATTCCTATTGCAACAAAAGACTTTGTCATAGAATATAATCTGAACATTGTATCATCTGTGATTGGTGTTTTTTCTTCTTTATTTGCATAGCCAAGATATTCTTTAAAAATCACTTCATCTTTATCTATTATCTCAATTATACCAGAAACACCTTCTTTTTGTGCATAATCCAATAACCATTCTCTTAGTGCATTTTCCTTTACACCCATATCAATTCTCCTATTTTGATTTTATTTCATAAATTTCTGTATGCATCAATTATAACATATAAGAAAAAAAAATGCAATAAGCCATAAGCTTATTGCATCTTAAAATTAGTCGTTAGACACCTTTATTACCTCTTTACCGTTGTAATAACCGCAAGCCTTACAAACTCTATGAGGCATCTTATATTCGTGACACTGTGGACACTCAACTATTCCAGGAATAGCTAATTTCCAGTTAGCGCGTCTTTTATCTCTTCTTGATCTCGATACTTTACCCTTAGGTACTGCCATCTCAATCGCACCTCCTATTCGCTTTCGGAATTTTTAATGATTTGAGCCAATGCTTCCCATCTTGGGTCTATCTCGTCATCGCTGCAATCACATTCTTTAATATTTAAATCCTGACCACACTTGGGACAAAGTCCCTTGCAATCCTCTTTACATAGGTATTTCCCTGAGGCATTCAAAAAGAAATTGTCAATCACAATATCTCCTAAGTCAACCTCATGACCGGAAAAAACTATTATGTCATCGTCTGTTGAATTAGCGTCCTCATCTCTTACGAGAATTTCAGAAATATCAAATTCAACATCCTCATAAACCGTCACTCTGCAACGAGCACAATGTGCCTGCAGTTTGCCGGTTACTTTAGCTGTAAAATGCAGAGACTTGGTATTATTGGTGATTTTTCCGTCGATAAAGAGTCCATCAGGAAAAGATAAATCTTCACCCAAAAACTCTGTGTCATCAAGCTTGCACACACCATTAACAGGCATAGTGCCACCGTAATCCTTTAATATCTGGGATAGGTCACAAATCATATAATAATTCTCCGTTTCTTAAGCCATGAAATTAAGTTAAATTATTTCAATTCAACCTTTGCGCCAGCTTCTTCCAACTTAGCCTTCATTGCTTCAGCCTCTTCCTTAGCTACGCCTGTCTTCAATGACTTTGGAGCACCGTCAACTAATTCTTTTGCTTCCTTCAAGCCAAGACCTGTAAGTTCTCTTACAACCTTGATTACGCCAAGCTTTGAAGCACCTGCATCTGCAAGTACAACCTCAAACTCTGACTGTTCTGCAGCAGCTGCGCCACCTTCAGCAGCAGCACCTGCAACCATAACTGGAGCAGCAGCTGAAACGCCGAATTCTTCTTCCATAAGCTTAACAAGCTCTGCAACCTCTAACAATTTTAATTCCTTGATATCATCAAGTATCTTTTGAATATCTGCCATTTTATTGACCTCCTAAAATTAATAATTTATCAGACAATTTCTTGTCAAAAAGTTAATTATTCTGCATCCTGAGTTTCTTCTGCAGGTGCTTCTTCTTGAGCTGGAGCCTCCTCTGCTTTAGCTTCTTCTGCAACAGGAGCTTCCTCTACTGGAGCTTCTTCTGCAGCTGGAGCCTCTTCTGTAGGAGCTTCTGCTGGTGTTTCTTCTTGAGCAGGTTGTGCTTCTGCTTCCTTCTTTGCAATTAGGTCAGCGATTTCAACGCCACCTTCTGCAATTGTGCTAAGCAATCTTGCAAGTCCCGAAATAGGGGAATTCAAGCTGCCCATAATCTTTGCAATAAGAGTTTCCTTGCTTGGAGTCTTTGCAAGAGTTTTGATTTCGTCGAGTGACAAAACCTTACCGTCCATAAAACCTGATTTAATTTCCAAAGTCTCATTTTCTTTTGCAAAATCAGCCAATACCTTTGCAGGAGCAACTGCATCATCTGAAACTGCCAAAGCTGTTGGACCGTGTAAAATTGAATCTAAGTCTTCAAGACCTGTTTGATTTGCTGCTAAACGAAGTAATGTGTTCTTTACAACAAAGTACTTAACACCAGCTGCTCTTAAATTGTTTCTCAATTTTGTATCTTCTTCAACAGTCAAACCTCTGTAATCAACAAGGACACCTGTTGTAGCGCCATTCAAAACTTCGATCAATTCAGCAACTTGTGCTTTCTTTGCTTCTAAAACCTTCTCACTTGGCATTTAACATTTCACCTCCTGTAAAAATGCTTTTGCCTTCAAAAAAATGAAGGCTCTTTGCCACAGACACGCAAAGAGCCATTAGTAACTTAATTTGTTAACTAAATACTACCCTCGGCAGGACTTACCTTTTTGCCTGCTGTCTGCGGATTTATATTTACCTGTGGAATTTTACCACAAATAAAATCAAATGTCAATAGAAATTTAAAAATTTCTTTAAAATTAAAGCTTTGATGCATTAATTCTGATGCCAGGTCCCATTGTTGAAGCAACTGCAACGCTTCTTAAATATTGTCCCTTAGCAGCTGATGGCTTAGCCTTGATAACAGCGCCCATCAATGCTTCAAAGTTTTCAGCCAACTTTTCCTTACCGAAAGAAACCTTTCCGATTGGGCAGTGGATGATATTTGTTTTGTCAAGCTTATATTCGATCTTACCTGACTTAATTTCAGCAACA
>JAZNOH010000108.1:0-2710 GCA_045580715.1 Clostridia bacterium
ATTTACAGCCTCTCTTGTAATACAATAAGAATAAAGCCTATCCACATTTCTCTGCTCTTCTAATTCCATTATAGATACTACATATAACATATCAGAACGAAGATTGTAGAACACATTATCCTTATCATAATTCTTTACCAATAAATCCATTATAGAAGTCATAACAAAGATACCCCCACATTATATTTGATTACTTAATTAGATTACCCTCTGCATCATACACAAGCTCGATTGCACGCTTCTCCTCACGAATTTTATCCTCCAATTCATGAAGAAGTTTAGTATAAGCATCAAGACGAACCTGATGGTCGTGATTTTCGTGAATTACCAAATCCTTATAATCATCTACCCATTCACCAGAAATATAACCACGAGTAGCCAATTTCTTTACGAAATAGTCTATATCCACCTGATTATAAGCATTTGCTTTAGGAGTACGATACTTAATAAACATATACTTTACATCAGCATCACAAGTCTGAGCCTTTAACGCAATAGGCTTATAATTACCATGAAAGATTTGCTGTCTGCCAGTTAAAATGGGCTTACGATAATACAGAGTTACAATATCAGGCTCACCCAACTCCGCAGAACCATGCAACATATAACGAGCAGAAAGATTTTCGTCACGATGATTGATTACAGTAAAGTAAATAGCCCAAGGCTTTACCTTATCAATAATAATATCCCAATCATTTGAATTATCAATATGAACCAAATCATTACGAATTAAATCAGAATGTTCAGCCCTATTCTCTCTTAAAGATACCATTTTTACACCATTCCTTTAGTCATTTTATATAAATATTGTACGCAAGCACACAATACCATTTTAACCAAAATCACACAACATTATTTAAACCAAATACACAATACCATAAAACATCTTTGTTGGTAGGGCGGGCTTTGCCCGCCCTACACTTATATTTTGGAACTGCTGGGGTGGGGATATTCAATCATCTATGGAATAAGAAATAAACTTTTAAATTTGGTGGACAAAAAGTTAAACTCTCTTACACCCCAACAGATATTCCCTATGTAAATATTTTAATAATACCCATTACCATTTCGCATACTACGAGGCTTACGACTACTCTTATAACGATGATTATGCTTATTCATCTCAGTCTCCCAACACATTAACAAGCAAGGAATACAATATTCCATACGAATTTCCTCGATAGGCTGACTGGAACGCCTTAAACCACAATACCCAAAATCCTCTTGAATACAAAAATCACAATAGTTCATATATCTACTATTTATTATACCAGTCGCCTCATTTACCAAAGACATTGCACCCTCATAATTACCCATACTATAACTACGCTTTACACGCTTATGATAGTAACGAATAGCATTTAAATCAGTCATATTATTTGACATTTTTTACACCACCAAGTATTTTATGTCTTTATTATAACACATAATAACTAATAATACAAGGACTTGTGTGATAAAAATAATATTAATGTGCAATATACACAATGCAAGTCAGGGAGTAATTGTACGCTTATCATAAAACAATAAAAATATACAAGTTAAGAATACAAACACGAACAAAAATACTTATTCTCTACACTAAAACCTAAATTTTTATAAAAATATTACACAAAACAGGTATTTTTGTTCGCTTTTTTGAAAAATAGTACGCATAATACACATAAAATTACGATTTTTATAAATATTGTTCGCAATAAACATAACTACCACACACATACAACATAGTCACCATACAAAATACAAAAATAAAGCAGAGCGACACGAAGTGTCGCTCTGCCCTTTAAATAATGTATATGAGGTGTGTCAAATAGACACTTTTAATCGGAGGTGGGGTAGAAATATAACTACCCCGCATCGAATTATATCGATGCACATTCATGTCGAAATTTGGGTTTCAAACCCAGTACCCATAATAACCAAAGGAGTACATTGTAGCAAAAACACTACAGAAAGGAGGTGGGGGCAGATGATAGCCTACCCCACTGTCATATGCCTGTGGAATGCCTACCAAATCATTCCACAATAAAAAAGAAAAAATCTTTGGGCTTGGGAGAAAGGTCGCACGCCCAAGCCATACTAATTTGCGTAGCCAAAAGCAAATTAGTTCGTGGTCTTACCCACAGAAAGGAGGTGATTGGATAGGGGAGTTGAACCTACCCATACACGAAGTAGTGAATATGTATCACAGTTGGGGAAATGCACGCGAACCCCAAGATACATAACACCAAGTTATGCAAGTCGCCTTACAAACATTTCCGATTGCAAGACTTAATCAGTACGAACAACCTATGAGTCAAAGTTGGCTAATATCTTCACCCCAAGGAGATAAGGGGTAGTATTACACGAAGATACCAGCAACGAACTGATTATGTTAAGAGTATAACACACAATTCTTTAAAAGTCAATACCTTTCTTAAAAAATTTTCCAAAAAATACAGATTTTATTAGATTTTGTGCAAGAATAACACATCTGCGACCAACTTTTTAGATAAAAATACCCATTTAGAGAATGAAAACTACACAAATATACAACAGAACTTACACAAAAGCTTAGATAAATTACTGCAAATTGTTCGAGAAATACTTTAGAAGCTTAGAGAAAACCAAAATATTTTGGTTTTCTTCTCCAAGTACAAACTATAATATAACCAAACAAACCACACTATCTATATAGAAAGGAAAGAGGACAGGCACTTCGTGACTTTCC
>JAZNOH010000109.1:0-3507 GCA_045580715.1 Clostridia bacterium
TAATATGCAAATTTTTAACTTTTATGTCCTTTTGATGTCAAAAGGACTAAAACCATTTAAGAGGGAGTTCCCTCTTAAAAAACACCCCAGATGCATGCTCGCCGGAGTGCATTAACAATGCACAAGCGAGCTGTTAACGAGTGCTTGTCCAATCAGGCGGCAACAAAAGCCGCCATAGTGCGAACATCTTCGCAAACCATAAAAAAATTAAATCACCGACTGAATTGTTTCAGTCGGTGATTTTTTATTACCTAATATGCTTTTTTACAACCGTCTTATATTTTAGCATTTGCTGTCTTTAGAGTAACATCGTGATATCCACCCTCAATGATACTTGTTGAAGAAACAACAGTTAATTTTGCATTCTCATGCAAATCAGGAATGTTGATAACACCACAGTTACACATTGTTGACTTAACCTTATACAAGCTTTTTTCAACATTATCGTGAAGACTACCTGCATATGTTACATATGAGTCAACGCCCTCCTCAAATGAAAGCTTTGATTTTCCGCCAAGGTCATATCTTTGCCAGTTTCTAGCTCTGTTTGAGCCTTCACCCCAATACTCCTTAACATATGTTCCGTTAAGGTTAACCTTGTTGGTTGGGCTTTCGTCAAATCTTGCAAAATATCTTCCAAGCATAACGAAATCAGCACCCATAGCCAAAGCAAGAGTTATGTGATAATCGTGAACAATACCACCGTCTGAGCAGATAGGAATATATATACCTGTCTTTTCATAATATTCATCTCTGGCTTGTGCAACTTCAATCACTGCAGTAGCCTGACCTCTTCCGATACCCTTAGTTTCTCTTGTGATACAGATTGAGCCACCACCGATACCGATTTTAATGAAATCAGCACCTGCTTCTGCAAGGAACATAAAGCCTTCTCTGTCAACAACATTTCCTGCGCCGACCTTAACGCTGTCACCATACTTTTCTCTGATAAAGTCTATTGTTTGCTTTTGCCAGATTGAGTAGCCTTCTGAAGAGTCAATACACAAAACATCTGCACCTGCTTCAACCAAAGCAGGAACTCTCTTTTCATAATCAAGTGTATTTATACCCGCACCAACCATATATCTCTTTTCGCTATCCAAAATTTCATTAGGATGCTCCTTATGGCTTGTGTAGTCCTTACGGAATACGAAATACAAAAGCTGTTGTTTGTCATTTATAATAGGAAGGGAATTTAGTTTGTGTTCCCAGATAATATCATTTGCTTCTTTAAGAGTTGTATTCTCAGGAGCAGTTATTAAGTTTTCAAACGGAGTCATAAACTCTGTTACAGGCACATCTGTACTCATTCTGCTGACACGATAATCTCTGCTTGTTATAATTCCCAAGAGCTTACCATTAGCAGTTCCATCATCAGTTACTGCAATAGTTGAATGGCCTGTTTCCTCAACAATTTCCAAAACATCTGCCAAAGTGCTTGCAGGTGATAATTGAGTATCACTCACAACAAAGCCTGCCTTGTGGCTTTTAACTCTTGCAACCATAGCTGCTTCGTCCTCAATTGACTGAGAGCCATAAATGAAAGACATTCCACCCTCTTTTGCCAAAGCTATTGCTAAAGTATCATTTGATACTGACTGCATTATTGCAGATACCATTGGAATATTCAAAGAGATAGGACATTCCTCCTCACCCTTTCTATATTTAACCAAAGGTGTTTTTAGTGATACATTTGCAGGTATGCACTCTCTTGAAGTGTACCCTGGTATCAAAAGATATTCGCTGAATGTTCTTGATGGTTCGCTATAATATTTTGCCATTTTTTATTCCTCCCTATTATTTAAAATACTTAACAGCTGATGAGAACATATTAATATTATAATCTCCGCAAACATTTTTGTAAAGATTATCTCCAATTCTTTCTGAGTGTCCCATCTTACCGATTATTCTTCCGTCAGGCGATGTGATACCCTCAACAGCCATATCCGAGCCATTTGGATTAAATCTTATATCGTTTGTAGGATTTTTTTCAATATCAACATATTGAGTTGCAATCTGACCGTTTTCAATCAGTTTCTTCATCAAATCATCATTGCAGATAAATCTACCTTCACCGTGGGAAATTGCCACCTGGTAAACATCACCCACATTTGTCTCAGCCAACCAAGGAGATTTGTTTGATGCAACCCTTGTTCTTACGATTCTTGACTGGTGTCTGCCGATTTTGTTATATGTCAAAGTAGGACAATTTTCATCGGCATCAATAATTTCTCCAAATGGCACAAGACCTAATTTAATCAATGCCTGGAAACCATTACAGATACCTGCCATCAAACCATCTCTGTTTTTCAAAAGCTCATTAACGCTTTCCTTGATTTGTGGGTTTCTGAAGAATGCTGTGATAAACTTTCCTGAACCATCAGGCTCGTCACCACCCGAGAAACCACCGGGAACAAATATGATTTGTGATTCTTTAATCTTCTTTGCAAATGCTTCAACTGAATCAGAAACACCCTGTGCAGTTAGATTGTTTATAACAAATATTTCAGCCTCTGCTCCTGCTCTTTCAATCTGCTTTGCAGTATCATATTCACAGTTTGTGCCAGGGAATACAGGGATTAATACCTTAGGCTTTACAACCTTTATTTTTGGTGAAACTCTTGTTTCTGCTTTATATGAGATTGTCTTTGGCTCATCACTCTTTTGCTCAATGTTGCAAGAGAAAACAGGCTCTAACTTATCCTCATAAAGCTTTTGGATTTCTTTCATATCTACTGTTTTACCATCAAAGGTAATTGAATAATCATCAACAGTTTTTCCGATTAGTTCACCGAAATCACAATCAGGAGTTGTTTCCAAAACAAAAGCTGTGTATGAATAATCAAACAATTCTTTTTCGGAAATATTATTAATCTGGCAACCAATTCTATTTCCCATTGTCATCTTCATAAGACCTTCTGCGATACCACCAATAACAGGAGTATATGCACTGATTATCTTCTTTTCTTTTATAAGAGCATATATTTTCTTTGAGATTTCTAAGAATTCTTTTGAATCAGGTAGTCCTTTTTCATTCACTTTAGCACGGACAAGTCTTATAGTTGAGCCTGCTTTTTTAAACTCAGGAGATATGATGTCATCTGTGTTTCCAACTGTCACTGCAAAGGAAACCAATGTAGGAGGAACATCTATATCTTCAAAGCTACCACTCATTGAGTCCTTACCGCCGATTGCTCCGAAGCCCAAATCCATCTGTGCCTCAAACGCTCCCAATAAAGCTGCCAAAGGCTTGCCCCATCTTTTTGGATTTGTTCCAGGTTTTTCAAAATATTCCTGGAATGTTAAGTAACAATCATCAAGCGGTGCACCTGTTGCAACCAATTTTGCAACCGACTCCATAACTGCAAGATATGCACCATGATATGGACTTTTTTCTGTGATGAACGGATTGTATCCCCACGCCATAACAGAACAGGTCTTTGTTTCCTTGGTAAGCATCGGAATTTTTGCAGCCATAGCCTGAGTTGGTGTCATCTGATATTTTCC
>JAZNOH010000110.1:0-6597 GCA_045580715.1 Clostridia bacterium
TTGAATACGGTCAACCTATGCACGCTTTTGACTTAAGAGATTTAGCACAAAATAAAATTGTTGTAAGAAATGCTTGTGATGGTGAAATCATAAAAACACTTGACGAGCAGGACAGAAAACTTTGTGCTGATGACCTTGTTATTTCTGATGGTGAAAAGGCAGTTGCAGTTGCAGGCGTTATGGGTGGATTTAACTCTGAGGTTAAAGATGACACAACAACAGTTATATTTGAATCTGCAACCTTTGATGCTTCATCAGTTCGTTTAACTGCTCAAAGAATAGGTTTAAGAACTGAGTCATCTTCAAGATTTGAAAAGGGACTTGATGTAAATAATGCACTTCCTGCAATCGAAAGGGCCTGCGAGCTTGTAGATATGCTTCAATGCGGTGAGGTTGTTGGTGGTTTGATTGATGTTTTGGGAACTCAGAAAGAACAGAAAGTTCATACACTAAGACCTGATAAAATTAATGCATTTTTAGGCACTGACCTTTCAACAGAAGAAATGATTGGCTACTTAAAGGCATTAGAATTTATTGTTGACGAAAAGAATATGACAGTAATTGCTCCAACATTCAGACCTGATATTGAGGCAGAAGCTGATATTGCAGAAGAAATTGCAAGATTTTACGGATATGATAAAATTCCTGTAACTGCACTTTCAGGAAATGCAACAAGAGGAAGACTTTCCCCTATCCAGTCAACACGAAATAAGATTTCAACACTTTTAACTGCACAAGGATTAAATGAGATTTGCACATACACCTTTACAGGTCCTGCAATATTTGATAAGCTTTTAATTCCTCAAGACAGCGAATTAAGAAATTGTGTCACAATCACAAACCCACTTGGTGAAGATACTTCAATTATGAGAACAACATCTGTTGCAAGTATGATGGGTGCCCTATCATATAACTATAACCATCAAAATGCTTCTGCTAAGCTATTTGAAATTGCAACTATATATATCCCAACAACAAAGGGAGAACTTCCAAACGAGCCTGAAATAATTACTCTTGGTATGTATGGCGGTGTTGATTTCTTTGATTTGAAGGGTGTTTTGGAAGCAATGTTTAAAAATATGAACATATCTGATGTATCATATGTTGCCGACAGTGAAAACCCAACATATCACCCAGGAAGATGTGCTAAGGTTCTTATAAAGGGCGAGGTAATCGGTACAATCGGAGAAATTCATCCTGATGTTTCCAAGAATTTTGATATTGATGAAAAGTGCTATATTGCAGAAATCAATTTGATGCAGGTATTTAATGCTATTAATAATGACATTAAATTTAAGGCATTGCCAAAATTCCCTGCAGTAACAAGAGATATCGCAATGCTTATTGATAAAACCACTCCTGTTGGAGAAATTGAAAAGGTAATCAAAAAAGCTTCAGGAGAACTGCTTGACACAATCAATTTATTTGATGTTTATGAGGGAGCACAAATTCCTGATGGCAAAAAGAGTGTTGCCTATGCAGTTTCATTCAGAGCATCGGACAGAAGCTTGACAAACGAGGAAATTAATAAGATTTTCACAAAAATCATAAAAGACCTCGAATATAAGTTAGGCGCACAATTAAGATAATAAAACTTTAAATATCACGCTTATCAATAAGCGTGATATTTTTTGTTCTAAAATTATTTGGACAAGAATAAAATGATTGCAAAAGAGGTGTTACAAATGTTAATAATAAACGAAACAAAAGGTGTTAAAATTCATCCAATTTTAAGATATCTACCCACAAAATTCAGAAAACTTTTAACCTTCACAGAGTTATATTGTGCAGAGGAATTAAGACTAAGGAAGGGACTTCCCTTTGTTGTAAATTTTAAAGACAAATCATATTTTATAACAAAGGATTCAGTTCTTACCAATGATATTACCAAAGCTATAATTGTTTCAAATCAGGACATTAACGAAGCATTGGAATTAATTGTTAAAAGCTCACTCTATACTGCCGAAAATTCACTAAGACAAGGCTTTGTCACAATTGAAGGCGGAAACAGAATTGGAATTTGCGGAAGTGCTGTTATAAACAACTCTAACATTTCATCAATCAAAAATATCAGTGGATTAAATTATAGAATTGCAAAGGAAGTTGATGGTGCATCAGATAATCTTATTGATACAATTTATAATAACAATAAAATTCTAAACACTCTTATCATTTCCCCACCCTGTTGCGGTAAGACAACAATATTAAGAGATATAGCAAAAAAACTCTCAAAAAAAGGCATAAAAGTCTGTGTTGCTGATGAGAGAAATGAAATCTGTGCAGTATCAAAAGGATATTTAGGCTTTGACTTGGGATACTCATTGGATGTTTTGGAGGGAGCCTCAAAAAATGATGCTTTTTCAATTCTCATTCGTTCTATGTCCCCAGATGTGATAATCACGGACGAGCTTGGTGGAAATGATGATTTGATTGCAGTCAAAAAAGCCATCTCATCAGGAGTTTCAATAATAGCAAGCATACATTCAAAATCGCGTGAGGAACTTTTTAAAAATAATCCTGAATTTATATCAGTATTTGATTGCTTCATAACGCTAAACAGAAACAACGGCCCAGGAACAATCGGAGAAATCTATTGTGTTTAAATTTGTTGGTGCCATATTGATATTAGTTTCTGCTTTTATATGGGGATATCTCAGTTCTCTTACACCATATAGAAGATATAAAAGCCTGTTAAAAATAAATGCAGGGTTATTAGCTATGGAGAATGAAATACGATACAGTTCAGATTATATCGACAACATCTTAGTAAAAGTATCAAAAATAATAGATTTTGACAAATTATTTTTAACCTGTGCAGAAAAAGATAAAACATTATCTCTTTCAGAAAGATGGAGAAATTCTGTTACAGAAGACAGTATTCCTTTGCATCTCTCAAAGGAAGAGTGTGAAATTTTAATTATGCTCGGTGCAGAGCTTGGAATGACAGACCGTGAGGGACAGTTGAAAAATATAGAAAACACTATTTCGATGTTAAAAGCAATGCAAGAATGCGCAAAGGAAGAATATCAAAAACTGTCAAAACTAAAGAAAAGCTTAGGAATTACATTAGGACTTTTTGTTGTTATAATGCTACTATAAGAATAACGGAGGAAAAATAATGAATGTTGATTTAATTTTTCAAATTGCCGGGGTTGGAATTGTGGTTTCTGTCCTAAACCAGTTATTAACACGCGCAGGGCGTGAAGAACAGGCTCTTTTAACAACAATTGCAGGATTGGTTGTTGTGTTGATGATTATATCTAAAGAGATTGGACAGCTATTTGACACAATAAAGCAAATTTTTAATTTTTAGGGTGACACCAATGGATATTTTTTCAATCGTTGCAATCGGAATAATTGGTGCTATTCTTTCGGTCACAATAAAATCAACAAGACCTGAGCTTGCACTTATGATATCACTTACAACAGGTATTGTTTTACTATTATATACATCAAACACATTAGGAGATGTTATAAATCAGTTTGGACAAATTGTTTCTAAAAGCGGAGTTGATGAGGGCTATTTTAAAATTGCACTAAAATCATGTGCAGTGGCATATATAACCGAATTTGCAAGTGCATTATGTAAGGATGCAGGAGAAAATGCAATAGCAGTTAAAACTGAGTTTGCAGGTAAAATCACAATCTTATTTCTATCCTTACCGATAATTTTGAGTTTCTTAACCTCCATATCTGATTTGTTGGATAAAATTTAGGGGATGATTACCTATGAAAAAAATTATTATATTAGTTTTAATGATTTTAATGTTTTTCTCAGGCTCTGCAATGGCTGAAGATTACGCGAAGATAGAGGGCGAAGATTTTTTTAATGAAACCGTCGAAAAGATTTCAACAGGAAATTTCTCAATAACACCAGAAAATATCTTAAACTACATATTAGATTTATTGTTTGAAGAGCTTTCAAAGTCAAGCTCATTGATTATATCAATTTTTGTAATTGCACTCTTGTCAGGTTCATTAAATGTAATAAACATTGACAAGTCAAAAGCCTCTAATGCAGCATATTTTGCTTGCTTTGCCCTTATGAGTGTAGCAGTTATTAAACTGATTACAGTAGCTATCGGATATGGAACAAGTGTTATTGATGAAATGAGCGACTTTGTAACAAAGCTATCCCCCATTTTAACAATTTTACTCGTGTCATCAGGATATGTAACATCTGCATCCGCATTTTACCCAGTTTTCACATCCTCTATATACATAATCTGTCTTATAATCCAAAAATGTATCATTCCTATGATATATGCAGGCTGTGTTATTGGTATAGCAAACAACTTAAGTAATTATGTACAGTTAAATCACTTTTCGAATATGCTCAAATCTCTCTCAAAATGGCTTTTGACAGCCTCTTTAACTATTTTTTCAGGCATAAATGCAATTTACGGGTTTTGTGCACCGTCTTTAGATAATCTTGGAATGAAAACCGCAAAATTTGCGGTTGGAAGCATCATTCCTGTCGTCGGAAATTTTTTGTCCGAAAGCATTGAAACTGTTTTAAGTGGAACAAAGCTTATGAAAAATGCAGTTGGAACTGCAGGAATAGTTTCTTTGCTTGTAATTTGTATAATACCCTGTATTAAAGTCGGTACCATAATGCTGTCAGTTAAAATAACTGCTGCATTAATCGAACCTATAAGTGATAAAAAATATGCAGATATGTTGAATGAGGCAGCTAATTGCATTACTATGATGTTTTCATCAATGCTTTGTGTTGCAGTTTTATTTATACTTTCAATTGCCATTATTATCGGAACAACAAATACAATTACATGAGGACAAAAAAATGAAAATATATTTAATGAAAATTGTTGGTGCAGTATTGATTTGTGTTTTTACAGATATTGCCCTACCTGAAAAATGGTCTAAATACATAAAAATAATTACAGGTCTCATTATCATCAGCACAATAGCCTCTCCTTTGGAAAAACCACTAAATCTCAATTTTAAAGAGTATTTTAGAGTATCAGAAAAGTTAGAAAAAACAGGTGAGGAATATCAAATTTCATTAATAAAAGAAGAGTTTGAGAAAAATGTTTCAAACGATATTGAAAAAAGAATTTATGATGAATTCAAAAAAGAAATATCTGCAGATGTTATCGTAAGTCTTAATGACGAAAACAAGATTTCAGGGATAAAGAAAATTGAATTAAATGGTGATATAAATGATGAAATACTAAATAGGATAAATGAAATATATGCACCAAAGGAGATTTTTTCTGATGGATATTAAAAATTTAGTAAAAAAATTGAATTTAGGTCATAATGCCTACTTAATTGTAATAATATTAGTTGGGGTGCTTTTTATGATGATCCCATCAACTGATGATAATAAAAACAAAAAAGAAACTAACAAAAACGAAACACTTTCGATAAACTATGAAGATGATTTAGAAGAGATTTTATCACAAATAAGGGGCGTTGGTGACGCCAAGGTGATGCTCACATATTCATCTACATTTGAAAAGAATATAGCTTATGAGAAAAATCTAAATGAGAATGAAAAAAAAGATGGTGATAGCGTTATAAATGAAACAAGCTCACAAAACAATGTCGTTTTATCAAATGGCGAGCCATTTGTCTTAAAAGAAATATATCCCAAAATTCAGGGAGTTATAGTTGTTAGTAAAGGTGCTGATGATATATTGGTCAAACAGGATATTATCGATGCTGTCACAACTGCTCTTAACATTGCACCGCATAAGGTTTGTGTTGTTAAAAAAGAATAAAGAAAGGAAGTTTTAAAATGATAGTATTAAAGAAAAAAGAAATTGTGGCAACTGCATTAGTTGCAATGATTGGGGTAGCAGGATACTTAAACTGGTCCTATCAGGACACAATTAAAGTTACTGACGGGGATTCCTACATAGAAACAGGAAAAAAATTGGGTGAGGCCAAATATGTTAATTCTGACACAGAGAGTCTATCTGATGAGTCTGTTGAAACATCAGCAAAAGTTGATGATTACTTTGCGCAGGCCAAAATGGAAAAGGAAAATGCAAGATCTAAAGCTTTGGAAATACTAAAAGAAACTGCCGAGAATGAAAGCTTTGATGCAGACACAAGGAAAAATGCACAGGATAAAATTCTATCCTTAGCGTCAAACAGTGAAAAGGAAGCAATAATTGAAAATATTTCAGGTGCAAAGGGATATGAAAACATATCTGTTTATATTGATGGTGAGAGTGTTGACATAATTGTTGAAAAGGCTGACTTTTCGCAAAACGATGTTAATATAATAAAAGATATCGTTACAGAACAATTAGATATTGGTCCTAACAACATAAAAATAGTTCAAAAATCAAACTAAAAAATATGAGCTGATATCAGCTCATATTTTTTTACATCTTTGTAAGCTTAGCAAAATTTGCCATCAACTGCTTTGTTCCTACAGAATCAAAATTGACCTCTACCAATGTATCTTTACCATATTGCTTTGCATTAAGAACTATTCCCCGTCCAAATTTATTGTGACTTACGATGTCACCCTTTTGATATGTTTTTGTATCTACCTCTTGCTTAGGAATAGTTATGACATTCTTAAATGAATTAATGTTTTCTTTTGCTTTTATAATACTG
>JAZNOH010000111.1:0-3183 GCA_045580715.1 Clostridia bacterium
TGTTAGCTTTACTGCTTCAGAAAATGCAGGTGTTGTTACTCTTGCAAATATTGTTTACCGTAATGGTGATGGTAACAAAATAAATGCTATTGAAAATTCAAGTGTTAATGCTGTTGAATTTGATTTAACTAACAAATTCTCAGAGGATATCAATGCATCTGCTACTTTGGAAAGCTTTGATGGAAATAATGTTTCTATCGGAAAAGCAACAGTTACAAAGAATGTAAAATCAGGCGAGACCATCAGAGCAGGTGTTGGAATAATGACATCAGCTGATCCGGGTGCATATATGATTTTGACAATTGATAGCGGTAATGACTATAAATTGGAATATAGAATAGATAGTGCTACTATGGCAGGTCAGGAAAGAGAAGATAAGCTTGCTATAACAAGCGTTACAATTCAATCAGGTACTATTGTTAAGGGAAGCAATAATGTCATCACAGCAGTAGTTGAGAGTCTTGCAGACGGACAACAAAATGTAAGATGCTTGTTGGCAACTTATGCTTCAAATGGTATGCTTGTTGCAAGTGATAGTGAAATATTCACAATGAAGAAGGGTGAAGAACATACATTTGAGACAGAAGCTTTGACTTCAAGCGATGCAGATGGTTATGTTAAACTATTCTTCTGGAATGACAAGATGATGCCATTGATTACAGATTTAGATGTAGAATAATATCAAATAAAAAAATATGAGTGCTTTTGCACTCATATTTTTTTATGACCTAAACAGTCTGAGCAAATCAACGCCATAAGATAGCCAAGTCCTCCCGCAGATAGCGATACAAACAGAGAAACAATTTCATTTGTAAAAATTATCTTAATAGGTTCTTTTATGAGTCGTAATATTAAATACATAACCAAAAGCGATATTATAGGTCTAAAAAGTTTTATTATCTCTAATTTGTTTATTTTTGTGTATTTTATCACGGCTCTACCGTTTATAATCATCATAATGAAAAATGAAACTGTTGAACCTATTATTGCGCCTTCAATATTAAATCTTGCAACAGGAATTAAAAATATGTTTGCTAAAAGTTTTATGCATATTCCGATTAATGAATAAAAAAATGGTTCGTATATTTTACCAAAAGCGTGTAGTGTGACAACAAAAAGATCAGTTATACATAAAAAAATAAGAGCTGGAGCAAGGAGAGACAAAAGATTTGCTGAGGCAGTATTTTTAAATAAAAAGTATAAAAGCTCATCCGAAAACATATATAGAATGAGTGCACAGGGGAGGATAATGATAATTGTAACTTGCAGGGAGTTTAATAATGTTTTCTTTAAAAGTTCAATATTATTTTTTGCATATGCTCCGCTGATTACAGGAAATATGCTTGTTCCTAACGCACCAATAATTCCGATTGGAAGATGAAAAATTGTGAGTGCATAGCCTGTATATGCTCCATACAACCATCTTGCTCCATCAAGTGGCATTTTCAGTGTTTCCTTTAGATTATCAAATATAGTTGTGTAGCTTGAATATTTTAATAAAAAGCTGTCAACATTTTCTGCTGTAAATTTAATATTTATAAGACTATTTCTTACAGTTGCAACATCCAAAAGACTAAACGCACTTGAAATACACGAGCATAATAGCATTGGAAACGCAATCTGTGATATTGAGTTTAGTATTGCTTTGTTGGATTGAATATTTCCTTTTTTTATTAGTTTTTTATCTGAAACAAAAAACAGAATAAACAATATAAGTGTTGCAACAAATTCACCAATAGTAATTCCCGAGATTGCACCTGCAGATGTTATTTCTATTATAGAATTCTTAAGAACCCAGGCACCATAAAAACCAATTGCCAGTCGCATAAATGATTCAATAACCTGTGATATTGCAGTTGGAACCATATTGACACAGCCTTGAAAATAACTCTTAAAAACGCAACCAAGTGCAACTAAAAACACAGATGGCGATATTATTTTGATTGAAAGCGCTGCCTTTGGGTCTTTCATTGAATATGCAAAAAAATCTGCTCCCCAAAATAGAATTAGTGTCCCCAATAGTCCCAAAATCGATAAAATGATTACCGAAATTCTTATTGTTTTTTTAATATTACTGTAATTTTCTAATGCATACTCTGTTGCGATAAGGCGTGAGACTGCTAAAGGGAAACCTGATATAATAAAAGACAAAAGAGTTGAATAAACACCCATTGCTGTGTTAAAAATTGCCATACCCTCTTCTTCCAATATGTATGTAAGCGGAATTTTGAAAACTGCACCTAAAATTTTTGAAATTGCATTTGCACCCATCAAAATAACAGTTCCTTTTATAAAATTTTGTTTTGAATTCATATTAAACCTCGTCAAAAAAACTTGTTATAACAATTTATTTGTGATATAATATTTTTATGACTATGAAAATTATGGGGTGTAATTATGAAATATACAATGGATGATTTACTCAATATAATGAAAAGACTTCGTGCCGATGATGGTTGTGAATGGGATAAGGCACAAACTCATCAATCCATAAAACGCAGTATGATTGAAGAAGTATATGAAGCTATTGAAGCACTTGATAATAATGATGATAAAATGTTCGCAAATGAGCTTGGAGATGTCTTGTTGCAGGTAGTTTTTCATTCAAGAATAGCAGAGGAGAGGGGTGCTTTTGATTTTAGTGATGTTGTAAATGAAATATGCACAAAGCTCATAGAAAGACACTCACATGTCTTCGGAAATGACAAAGCAGGAAATGAGACAGAAGCTCTGGAAGCTTGGGAGAAGAATAAGAAAAAAGAAAAAGGGTTAAAAACATTTTCAGATGCATTAGTTGATGTTCCAAAGAACTTTCCTGCGTTAATAAGGGCCGAAAAAGTGCAAAAGAAAGCAAAGCTTGCAGGCTTTGACTGGGAAAACATTGATGGTGCAATGGACAAGGTTTATGAAGAACTTGACGAATTAAAATCTGCAAGTCAGGAAACAGTCAGTGAAGAGTTTGGTGACCTTCTATTCAGTGTTGTAAATGTCGGAAGGTTTTTAAAGGTAGACCCTGAAATTTCTTTAAATGATGCTACAAACAAGTTCATAGATAGATTTATTAAAATGGAAAGATTGTCTGAGGAAAAGGGAAGAAAGCTTGACGAATTATCATTAGGTGAGCTTGATGATTTATGGAATGAGATAAAAAAATGATTAGATTGCAGTTATATTTTTAGTATA
>JAZNOH010000112.1:0-6368 GCA_045580715.1 Clostridia bacterium
TATAAGATATATGGGAAAGGCGAATATAACAGGTCAATTCTCATCACAGGCTAAATTCATGATTCCAGAAATCAAGAGTGGCGCAAGATATATGCCTGTAACATTTAAGAGAACTTCTGATGCAGCAGAGTCAGCAAAGCTTATAAGAACAGTTACAGCAGTAGGTCAAGCTGACGGAACAGCTAAGTTGGTTGCTGTTGTTCCAAACTTCTCAACAACAACAGATGAATCAATTGGATCTACATATAGATATGATGATGTTGACTTGACAGATGCTAACGGTGATGCTATTGTAATTAATGCAAACACATGGTACACAATGAAGATAACTGTAGATATGGATGATGATGCATCAACATTCTCAAATTATTATGCAGAAGTTTTTGATGCTGATGGTAACCAGATAGTATATGCAGGTCCGTATCAATTTGGTGCTCACGCTCTAAATGGATATGCATCAGGTAAATATGATTTAACATCAGTATATGTTCTTGCATATGGTATGGTTGCTCGTGGCACATCAGACACAACTGATGCAACAATCGCAATTGATGATGTATATGCAGAATATGTAACAGAGCTTCCACAAGCTCCACAGGATCCAGAACCAGAACCAGATCCAGAACCAGAAGAAACTGTAATTTTAGACGAAGATTTCGCAACAAGCCCATTGGGAGCTACATTCACAAAAGATGGTACTGCAGCATATAATGACGGTGGATATATCGTTACAACAGATGCAAATGCAGGTTATAACAATGACTCATATTTAATGTATGCTGGAAAAACTAATATAACAGGAAGATTCTCAACACAAGCTAAATTCATGATTCCAGAAATCAAGAGTGGCGCAAGATATTTGCCTGTAACATTTAAGAGAACTTCAGACGCACCAGAGTCAGCAAAGCTTATAAGAACAGTTACAGTAGTAGGTCAAGCAGATGGAACAGCTAAATTGTATGCAGTTGCTCCAAACTTCTCAACTACAACAGATGCGGCAATTAACAGCACATATAGATATGTTGATAATGAAGTTGCATTGACAGACGCTAACGGTGCTGATATTGTAATTAATCCAAACACATGGTACACAATGAAGATATCTGTAGATATGGATGATGATGCATCAACATTCACAAATTATTATGCACAAGTTTTAGATGCTGAAGGTAACCAGATAGCATTTGCAGGTCCATATAAATTTGGTGCACACGCTTTAGAAGGATATGCATCAGGTAAATTTGATTTAACATCAGTATATATGCTTGCATTTGGTGGAGTTGCTCGTGCAAATGGAGCCACAGATGAAACATCAATCGCAATTGATGATGCTTATGCAGAATATGTAACAGAACTTCCACAAGCTCCAGAAGCTCCAGTAGATCCAGAAGATCCAGAAGATCCAGAAGTTCCAAGTGAAAATGTAATTGTTAATGAAGGTTTCGCAAGTAATAAATTAGGAGTGAGCTTCACAAAAGATGGTACTGCAGCATATAATGCTGACGGATATATCGTTACAACAGATGCAAATGCAGGCTATAACAATGATGCGTATATAATGTATGCTGGAAAAACAAATATAACAGGTAAATTCTCAACACAGGCTAAATTCATGATTCCAGAAATCAAGAGTGGCGCAAGATATTTGCCTGTAACATTTAAGAGAACTTCAGACGCAGCAGAGTCAGGAAAGCTTATAAGAACAGTTACAGTAGTAGGTCAAGAAGATGGAACAGCGAGATTGCGTGCTGTTGCTCCAAACTTCACATCTACAACAGATGCGTCAATTAACAGCACATATAGATATGCTGATAATGAAGTGATATTGACAGACGCTAACGGTGATGCCGTTGTAATTAATGCAAACACATGGTACACAATGAAGATAGTTGTAAGTATGGATGATGATGCTGCAACATTCTCAACATACACTGCATTAATCTTAGATGCTAATGGCGAAGAAATTGCAAAAGCAGGTCCATATCAATTTGGTGCACACGCTTTAGAAGGATATGCATCAGGTAAATTTGATTTAACATCAGTATATATGCTTGCATTTGGTGGAGTTGCTCGTGCGAATGGAGCTGAAGAAGAAACATCAATCGCAATTGATGATGTTTATGCAGTATATGTAACACCAGCAACATACACATCTTCAGTTGCAGACAATGCAACAGAGGTTGATGTTGATTCAAATGTTGTTCTTACATTTAACAAAGAAATGAATGCTAACGGATTTGACAAGATCCTTGTTTATGAAGGCGAACTTGAAGCTAAGATTGTTTGCCAAACAACAAAGACTTATAATGCAAATGATAAGACAGTAACAATCACTCCTGTTTCTCCATTCAAGTATGGAAGAAAATACACAGTTGTTGTACCAAGTGATATTACTGACGCTGAAGGTGTAAGTATTGATAAGGGTCAAATCTCATTCACAACAGAAACAATGCCTACTGATGGTGTAACAATTAATACTCCATCTATAACAGGTACAGTTGTAGCAAATGGTGTTGTAAATGGTACAGCAACATTTACAAAGAACAACTTTGAATCAAGTGATAAGTTGACATTTATGGCAGTGGCATTAGATAAAAACCAAACAAAGGTTGGAATTGCTTATATTGAGAGTGACTTTACACAAGGCAATACTGTAGAACTTCCATTTAACTTCACAATTCCATCAACAGCTGTAGGTACTGGAGAAATTAAATTGATGGTATGGGATAGCTTTGCAACAATGAAGCCTGTAGCTACAGAAATAAGTTGGCCAGCTAACTAATATTTAAAATTATGGTTATAGGGTGTGATGAGCATCACACCCTACGGCTTTCAAAAATAATTTGTATTTTATTGTTGAAAAATAGGCACAAAATGTTTTTTTAAAACATTTGATTGTAAGAAAATAGGAGATAAATGTATGACATCAAAAAAATCAATTTTTAAAAGAGTATGCTCCTGCCTTTTGGCAATGAGTTTTATCGCTGCTCCGGTTTTCGCTGAAGAAACAAAAAGTGATAACAGAGCACTTTTACAGGTTGAATTTTTAGAAGCCCTTGGCGTTTATGATTCTGACAGAACAATGATGTCAGAAACAGAGGATTATCTCACAAGAGAAAACCTTGCAGTTATTCTTGGAGGCTTCTTTGGATTAGAACCTACTGCTCCGGTTGGTGCAGAAAATAAAACAGCATTTTTAGATATCGAGCCCGATCATTGGGCTGCTGAAAGAATACAAGCTGTTGCAGACAGAAACATTATGTCTGGTTATTCAGATGGTTATTTCAGACCTACTAATAATGCGACATTTGAACAAGCTGTTAAGACTCTTGTTGTTTTAGCAGGACACGATATCAATGCAGATTTTAAGGGTGGTTGGTCAGCAGGATATATGAATGTTGCCAACGAATTAGGTATTACAGATGGTGTTTCTTTAGGCTTAACAGAGCCTATCAGAAAGCGTCAGTTCACTCAGATGGTTGTAAATCTTCTTGATGCAGAAATGCTTAAGGCAAGATTTTCAACATCAGGTGAAATATACTATGAACATACAGATAAAATATTTATGAACGAAGTTCTTGGTATTTATACTCAAAAAGGTGTTATGACTGCTAATGATCAAACATCACTTTTGGGAAAAAATACTGCAGAAAAAGGTTTTATAACTATTGGCGGTATCAACATCAAAGCAGATGGTTCATATGCTGATTATCTTGGTTGTGATGTGAAAGCATACTACAAGTATGATGCAAATGAAAACGAAGGCAATCTACTTTGGATTGAAGAAGGAAAGAAAAATAGCGTTCTTGAAATTAATGGAAAAGCTATTATAAATCCTAATTCAGATGGATACTTTGAATATGAAGAGGGAAGAAATGTTAACAAAGTTCGCATTGCGGACATACTTTCTCTTTCAGTTATTTATAATGGTAAGCTAAGAAACTTTGCTTCATATCAAGATTTAGCTCCAAAAAACGGTACAGTTAAACTTATCGATGCTCAAAAGGACGGTACTTTTGAAACTGCTTTAGTTTGGAACTATTATGATTATCTTGTAGAATCAGTTTCTATGCAGGAAAATGTAATTAATATTATTGACCAAAGAGGAGAGGTTGCTGTTTTAGAAATCTCTTTGACAGATAACTATTATCTTGATATAACAGATGGTGAAAATCAAATAGAAATAGCTTCAATTCCAAGTGGCTCAATTCTATCTGTTGCTGCTGATAGCTTTACTCAGGATAAATTGGACACAGTTATGAGTGGCAGCAAAGTTGACATTGTTTCATCCTCTGTTAAAATGATTTGCACAAGCAATACTGTTGTTGGAACATTGAATTCTTATAGTAGCAAAGGCTATACTATAGATTCAAAAGTTTACGAGTTCGGTCCATATTTTGATGCTGCTGCAGTAAGTGTTATTATGGGTACAGGTATGAAAGCTTACCTGAATCAATATGGAAAAATCGTTTGTGTCGACTTAACAGACGGTTGGAACTATGGTTTTGTTAAGAAGATTGCATTCTTAGAAGAAGAAGATTTGTACTTAATCAGAATATTTACATCTGATGGAGACTTCGTTGATTATAAAGTTGATAAGCTAAAAATTGATGGAGAGACTAGAAAAGATAGTCAAATTCTTGAAGATCTAAATGGATCAGGAAAATATTATCAAGAGCAAACATCTTTTACAGCTGCTAATCGTACTGATTATCACCAAATGATTAAATATTTCATTAAGAATAAGAAATTGATTGAAATTGATACATTGATTACGAATCCTTCTAAGGAAGATTCACAAAAGAATTTTAGAATGACTAAGAACATAGCTTCTGATACAGAAATTGGTACAGGTAATGCGAAGGTTGTTGGTTCTGGAACTGATATGGAAATGTTTGCGTTCCCAACATCAGCAAAGTACTTTATAATTCCTACGGATATGAATAATACTGAAGGTTTTGCTATGCATAATATTTCATCTGCAAGAAGAAATTCTTATACAAGAAATTTATTTGATGGTGACGATATGAATATCATTCCGCTTGTTGTTGAATATGGTGTTAACCTAACCAGTGTTAGTGCCAGAAGTTCTAATAACTATGATATGATTTTCCAAGAAATCTCTCATGAATTAAATGCAGAGGGAGACCCTACATATTTCTTAAAGGGTGTTCATCTTGCAACAGGTAATGATATTGAGATTGAGCTTGAAAATGAATCCGTTTATGACAATTATTTAGAGGAAGCAATTGAACCTGAACCTGGTGACATCGTTTCCTGGAACCAGAACTATAATGGTAAGGCTTCACAAATTAGGAGAGTTTATAATCCTGAATTAGGACTTGAAACTGGTGTTATCTCTGATTTGATGAGTACATATTTCACAACAGGTAACAACATTTTTGCAGGTACTGTTGAGAATAGAAGAGATGACTATTTATTAATCAATGATAGCGTTACAGGTAAAGATAATATTCCTGATCAAGTTCTATGTACTTTCGCATCTAGCGACTCAGAGGCAAAGATTTATGTTGTAGAAACTGCTACAGGAGATATTAGAAAAGGTTCTCTTTCAGATATTAAAACTGTAAAAAGATATGGTAAAGATGGTGCAGATAAAGTCTTTTTAAGATATAGACTTACATTACCAATGAGACTTGTAATTTATAAGTAAGGAGGTTGTTGCTATGCTAAAAATAACAAAAGCTACGCTTTGCGCAGCCCTTGCTTTTACAATGACTATTGCAATAGCTCCTCCAACATTTGCAGATCAGGAAGTTGCCCAAATTTATGTCTCATTAAATGGCTCTGACTCTGCTGAAGGAACAATCGAAAAACCTTTAAAATCTATTGAAGCTGCTAAGAAAATGGTTAATAAGCTAAAACAAGAAGGTGGCTTTAGTGGTGCAGTTATAAATATCCGTGAGGGTATTTATAATGTCGGAAGAGGAATCACTATGAATAAGAGTGATTCCGGCTCCGAGGATGCTCAAATTATTTACAAGGCTTATAATAATGAGGATGTAAGAATTACATCAGGCTTTGTTTTAGATAGTCAGAAATTTATGCCTGTTACTGATCAAAAAATCATTGATCGTCTTATTCCTCAGGCAGCAGATAAAATTCGCGTTTATGACTTGGCAGCTGATGGAATCAAAGAGTACGGTCAGCTTATGAAGCCTATGATAACAAGAACTGCTGATCCATCTTCAGCTTTGTTGATTGAAAATGGGGATATGTGTACTATGGCTGAATGGCCTAACCGTGCTTTTGCGAAAATTGATAAAGTAACTCAGGACGCCAGTGTTACATATTCATGGACAATGGAAACTGACAGAATTTCAAGATGGACACAAGCTAAGGATGCA
>JAZNOH010000113.1:0-3094 GCA_045580715.1 Clostridia bacterium
ATAGGCTGGTCTGCTATAGTTTGTATTATTTTGGCAGTTGTAATGTTGATTACTGGTTTTATTATTGTAAAGCCTTTGCTTGATGATGCTCAAGAGATAGCCTATAAGAAATTGAATGAGATGGATAAGGGTACTTTTTCATATTTAAGTAATACTCGTATTTATGATGCTAATAATGAACTTCTTGGGGAAATAGTAAAGAGTAATTATAAGTATGTAACTATGAATGAAATTTCTAAATACATGCAAGAGGGGTATATAGCAGTAGAGGATAGGCGTTTCTTATCTCATAATGGTATTGATTATAAGGCTCTTGCTCGTGCAGGTGTGGCTTTGGTAAAGAATAAGGGAAGGATAACTCAGGGTGGTTCTACTATAACTCAACAGGTTATAAAGAATATGCTTTTAACAGAGTTATCACAAGAGCGTTCTTATAAGAGGAAACTTATAGAATTTTATTTGGCTCCTGAAATAGAACGTAAATTTAATAAGTCGCAAATAATGGAGTTTTATTTGAATACTTGTTATTATGGTGATGGTTGCTATGGCGTAGAGGCTGCGGCAAATTATTTCTTTGGTAAAAAGGCTTCTGAATTAAATATTGCGGAATGTGCAATGTTAATTGGTATGTCAAATAATCCTACTGCTTATAGTCCTGTTAAAAATCCTGAAAATGCGAAGGAAAAGCGTACTCAAATATTAAATATATTATTGAGTCAAGGGGTTATAAATCAAGAAGAATTTAATGTTGCAAATGTAGCTGAATTCAACTTACATCTTGATAAGCAGTATGCTGAAAAAGAGGACTATTTGCAAAGTTATGCTATTCATTCTGCAGTTATTCAGTTAATGCGTAATGCTGGTTTTGAGTTTAAGTATGTGTTTACTGATGATGATGAGTATGAAGCCTATAAAGAGAATTATGGTGCGGTTTATCGTGCTTATTCCAATGAAATTCGTGCAGGTGGCTATACTATTTATACTTCATTAGAACCTGATAAACAGGAAATTCTTCAAAATGCAGTGGATAAAGGTTTAAAAGGATTTACTGAGGTAGATATGGCTACTGGTAAATATACAATGCAAGGTGCTGCTGTTACTATTGATAATAAAACAGGTTATGTAGTAGCAATTTGTGGTGGTCGTGGTACTGATGATGAATTTAATAGGGGCTTTTTAGCAAAGCGACAGCCTGGCTCAACTATGAAACCTATAGGCGTATATGGTCCTGCATTTGATACTGGGCGTTATTATCCATCTTATATGTTGGAGGATAAAGAAGTAGAAAATGGTCCTCATAACTATTATAAAGGTTATAGGGGTATGACTTCTTGTAGAGAGGCATTAGCAAGGTCTATAAATACAATTCCTTTTCAGATTATAATGGATATAAAACCAATGACGACTTTAGAGTATTTAGGTAAGATGCAGTTTGATTCATTATGTCCTACTGATAATGTTGGTGCTATATCTCTTGGTGGTTTTACTTATGGTACAAAAGTAGACCAGATGGCAAAAGCTTATTATACTGTATTTAATGATGGTGTTTATATCGATAATTTGTGTACTCGTAGTATTGAGTTTGCAAATAAGGGAATCATTTATAGTGGTGCTGTTGAAAAAACTCAGGTTTATTCAAACGATACTGCTTTTATGCTGACTGATTGTATGAAGGGTGTAGTTTATGCTCCTTATGGTACTGCAAAAAGTGCAACTATTAATAATGCAGTAGTGGCTGCTAAAACTGGTACTACAAGTGATAATAAAGATACATGGTTCTGTGGTTTTACTTCGGAATATACAACTGCAGTATGGTGTGGTTATGATACGCCAAGAGAAATACCAAATCTTTCTGGTGGTGCTTATTCTCGTAATATTTGGAAGAGTATAATGACTGATTTGCATAAGTCAGTAAAGGGTAAAGATTTTGAAAAGCCTTCAACTATTATGGAATATCCTATAAAGTCTAATGGTGATAAGGCTGACTATGACACTGGTTCTTATGATTATTTTTCTGCTACTGCTGAAAATAAGTTGAAAGAGGAAGAGGATGCTCTTTATAAAGCAAATCTTAAATTGTATGAAGAACAGTGGTTAAAGGATGATGAGAGGCGTCAGCAAACTGCTTTGTCATATTTGATAAATTATGAGGCTTGTATGTTTACTTCTGTTGGGGATTTAGTAGCAGTTGATGAATTATATAAGAAAACTAAAACTGCTATTGGTTTGATATCTAATGTAGAAGTAAAACAAGAATATAATAGTAGATTGGCTATTAAGAAGCAGTTGTTGGATACTGAGCGTACTCCTTGGGAAGACCTTGAGCGTCAGTTACTTGAAGAGGAAAATGCTCGTAAGGAAACTGAAATAGCGGATGCTCGTAAGCATGCCGAAGCTAAAGTGGCGGAGGAAAATAAAGTTTATAAAGAAAATGAGACTGAAAAGGCAAAGATAGAGGAAATAGCAAAGGCAGAGGGTAAGGATTTAGCAAATACTGAACTTGTTAAAAGAGCTCGTACTGCTTTGGAAATTCTTGATGATTGTTCTTCAAGTTCTGATTCTAAATATTATTATTATGCGAAGGCAGAGGCTGCTGTTGAGGCTTGTAAAGGTCTTGTAGAGTATGATAGCTTGAAGGAAACATTGGGTAATTTAAAGTCTTTGAAATATATTTCTGTAAGTTCTGTAACTTCAAATCCTTATAATAATCCAAGCACTTCTTCAGGAACTACTTATCCTTATATTCCTGGAAGTTCGTCAAATTCTAATACTCAAAATGGCAATAATTCTGGAAATACTTCAGGTAGTATATCATCTACTTCTGGTAATAATCGTATTTTTGGAACCGATTAAACTTCATTTTGAATATGCAAATGAGGATTTATAGTCCTCATTTCTGCATATTTATGTATTTTATTTAGATAATTATGATAAGGAGATGTAAATATGTTTAAGAAATATTTATTATTTATGTTTACTGTACTTTGCTTGTTATCTTGTTCTGTTTCGGTTTTCGCTTTTACTCCTGATGTAGATACAGTATATTCTATAAAGGGTAATGAAATATATGGTGGAACTGAAAAGATTTGCGATA
>JAZNOH010000114.1:0-2688 GCA_045580715.1 Clostridia bacterium
CAGATAATATAATCATCGCATCTTAGTTGCTTTTTGATTTTATCATAATTTGTTATTGCTCCGTTACCGATAATCACTGCACGCATTATCCGTCACACTCCTCAATCAATGCTCTTGTAGATTTTTCAATATCTCCATTAAAGACAGCCGAACCTGCAACAATTACATTTGCACCAAGTTCGACAACCTTTTTTATATTGGAAATATTTACTCCGCCATCAACTTCAATATTAAAGTCTTCTCCAACTATTCCTCTTAATGTTGTGATTTTATCATTTACATCCTCAATATATGATTGACCTCCATACCCAGGATGAACGCTCATAATCAAAATCATATCAACATATGAAATATACTCAAGTATTTCTTTAATGTCTGTTTCAGGATTAAGAGCAAGTCCCACCTTAACATTATGTGACCTTATAAGCTCAATGCATTCTTTCACATTCTTTGTTGCCTCAACATGAATTGTTATTGAATCTGCTCCTGCATTAACAAAATCTTCTATGTACCTTTCAGGCTCAGTTATCATCAAATGAACATCAAAAAATAAATTGGATTGTTCTCGTATTGATTTATATACACACGCTCCAAAGCTGATGTTGGGAACAAATATTCCATCCATAACATCAATGTGCAACCATTGTGCGCCTGCATCCTCTGTCTTTTTGACACATTCTCCTAACCTTGAAAAATCTGCCGATAAGATTGATGGTGATAATATCATAATTTTTTCCTTCCTATAATTCCCACTGTTTAACCTGTTTTAAAATATCATACATTTTTAAATAGCTTTCGTATCTTGATTTTGATATAATTCCTTCTTTTACTGCATCTTTAACTCTGCAATCAGGCTCATTAATATGAGCACACCCGCTAAACCGACAGCCCTCCAAAAAGTCAGACATTTCAGGGAAATATCTACACAATTCAGATACTTTTATAATTTCCGCTTCAAAGGAACTAAATCCCGGTGTATCTAAAACATACCCACCATTTTTTAATTCAAATAATTCAACATGTCTTGTTGTGTGCTTTCCCCTTTGAATTTTGTCGCTTATTTCTCCTGTTTCCAACTCATCCTCAACCAAAAGACTTAAAAGACTTGATTTTCCAACACCTGAAAGACCTGCAAATGCAGTTGTTTTCCCCTCCAAGTAATCATATAATTCATCAGGAATACTATTGTTTTTTGCAGAGGCTTCAAAAATCGGATAATTAGTATTTTTATAAATTTCTTTAATCTCTTGCGAAGAAGAAATATCTGTTTTGTTAATGCATATAGCAGGCTTTATCCCTCTTGCTTCCGCCATAACCAGAAGCTTATCAATAAAATAAAAATCAGGGTTTGGGTTCATAGTGGCAACAACAACTATTAATAAATCAATGTTTGAAACTGGAGGTCTTATGAGTTCTGATGTTCTTGGCAGTATTTTCGAAATGTTTCCGTGGTCCTCATCAATAATTTCAATTTCCACTCGGTCTCCAATCATTGGCTTTATCTTTTCTTTTCTGAAAATTCCTCTTGCCTTGCACTCATAGACTAAACCATTTTCTGCCTTGATATAATAAAAGCCACCAATTCCCTTAAAAATTATTCCCTGCAAACAGATTTCATCTCCTATTTTAGTTTTCAAATGATATTTCCTTTTTCAATTCAGCACACATTTTCATCCCTTGCTGATTTTGACTCTGTATAAACTCCTTGTCTAACAAACTGATAACGCTTATGGTTAACTCCTTAGCACCCCAGGAAATATTGAGGGCTTTCAAAGTATTTTTTAATTCCTCAATCGTTGGCTCTGCAAATGTTTTTCCTGATGCCTCTTCAATTTCTCTTAATGCTTGCGAAAAACCTTGTGCGTCAAAATATTTTGCAGCATACACCAATGAAAAAGCAGCGTCATAGTCCTTTATTTGCGTATAATAATAAGCATAACATCTGTAAATTCTTGAAATATCTGTCTTTTTAACTGCACAAGAATGTGCCTTTCTGATAACTGATAAATATGATTTTAAATATTTCTTTCCTTTATATGCATCTGCAACAGCATACATAATTGAAACATTTACAGGGTTTAGCTCATATCCTTTCCATAATATATCCAATGCCTTGTCATATTGTCTTTGCTCAAGCATCATACCGCCATACATAAAGTATGCACCTGATAAATCAACCTGTGTTATGGCTATTTGTTTTTTCTCCTGCCTTTCAAAATTATATGGATGATAAAGATTTGCATATAACAGCATCTCAAAGCTGTTTCGAAAGCTTTTGTATTCAATCAAATCAGTATCTTCATATTTGGCAGTTTCCTTTTTGATAATATCCTTTAAAAGTCTTGTTGCCTCATCTCTCTTATTTTCCTGTTTTAAACTCTGCACCTTTATAAGAGTTTGTAAAAAACTTTGAGAATGCTTTAGGATTTCTTCATTATCAGTCAGTAACTGTTCTGTAGTTTTTTCACCACTCTCCAGTCCGTCTAACACATCAGAATATTTTTCTTCAAAAATTTCTTCCTCAATTATGATATTTTCAAGAGTTTCGAGTTCGTTATCGGCTATAACACCAATCTCCTCATATTCACCATCCAGCCACATACACATTTTATTTCCATATTCAACTGTGACATACAAATGCTTTGTGTAATTCTTGTTATACACTAAATAAATTCGCTCGCATAATTT
>JAZNOH010000115.1:0-1613 GCA_045580715.1 Clostridia bacterium
GGTATTTAGGTTTGCCAAAGCCTGATGAAACATTTATGTTATTAGTAGAACCTGAAATTAGTCAGCGTTTAATGTCAGAAAGATATAATAATGATGAATCTAAAAAGGATATTCATGAAGCAAATATAGGTTATTTGAATAAGTGTTATGATACAGCAAAAGAAGTAGCAGGGTATTGTAATTGGACTACTGTAAATTGTACTGATGGTACAAATATTTATTCTATTGATGATATTTTTGAAAAGATTGTATCACGCATAAATGAATTACTTTAAAAGTAGACTTTATCTATTGAGATTGTAAAAATAGTTATTCGGACTCATTTATATATTAAATGTGATAGTAGATGTATTCTGCATATTTTATAAAACTAAGTGGATTTATTTATAAAATATAGCATATACTCTCTGATGTAGTTTATATTTGTATAGGTTTGGTAATATTTTTACGAGGAGGTGAATAGTGTTGAGTGATGTTCGTATTCCGATTAGTTTGAAAGTTGCTCAAGATGACTTCTATTATGATTTCGTATTGCCAAAAAAGGATACAAAAGAGTTATCTTCTTTTATTCATGATTTAATGAAAGTGTATTATGAAACAGAAGAAGTTAGACTTGTAGTTGATAAGTATTTGGTGTCTGCTGATAAGATTACTGTTATTCGTAGAGACCTTGATGCTATCATTAAAGAGCAGTTAGCAAACCAAATGGAAACTGATGCTTTGGTAGAACGATTTGAAACAGAAAAGGAAAAAATAGTTACTGGTATGTATGATGTTCCTGAAACTTATCATGCTACCAAAGAAAATGAGAGACAGGCTCAATTACTTATTGGTTCATCTGAAAATTCTTCCGAGCAAAATGATAGTAAGACTCCAGGAGCTTCGGCTGCTAATAACCTTGAAGAGCGCACTAAAAAGCTCGAAGAAAAGTTTGATGGTTTTGATGCAAAGTTGAGTCAGTTGTTTAATATCTTGACTCAAGGTGGGGGTATTCAGACTCCAACTCCTGCTCCTGTTACTGCAGAAGTAAAAGATACTAATACTGTAAATGTTGCTTCAGTTGAAAAATCAGAAAAGGTAGTTGCAGAACCATCTTTTGTTCCTGAAGTTCCACAGGTCAATAACAGTAAAGAAGAAGATGTTGGTATCTCGATTCCACCTGTTTCTAATTCTGATGTTTCGCATGATATAACTGCTGGTCAACCTGTAATAATGTCTGGTCCTACAATAGAAGATGGTCCTGATTCTTCTAATGATGATGCTTCAGTTTCAAAACCTGCGGCATTTAGTAAGATGATGCGTTCAATGAAGTAGGGGTAGTATTATGGTGTTTTTAGATGCTGGCGTGCATTCAATTGGGTTTAATGGAATTATAGCAGAAAAAGATGATAATAGTTATCTTGTAAATAATTCTTCTATTGTTAAAGTGTTACCTATGTATGCTTTATATTCGCATACTACTGGTGCAATAAAGCAGAAATTTATAATTGACAATGGTAATTATTCTGGTGGGTTTCTGTGTTCTTTAGCCTCCGATGAGGGCGTACTAATTCATAGTTTAAATGATAGTAAGTTTTCTGATTTTGTTGAAAAAGTTTCTCTTGGTTTAGTAT
>JAZNOH010000116.1:0-5270 GCA_045580715.1 Clostridia bacterium
CGCGGGCTCGTCGACCCCGAAAAAAGCTCAGTTAGTAAGGCAAAAATCGGTCATTTCGTTACGCATTACACAAAATTTGTATGGTACTTTAGACAATACCATACAGAAAACGATATGAGGTTAACGGAACAATTCGGAGAAAAAGCGTAATATTTTGGCAAATACCGAAATGAATTGAGAAAAAACCGTAACAACTTGCTTTTTTTAATTATATCTGTTATACTATGACCAAGTTCCGTATTACAGATTAAAGGTAATGCGTAGAAAGAGTGGATATTGTTGCAGCAATATCCCTCTTTTTTTATGCAATTTTCTCTGTTTTAGGTTGAATTCCCTATGGTGCTTCCGATAGCGGAACGGAAATGACCTAATTTTTTTCTTACTAACTGAGCTTTTTTCGGGGTCGACGAGCCCGCGAACTTTAATTTGTATTTTCCAGTACCTTTTTGCACATGCACCTCTTACATGTGCGGCGATAAATGTCGGTGTTATTGGTCTTACACAGAAACCGCACATCCAAACCGCACCATTTTCCCAAAACCGCACCATATCCAACGGCACTGCCGGTGGGTGTTTGAGGCTTGGTGCGTGGCAAAACGCACCTTAGCTTTTTCCTGCTTAATTTTATTCGCGCTATTTATTCTTAATTGCTACATATGGATTATGTTTGTGATATAATACTTTTGCTATCAGATGTAGAAAAACATACTGTGATTACACAAACAATAGTGAGGGAGGTGAGGAAACGCATGAGCAACAAAACTTATGATAATGAAATCAAAATTGACACATCACTCATTCCAGAATATGTGAGAGATAGTTTAGCTGTAGCAACATTAGATTTTGTAAAAGGGTTAAAAGAAACTCCAGAAACAAATAAGAGGCTTGAGGAAAAGAAAAAAGAATAGGGGCTACAATAATGTAACCCCAAATGTAACCCGAAAAGCAGAAAATAACCTCAAAAATAACCTTAAAATGCTTTGTTTTGGTTTTTCGTACTTTTTCAAATCATAACAAAATAAAAACCTTGAAACCGTGATAGTTCCAAGGTTTTTTGATGAATTTAACGTTTTGAGAACTGTGGAGCTCTTCTTGCAGCCTTGAGTCCGTATTTCTTTCTTTCCTTCATTCTTGAATCTCTTGTCAAGAAGCCAGCTTGCTTCAATGTTGCTCTGTATTCGTCTGTATCAACTTCTAATAAAGCTCTTGCGATACCGTGACGGATAGCACCTGCCTGACCAGTGAAGCCACCACCCTCAACCTTTGCGATAACATCAAACTTACCGATTGTTGATGTTAGAGTCAATGGTTGACGAACGATAACTTTCAATGTGTCAAGACCAAAATAATCATCTATATCTCTTCCGTTAATTGTAACATTTCCATTTCCAGGAACTAAACGAACTCTTGCAACGGAAGACTTTCTTCTGCCTGTGCCATAATACTGTTCTTTTGCCATTTTAAAATCCTCCTTACTTTATTTCTCCGTTCCAGTTTTCTGGTTTTTGAGCTGCGTGCTCGTGTTGGTCATCCTTATAAACGCGAAGTCTTGTTAGGGCTTTTCTTCCGATTGTGTTGTTTGGAAGCATACCCTTAACTGCATACATAATTGCCTTTTCTGGATTTTCTGCCATAAGCTTGTTGTAGTGAATTTCTTTAATTCCACCAACCCAGCCAGTGTGATAGTAACGAACCTTTTGATTTAATTTGTTACCTGTCAAAACTGTCTTTGCTGCGTTTATGATTATCACATGGTCGCCGCAATCAACATTTGGTGTAAATGTTGGAAGGTGCTTACCTCTCAAAATGCTTGCTGCCTGAGCTGCAACACGGCCTAAAGGCTTATCCTGTGCATCAATGATATACCATTTTCTGTTAATTTCCTGTGGTTTTGCCAAATAGCTACTCATTGAAATTTCCTCCTTATTTAAGTAATTCAAAATTCGGTTTAAATGAAACCTGCAAGAGATATGATACTACTTTTTAAAACTATTGTCAACACTTTTTTAAAAAAAATTAAAATAGTTTTTTAATTCTCTTCTAATCTCTTTTTTTCTTCGTTTTTCTTTCATTTACTCATTCTCTATTTTTAAAATTGTTTCAAAAATTTGGTCTGTTTTTTCAATAATATAGTCAGCTTTTGCGTCTTTTAGCTCTTTTTCATCACGAAAACCCCATAAAACTCCGATTGATTTCATTCCTGCATTCCTTGCAGTAAAGATATCCACATTTGTATCACCCACAAAAACACATTCTTCTTTTGTAACTCCTAACTCTTCAATCAAGATATTTGTTCCCTCAGGGTCAGGCTTTGTGGCAATATTTTCTCTTTTTCCATGAACTATATCGAATAAATTACCGAATAACTTTTCTGCCACCATAACCGTCACATTATCAGGCTTATTTGAAAGAATGGCAAGCTTTGTTCCCCTGCTTTTTAGTTTTTGCAATTCCTCAACCAATCCATCAAAAGGTTTTGTTTCAAAAATCGGGTCAGCCTCATATTCACTATCATACTTAGCTTCAACCTTTTTAAAGTTTTCTTCTGTGTCAGCACCATAAAATGCTAACGCCCTGTGAAGCAGCTTTACTTTTCCGTCTCCTGCAAAATATTTATATTCATTTTCATCAATAGCTGGAAAACCACAATGTTCCAATGCAACATTTCCAAAATGTGCAATAGTGGAAATTGTGTCTGAAACTGTGCCATCTAAATCAAAAATTACTGCTTTTATCATTTTCTCTCTTCCTTTATCTGTTTTAAAATATTATATTCTACATTGAAATTAATGTCAACATATAGAATTTTTTTTACCCAAATACTTGTAAATTTGAAATTATTGGTATATAATATATATTGAATAAATGTGTAATATTTATGTAAGCAAAGGAGAAATGAAAATGGCTACATTTATTGACAGAATTAAAGAAAGAGCAAGACAAGACAAAAAAACTATTGTTTTACCTGAATCAATGGACTCAAGAATTTATGAGGCTTGCGAAAAAATCTTAAAAGAGGATATTGCAAATATCATTATCGTGGGCACACCTGAAGAGGTGGAGAAATATGGAAAGGGTTATGACATTTCAAAGGCTACAGTAATTAACCCATATACATATGAAAAGACAGAGGAATATTTAAATCTTTTCGTAGAGTTAAGAAAGTCTAAGGGCTTGACATATGAAGAAGCAAAGAAGATTGCGCTTGAAGATTATATGTATTATGCTTGTTTAATGGTTAAGGCAGGAGATGCCGATGGTGTTGTTTCAGGTGCTTGCCATTCAACTGCAAACACTCTAAGACCAAGTCTTCAAATCATTAAGACAAAGCCTGGTGTTAAGCTTGTTTCAGCTTTCTTCCTTATGGTTGTTCCTGATTGTGAATATGGTGCAAACGGAACATTTATTTTTGCAGATAGTGGATTGGAACAAAATCCTGACCCTGAAAAGTTGGCAGCAATCGCTGCTTGCTCTGCAGAATCATTTGAATTGTTGGCTGAAAAAGAGGCTTATGTTGCAATGCTTTCACACTCAACAAAGGGAAGTGCAAAGCACGCAGATGTTGATAAGGTTGTTGAGGCAACAAGAATTGTTAAAGAAAACAATCCAAACCTTAATGTTGACGGAGAATTACAGCTTGATGCTGCTATCGTTCCTTCTATCGGAGAATCAAAGGCTCCAGGCTCAAGCGTTGCAGGAAAAGCAAATGTTTTGGTGTTCCCTGACCTTGATGCTGGAAATATCGGATATAAGCTTGTTCAAAGACTTGCTAAAGCAGAGGCTTATGGCCCTGTTACTCAGGGTATCGCAATGCCTATAAACGACCTTTCAAGAGGTTGCTCTGCTGATGATATAGTTGGTGTTGTTGCAATAACATGTGTTCAAGCACAAGCATAAATTTAAAAGAAAGGAATATGTAATATGAAAATTTTAGTTATTAATGCAGGAAGCTCATCATTAAAATATCAATTAATTGATATGGACGCTATGGAGCTTTTAGCAAAGGGTTTATGTGAAAGAATTGGTATTGAGGGTTCAAAGCTTACTCACAAAAATGTCACAAAGGGAATTGAAAAGGTATTTGAACAAAATATGAAAGACCATTCAGATGCAATTTCTATGGTTATTGATGCTTTAGTGTGTGAAGAATGCGGAGTTATCAAGTCAATGAGCGAAATTGACGCAGTTGGTCACAGAGTTGTTCACGGAAGTGAAACATTTGCAAACTCAACAATAATTGATGAAAAGGTTATGGGTGCTTTGGAAGAATGTTCACCATTGGCTCCTTTACACAACCCTGCAAATCTAATTGGTATCGAGGCTTGTCAAAAGCTAATGCCTAATGTTCCACAGGTTGGTGTGTTTGATACTGCTTTCCATCAGACAATGCCTAAGAAAGCATTTATGTATGCACTACCATATGAATATTATGAAAAATATAAAATCAGAAAGTTTGGTTTCCATGGAACAAGCCATCGTTTTGTTTCTGCTGAGGCTGCAAAGATGTTAGGAAAGCCAATCGAAGATTTGAAGATTATAACCTGTCACCTTGGAAATGGTTCATCAGTTTCAGCAGTTAATGGCGGAAAATGTGTTGATACATCAATGGGCTTCACTCCTTTAGATGGTGTTGTTATGGGAACAAGAACAGGCTTTATGGACCCTGCAGTTGTGACTTTCATTATGGAAAACGAAGGTATGAGTGCTAAAGAAGTTGATGCACTTATGAACAAGAAATCAGGCGTGTTTGGAGTTTCAGGCGTTTCAAGCGATTTCAGAGACTTGGGGAAAGCTGCCGACGAGGGAAATGAAAGAGCAAAGCTTGCTATTGATATGTTCTGCTACAGTGTTACAAAGCTGATCGGCTCATACGCTGCTGCTATGGGCGGAGTTGATGCAGTTGTATTCACTGCAGGTGTTGGTGAAAATGATGCTTTCTGTCGTGCTAAGATTTTAGAAGGTCTTGAATTTATGGGAATTAAAATCGATAAAGATTCAAACAACATAAGAGGTATCGCAAAAGACATCAGTGCTGCTGATGCAACAGTTAAGACATTGGTAATTCCTACAAACGAAGAACTAATGATTGCACTTGACACTAAAGACTTAATAAGCAAATAATTTTAATGGGCAGTTCAAAACGAACTGCCCATATTTTTTAACAAAAACAATCTTTATATCTTTCAATACAATTTTTTATAATCTCTTTAGCTTGGTCACAACCCATAACCTCGCTGACAACAGTTTCTTTCCCCTCCAACGACTTATAT
>JAZNOH010000117.1:0-3855 GCA_045580715.1 Clostridia bacterium
AAAATTTTCCAGAACTTTTCAAGATTTTTACCTGATGATAATGCAATGTCAACAAGGTTGAGAGTAACAACACCCTGATTAAATCTTCCGTAATACTTAGGCTTATTTGTTTGGGGGTCAACATATGGTGTCAGGAATGAACGACAACCCATACATGTATAACAATGACCATCGCCATTTTTATCAACCTTAAGCTTTAGCATCATCTTTTCTGATATGTAATCAGGAACCATTCTCTTTGCTGTACATTTTGCAGCTAATTCTGTCAAATAAAAATATTTAGAATCTTCTCTTATATTATCTTCTTCCAAAACATAAATTAATTTAGGGAAGGCAGGGGTAATCCAATAACCCTTTTCGTTTTTAACCCCTTGAATTCTTTGTTTAAGAGTTTCTTCAATAATCATTGCAAGGTCAGCCTTTTGCTGAGGGTCAGAAATCTCATTTAGATACATAAATACAGTTACAAAAGGAGCTTGTCCATTAGTTGTCAAGAGTGTTACGACCTGATATTGTATAGTCTGAACACCTTTTCTTATTTCATCTCTTAATCGTTTTTCTGTCATTTCAGATAATTTTTCTTCAGAAACATTAATTCCACATTCTGCATACTCTTCAATTAACATTTTTCTGATTTTCTGTCTTGAGATATCAACAAAAGGTGCAAGATGTGTCAAACTAATACTTTGACCGCCATATTGGCTTGATGCAACCTGTGCAATAATCTGTGTTGCGATATTACAAGCAGTTGAAAAACTATGTGGCTTTTCAATTAATGTTCCGCTGATAACTGTTCCATTTTGTAGCATATCTTCAAGATTTACCAAATCACAGTTATGCATATGCTGGGCAAAATAGTCACTATCGTGGAAATGGATAATACCTTCTTCATGAGCCTTAACAATATCCAAAGGCAACAACATTCTTCTTGTTAAATCCTTAGAAACCTCTCCTGCCATATAATCACGCTGAACACTGTTTATTGTCGGATTTTTATTAGAATTTTCCTGCTTAACCTCTTCATTGTTACACTCAATTAATGTTAAAATCTGATTATCTGTTGTGTTTGAATTACGGATTAATGATCTTGTGTAACGGTATTTGACATAGCTTTTGGCTACCTCAAAAGCACCCTGTGCCATAATTTGATTTTCTACTATATCCTGAATTTCCTCGACAGAATATGCTCTGCCTGCCTTAGAAAGTTTAAATTCCACATATTCTGCAATTTCTTTTATTTGGGATTCAGATAATTCGTTTGATTTCACAGAATCATTTGCTTTTGAAATCGCAATGATAATTTTTGAAATATCAAAATCCACTTCAGAACCGTTTCTTTTAATAATTTTCAAGATAAAAACCTCCCATCTTTTTTGGTACTCTCATATGATACCAAATTATAGTGTATTTGTCAATAGATTTTTATTAAAAACCACAACATATTGTGGTTTTTAATCTCTTGTTAATATATTCTATACAATATATAATTAATAAAAAATCATATAATTTGTTGATTTTTCTCGCTTTTTTCACTCAGTCAACATATATAATAGATGGTTCGTTGTAACCAAAATGTAATATTGTCTCGATACATACTATATATTGATTTTTAATTAAAAAAATGTTATTATATATGTAGTAAATAATTATGGGGAGTAGGCTATGAAAAATTGGACAGATGAACAAAGAGATGCTATCTATTCAAAGTGGTGCGATGATGAAAAAAGCATAAGCTCAAATATCCTTGTTAATGCTGCAGCAGGTTCCGGAAAAACTGCAGTTTTAGTCGAAAGAATTATTAATAAATTGTGCAGTGACAAAAATTCACCTGATTTTTGCGACATTAAAAATATATTAGTTGTTACATTTACAAATGCAGCTGCAAAGGAAATGAAACAACGAATTACAGATGCGCTGAACGAAAAATTTTTACAGGCTATAGATGATAATGATATTATTTTTGCTGAGCATTTAAAAAATCAGATAAAAGCAATTAACTTGTCTGATATAACCACTATAGATGCATTCTGTTTAAAGATAGTCAAGAATTATTTTCATTTGCTTGATATTGACCCGGATTTTAAAATTGCTGACAGTGCAGAATGCGAAATGATAAAGGATGAAATAATTGAAGAGCTTTTTGAGGAGGAATATTCTAAAAAAAGCTTTGTTGACCTTGCCTTAAGACTTGCCGATAGTCGTGATATATCAAATCTTGGAAACATAATAAGAAAGCTTTATGACTATACTCGTTCTTTACCTTCTCCTGATGAATGGCTATCAGAAAAAAAGGAATTGCTTTTATCCTGTGAGGAAGATAATATTTACTTTAAAACACTAAAAGAGGAAATATCAAATAAAATCAGCGCTGCCAAAAACTATCTTTTTATTGCTTTAAGGAATATGATAGGAGAGGCTATGCCTTTTAATTCAAAATTAACCGAAGACGAAATTATTGATATAATCGTTAAAAATCCTCCTGAAGAAGAAAATGATATTTATTTTTGCTTTGGTACATATTATCTGGCTATATATAATGACTTTATGTTTTGCAAATTATTATCAGATGCTAATGAATGGGATAAAATGTATCAGCTATTTAGTGCGTATGAATTTGTTCGTCTTAATCAGTCTCCCAAATTTAAAAATAAAGAGCTTTTGATTAAAGATAAAAATATATTAGAACCATTAAAAAATAGAAGAGATTATGCTAAAGAGTTAATTATTGATGCAAAAAACCTTATGACAGGAACAGTGAGCGAAATTAATAATATATCAGTTAATGAAATATATCCAATGATTTGCAAATTAGTGGATTTATGTCAAAGTTTCTCTAAAAAGTACACCAAGAGAAAAAGAGAACGAAATATTATGGAATTTTCTGATATTGAGCACTTATGTTTAAAGGTTATTAATGAAAATATAGATGTTCAAAATGCAATGAAAGAAAAATATTCCGAAATACTTATTGATGAATATCAGGATACCAATGCTTTGCAGGAGGAAATTTTTTCAAAAATTTCAACAGGGAACAATCTTTTTATGGTTGGGGACATGAAGCAAAGTATATATCGTTTTAGAAGCAGTGACCCTGAGATTTTTAAAAGAAAGAGCGACACATTTATAAAGGAAAAAAATTCTCCCAACAGAAAAATTGTCTTATCAAAAAATTTCAGAAGCAGAGATATTGTCTTAGAGTCAATAAATTCTGTTTTTAATGGAATAATGTCTGATGAAGTGGGGGAAATCAATTATGATGATGACCAAAGGTTAAACTGTGGTGATACGACTTATATTGATAAAAATATTGATTTTCCTAATGGCTATAAAAGTGAGTGCATAGTAATTTTATCAAAAAGCGAAGACGATGAAGAAGATTTGACATCAGCGCAGCTTGAAGCAAGAGTTATAGCAAATAAAATTAAAGAATTAAAAGATAACAAATTCTTAATTAGAGATAAAAGAAAAGTGAAGATTACTGATGATAATGGAAAAGTCATTGAGAAAGATGAGATGTTTTATAGGCCTATTCAAAATAAAGATATTGCAATTTTGATGTCCTCTCATAAAAATGTTTCATCAATTTATCAGGAAGAACTATCATCTGCAGGTATAGATTGTTATACACAAAGTACTGGTTATTTTGAAAAAACAGAAATAACATTAGCGCTTTCGTTATTAAAAATGATTAACAATCCTTATAATGATATATCATTAATAGCAGTTATGCGTTCTCCTATTTTTTCATTTTCCGACGATGAATTATGTGAAATCAGGCTTTTCAAACAAGATTGTTTTTATAATTCATTAAAATATGCATCCAACTTTTCTTCAAATGAATTAAAAGAAAAATGC
>JAZNOH010000118.1:0-2128 GCA_045580715.1 Clostridia bacterium
ATAAGAATATAAAAAGGTGTGCAAAATTTTCTGTTATTGAGGAACATGAATTTGATAATTTATTAGGTTTTTTTTATAAGCCTTTAAATGTGAAAAATAAAGAAAAGGATGTAGAGGGCAATGAAAAGAACAATTAGTCTATGTATATCAATACTGTTGTTATTATCAACACAAGTATCTGTATACGCTAACAACTTTAATTTTGAAGATGTTTCAAAAGAAGCGTGGTATTATAATGATGTAAATGAGTCAGTTCAATTAGGTTTAATGCAAGGATATTCTTCTACTGTATTTGCTCCTGATGATAATTTAACTTTATCGCAGGCTATTAAATTGGCTTCTACTGTTCATTCAAAGGTAACATGCAAGGTTATAAGTACTTCTCAAAATGGTCATTGGGTATTGCCTTATTATAGTTATGCTATTGTTAATGGTATTGTTCCTGATGTTTATTCTGCAGAAGATTGGGATGTTATAATATCAAGGCGTCAAATGGCTTCATTATTTGCGAGGGCTATTCCTGACTCTGAATATGTAAAAATAAATGATTTTGCTTTAGCAAGTGAGCCTTTATATGATGCTAATATAAGAAAATTATTTGAAATGGGTATTTTGATAGGTAGTGATAATGGTTTTAATGCGGAAGCAAATATAACTCGTGCAGAGACTTCGGCTATAATTAATCGTGTGTTAAATAGTGATAATAGAGTTAAAGTAGAAAATGCTCCTGCAAATGAAAAAGTGTGGGTAAATCCAAAGACCTATAATCCTAAACTGTTGTATGTGTCTGACCCTTTTGATGGTATATATGGAGCTCAACAAATATCTTTAAAAGAGTTTGAAGGTAGTAATCCAATAAGGGTATTATATAATCATACTTATAATTGTTATACTCAAGAAGAATATGATGCAGTAATAAATGCAGTAACTGAATGTTATCTTGAACTAATGAAGGACTATAAGCCTTCAAGCAAAATTCAGCAGTTTATAGATGGTACAATGCCTGATTCAGAAATGCAAAAATCTTATGTGCAAAAGGTGTTGAGGCTATTACCTAATGATTTTAAAGGTCAATGTGATTTGTTACTTTCTATGGATATATCTAACAAAGTTTATAGTAAACTTCGTTCTGAATACATATTAAGTAAACACAAAACAAGAACCAATGATGATGTTAATGAGCTTTTGATATCTGAAGGTGAAATTGATGCTTATTCTGTATTGTTCTCTGATTGTAAATATACCTGTGAGGCAACTTCCTCCTTAAATATGGCTATATATGATGTGATGGGTTATAATTCATCAGCCTTTGGCTCTGTAAAATTGAATCATATGACAGTGGGTATTGAAATTAGTGGTGTCTGGATTACCACATTGTATGAGAGTAATAGACTTTCTTTGGAAGAAACAAGAAAATATCTTCCAGATGTCTTTGAGGGTTGTTACTCAACAGTAGGTGACATCCACTCTGCAGGTCGTGTAATAGTGCGCAGGTAGTGTGAGTGAAAAGAAAAAAAATAAACAAGTAAAATCGAGAGTAACTTTCTATCATGAGAGTTACTCTTTTTATTATGCAAATAAGTATTTTTCTTTGCGAGGACTCTAATAGTTACTCTCTACCTTTTCTTGAAACTATTCAGTCTTGTGTAATAGGGTATTCAGGGCTATACAGTATAGGGTATAAGGCTTTTTTAGGTCAGCAAGGTTATCAATATTTCATAAGATTTTCTATCTTGTTTAAGAGGTCAATTTAATATGTATTACCTGATAGGCAAGATATTCCTTTTTGGTACTGCAGTTTATTGTTTAGGGCAAAAATTTTACGAGGAGGTAATTAATATGTTTAAAAAGTTTTGGTATAAATGTAGTAAGGGTAAACAACAAATTGAAAAGCGTGTGTTTAAATGGTTAGGAAAACACCCGAAGGTAAATAATTTCATAACTTCTATTGTCTTGTTGTTGTTTTATTATTTATTGTTAATGGTAGGATGGTCATTATTAGTAGTGGGTTTGACTTGGTTTATAGATGCGTGTATTCCTGTAAATATAGTCGATAATAGATGGGTATATTTATGTGAAGGTATGACTAAATTAGCATTCTCTGCTGTCACTCCTGCTTTATTTGCGT
>JAZNOH010000119.1:0-2106 GCA_045580715.1 Clostridia bacterium
TCTTATATGTTTCAATAAATGAAAAACTATAATCCGAGCTTATATATAAACCTGCCACAATTCCACCTATTGCAAGCACAATTGATAATGCAATTAATAGTTTTTTCAATTATAATACACCTCCGATAAATAAAGTCCACACGCAGGAGCTGTTATACCTGCTCTTTTTCTGTCGAGGGAATCGATTATTTCAGGCATTTCCTCCCAATTAATCTTCCCATTTCCTGCAAAAACAAGTGTTCCCACAATAATTCTTACCATATTGTATAAAAATCCGTCACCCGTTACCTTTACGCTGATTATATCATTTTCCTTTGTAATTTCTAACTTATGAATAGTCCTTACTGTTGTTTTAACTGTAAATCCTGCTGCTGCAAACCCGATAAAATCGTGAGTTCCCAAAAAACATTGGGCAGCTTTTTTCATTTTATCTATATCAATGTCATATCTGTAGTGCCATGCACGATTATTTAAAAATGCGTTTGGGTATTGAGAATTTAAAATCTTATATGTATAAGTCTTTCCCACTGCACTCCTGTGTGCATCAAAATCCTCGTCCATATCCTCTGCTCCGATACAAATAATGTCCTCAGGCAAAAATCTGTTTAATGCATACGAAAACTTCTCACATTCAATTTTTGATTCTGTTTTAAAACTGCACACATAGTTTTCTGCGTGCACACCAGTATCTGTTCTGCCACAACCCGATAACTTAGGACGAACACCTGTCAATTTTTTTATAGCATCTTCAATGACACCCTGTATTGTTACAGAATTCTCCTGAATTTGCCATTCATGGTAATTCGTCCGAAAATATTGTATAATCAACTTTAAATTTCTCATTTTTACCTCTTAAAGAATATATCCTATTATTGCAACCAACACAACAAACACTCCACAATATATAATTGCCATATAATCCATTTTGCAAAGCTTCATTTGCTTCATTCTTGTCCTGTTTGCTCCACCATGATAACACCTTGAATCCATTGCTGTAGCAAGCTCGTCTGCTCTTCTGAAAGCACTGACAAAAAGCGGAACTAAAAGTGGAATCATTGCTTTTGCACGCATTATAATATTACCACTCTCAAAATCTGCACCCCTTGCTTTTTGTGCCTTTATAATTTTGTCAGCTTCCTCTGCAATGGTAGGAATAAACCTGATTGCTATTGACATCATCATAGCAATCTCGTGAGCAGGAACTTTTATAACCTTTAACGGTGATAAAACTGCCTCAATGGCATCTGTTAACATTATCGGAGATGTTGTAAGTGTCAAAATTGAAGTCCCGCAAACCAACAATGTTAATCTTAACAGGATTATTAATCCCATTTTAATACCCTGTAATGTGATTTTGGCTGTCAACCCAAAAATGTTCAATTGCCATACTATATCCCCAGGGGTTAAAAAGAGATTTATAAAAACTGTGAAAATTATAATAAACAGCATTGGTTTTAACCCTTTGAGGTAATACCCCAAGGGGATTTTTGTCATAAGTATCACCAAAATAGTAGCCAAGGTTAGAAAGAAATAGGAACTTGGTTTTGTGACAATAAATAAAATGATAATAAATAAAAATGTTAAAATTAGCTTAAGTCTTGCATCTAATTTATGCACAACTGATTTTCCGGCAATATACTGCCCTATTGTTATATCCTTAAACATCAGAATTTCCCTTCATTATGTCTGATATGATTTTAGTTGCATATCCAACTGTATAAACATCTTTCGGAAGCTTGGCTCCCTTTTCTATCAAACGATTTATAAGCATAGTTACCTGTGGAACTGCAAGTCCAATTTTCTCAAGCTCTGCACCTTTTTCAAACACCTTTGCAACAGGTTCATGTGTATAAACCGAGCCATTGTTCATAACTATAATATTTTTTGCCACCCTTGCAACATCCTCCATACTATGAGAAACAAGGATTATTGTCATTTTAGTATTTTCATGAAGATTTGTTAAAAGCTCCAACAATCTATCCCTGCCACTTGGGTCAAGTCCTGCTGTTGGCTCATCAAGTATCAATATTTCAGGGTGCATTGAAATAACACCTGCTATTGCAACTCGTCTTTTTTGACCTCCGGATAGTTCAAACGGAGATTTTT
>JAZNOH010000120.1:0-3702 GCA_045580715.1 Clostridia bacterium
AAAAATGGATTTAAATAAAAACGGAAAACTCCTTTGCGATTTAAGAAAAGCCAAAGGAATGACACAAAAACAGGTTGCTGATAAGCTTGGCGTTGTGCCAAAGACAGTTTCAAAATGGGAGACGGGACACGGATTCCCTGATGTTTCAACGGTATCGGCTTTGGCGGACATTCTTGGTGTGAGCGAAAAGACTATTTTGTCAGGCGAGATGTCACAGAACTTGGAGAGTGCTAATAATATGAAAAGAACAAAATTTTATGTATGTCCCCATTGCGGAAGCTTTATACAAGGAACAGGCAACAGTCAGGTTGTGTGTTGCGGTAAACAGCTTGAGGCTTTAAAGGCAGTTTCAGCAGACGATGAACACATAATCAATATTTCTGAAATAGACTACGATTATTATATTCAATTTAACCACGAAATGTCAAAGGAACATTATATAAGCTTTGTGTCATATGTAAGGTTTGACAGAGTGCTTACGATAAAACTATATCCCGAGCAAGACTCAGCTGTGCGTTTCCCAAAAATGTACGGCGGTAAAATTTATTTTTATTGTAGCAAACATGGTTTATTTGAATATCAAATAAAGAAAATTAAATAATATAATAGCAGCCGATGCGAATTTTCGCATCGGCTGTTTTTACGCCTTAATCATCATTGATAATTTTTCTTTTTCGTTTATTAGAAATATTAGATATTGCTTCTGCTATTTCATGCTCTGGCGCCTCGCCATTTTCAAATTGTTTAGCAAGAGCATTTCCGAAGTCTAAATAATTGTCGTGCTCCTTTAATCCAATACGCCCATCACCTAATTGCTTTTTTAATCGCTCCTTAAGTGTTTGAATGGCCTGTGTTACTGCATTCTTTTTATATTTTTTAGGATTACCTGTGTTATTGGGTGTTTCACTATGGAATAAGTTGCTGGATACGATGGCAATTCATTTTAATGGTGTGGCAGATAATTTTGCACCAAAGGGATTTGTTGTTTTCGGACTGCCGGTGTTAATGGTGGCATTACAGGCATTCTGTTGTTTTTAATCAGCATTTTCTGCCACCTGTTGGCACAGTAATTTGTTTGTTTTTATTGATACCTTATGCTGTTATAAGTGTTATATATGGGATTGTAACAGGTAGAAAATAGGTTAAAATTGTAATTTAAAATCGGCAGGATTTATATATCCTGCCGATTTTACTATATTCAAAAATCTGTATAAAAATCAGGTATAAAGCTTTCTTTGGCAGAGGTTCCATCTTGAATATATGCATTTGTTATTCCGATTTTTGACGCATAGTCAACAAGAGAATCATAGTATTCTTTTGATACTCTTTTATTTATTTCAGGATAATCCGTAACATTTGGCATAGGGGTATATTGACTCATTATGCTTATATAAATGTTATCTCCATATTCAGTGAACAGATAATCTAATATTTTCTTTGAGTCAAACAAAAGTCCAGGTAGCATCATATGCCTGATTATTACACCTTTTTTCATTAATCCTTCGTTATCAAACTCATTTTTCCCGACTTGGCTATACATTTGCAAAAGTGCTTTCTTTGCATATTCAAAGTAATCGGGAGCGTTAGAATATTTAATAGCGTACTTATTATTAAAATACTTCATATCTGGCATATAAATATCTATTAGTCCATCTAACAGCTTTAATGACTGAACATTCTCATAGCCACCGCAGTTATATGTAACAGGAATAGTAAGACCATTATTTTTTGCCAGGGTAAGTGCTCTTGCAATCTGGGGAATGTAATGGGTTGGAGTAACAAGGTTTATGTTGTGGGCCTTTTGTTTTTGTAAATCGAGAAATATTTCCGATAACTCTTCAATACTTATATATTTTCCGTGATGATTTGAGCTTATTTCATAATTCTGGCAAAACACACATCCCATATTACAATGAGAAAAGAATACTGTTCCTGAACCATTTGTGCCTGAAATTGAAGGCTCTTCCCATTGATGAAGATATGCTTTTGCTATCTTCAACCTGTTATCAGCCTTGCAAAAGCCTGTCATCCCCTTATTTCTGTTGACCTGACAGTTTCTTGGACACAGATTGCACGAATCCAATATATGCTTATACATCTCATATTTCCTTTCGGTAATTTTTAGTCTATTATATCACATATCACATCGCTCTACAACATTTTTTTAAAATGCCTTCAATTCTTGATTTCTCTTGACAAAAAGCAGGTAAAATGGTATATTTATAGTGGAGAATTGTACAAATATACAAATGAAAGGCTAAAGAGATATGTGGCTTGCAGATAAATGGGAAGATTACAGACTTATTGATACATCAAGCGGTGAAAAACTTGAATACTGGGGTGAGTATTTATTAAGGCGTCCTGAGCCTCAGGCGGTTTGGGAGGATAGGAGCTGTAGGGAGCTCTGGGAAGATTCATATGCTCATTATCACAGGAGTAATTCAGGTGGAGGATATTGGGAATATAAAAAGAAAAGTCTGCCTGAAAGATGGACAATTAATTACAGAGATTTAACTTTCAATATTAAACCGATGGGATTTAAGCATACAGGACTGTTTCCTGAACAGGCAGTTAACTGGGATTGGTTTTCAGAACTGATTAAAAATTCAGACAGACCTATTAAGGTTTTAAACTTATTTGCATATACAGGTGGAGCAACTGTTGCAGCATTAGCTGCAGGAGCAGAGGTGTGCCATGTTGATGCATCAAAAGGAATGGTTAGCTGGGCAAAGGAAAATGTTATTTCCTCAGGTTTGGCAGATAAGCCTGTTCGATACATTGTTGATGATGTTAAAAAGTTTGTTGCAAGAGAAATAAGAAGAGGAAAGCAATATGACGCTGTTATTATGGACCCACCGTCATATGGAAGAGGTCCATCAGGAGAGCTTTGGAAGATAGAGGATGAGTTGTATCCTCTTATTTGTGATTGTATTAAAGTATTATCTGATAACCCTTTGTTTTTCCTTGTCAATTCATATACCACAGGTCTTTGTGCAACAGTTATTTCAAATATTTTAAATTTGACACTTCAAAAAAAATATAAAGGCAAGGTTAGTTCTGATGAAATTGGAATCCCAATGGAGAAAAAGGATATAGATCTTCCGTGTGGATTATCAGTTCGTTGGGAAAGGGAAAGTAATGATTAAGACAGAAAATTTGACATATTCCTATTCCTCTTATGAGGATGAGGTTAAGAAAAATGTGTTTGAAAATTTGAATATAGAAATAAAAAAAGGAAGCTTTACTGCAATTTTAGGCCACAATGGATGTGGAAAATCAACACTTGCAAAGCATTTTAATGCTATTTTATTGCCAACAGGCGGGAAAGTGTATGTAAGTGGAATGGATACTAAGGATGAAGATTTGGTCTTTGAAATAAGAAAAGATGCAGGGATGGTTTTTCAAAATCCCGATAATCAGATTGTTGCAGCGATTGTTGAGGATGAGGTTGCATTTGCACCTGAAAATCTGGGAATTCCATCAGGTGAGATAAGAAAAAGAGTTGATGATTCTCTTAAGGTAGTTGGAATGAGTGAATTTAGTGGAGCATCTACTGCAGGTCTTTCAGGTGGTCAGAAGCAAAGAGTTGCAATTGCATCTATTCTTGCGATGGAGCCTGAATGTATAATCTTAGATGAGCCTACTGCAATGCTTGACCCAAGAGGAAGAAAAGAAGTCATTTCTACTATAAAAATGCTTAAT
>JAZNOH010000121.1:0-4566 GCA_045580715.1 Clostridia bacterium
TGGAGTTTCTGCTGAGCCTGATGAGGTAAGAGGTCAGGTCGTTAAAGCAAGTATCGTACTTGTTAACGGAACTGAGCCGACAGAAGAGCTTAAAAAGGAAATTCAGAACTATGTTAAGGAAAGAACTGCTCCATATAAGTATCCAAGAATTGTTGTATTTAAGGACAGTCTTCCAAAGACAGTAAGTGGAAAAATTCAGAGAAATAAACTATAATAACAATCAGATGGAAAAAAGATTATAGAAAAAGTGAAAAACCTCCAAGGAATTTTCCTCGGAGGTTATTTTTTGTCTTTAGAACTCATATTCTCCATAGCATAGTCAATGCATTGATTAATAAATGCACTCCTGCTCAAGTTGTATTCGTTTGCAAGGGCGTCTATTTTTTCAAGCTTTTTCAAATCAACTCGTAAAGTAATAGGCTCTTTTTTGTATTGTTTTGGTATAAAATTATTCATTTTAAATCCACCTCTTGATTTATTGTAATCTATTTAGTATAATAAATATAGATTTAAAATACGAATACTATATGTAATACAAAGGAGATTGGAATGATTGAGAAAATAGTTAAAAAGTTTAAATGTTTAATTTATGGAAAAGGTAGGGTAGATATAAGTGGGATTGTGTTAACATATGGGAATAAGGGTAGGAATTGTAAAGGCAACGGAGAACATAGAAATTGGAGAGGTAAAGTTATTGAATGTTGTTGTGATGAGTGTAGTTATATGTTATACTGTTTCGATAACTTTAATACTAATAAGAAAAAATAATACACATATAAAAAACGACACTTTCGTGTCGTTTTTAACTTATTTCAAATTTTCCATATCCTCAATGCTCTTTAGAACTTTTTCAAGCATTTCTTTATATTTTTCGCCTTTTTCCTTCTCTTCGTCAATCAGCTTTTGAGGAGCTTTTGCAACGAAGCCCTGATTGTTGAGCTTTCCTTCAACTCGCTTGATTTCGCCCTCTAATTTTGTCTTTTCCTTATTAAGTCTTTCAAGCTCTTTTTCCTTATCAACCAATTCACCTAAAGGCATAAATATTTCTGCGCCATCAACAACAATGTTAACTGCATTTTGATCAATTCCGTCTTTTGTTGATTTGATTTCAACATTCTGAGCAGATGCTAATTTTTCAAAGTATGCAGTTCCCTTTTCGAAGATATCAGCTTTATCTGTAACGATGATAACCTGTGCTTTCTTTGATGGAGGCACATTCATTTCAGCTCTTCTGTTTCTGATTGCGACAACGGCTGACATAATCATTTCAGTTTGTTTTTCTTCTTCAAAGAAATTAAGCTTTTCATCATATTTAGGGAAATCAGAAATCATTATACTCTCACCCTCGTGAGGTAAGTGTTGCCAGATTTCCTCTGTTATAAATGGCATAAATGGATGCAACAATTTCATTGTATTTGACAAAACATATGTCAAAACATATTGAGCAGTCTTTGCAGTTGGGTTTTCCTTGTCAAAGAGTCTTGGTTTAACAAGCTCAATATACCAGTCGCAGAAATTATCCCATAAGAAATCATAAAGCTTCTGTACTGCAATTCCTAATTCGAAATTATCAAGGTTATCTGTAACCTCTTTTACAAGAGTGTTATACTTTGATAGTATCCATTTATCTTCAAGCTGTAATTCGGATGCATCAGGCAATTTATTTTCTTCTATATCCAAATTCATCAATGTAAATCTTGATGCATTCCAGATTTTATTTGCAAAGTTTCTGCTTGCTTCAACTCTTTCGATGTAGAAACGCATATCGTTTCCAGGTGCATTACCTGTTGCAAGTGTAAATCTCAATGCGTCTGCGCCATATTTTTCAATTATCTCAAGAGGGTCAATACCGTTACCCAATGATTTTGACATTTTTCTCCCTTGTGAATCTCTTACAAGTCCATGAATAAACACATGCTTAAACGGAGCTTTTCCTGTGTGTTCCAAAGCAGAGAAAATCATTCTTGAAACCCAGAAGAATATGATATCATAACCTGTCACAAGCACACTTGTAGGATAGAAATAATCTAAGTCCTTAGTTTTTTCAGGCCAGCCAAGAGTTGAGAATGGCCATAGTGCAGATGAGAACCAGGTATCCAAAACATCTTCGTCCTGATGCACTTTTCCGCCACACTTTGGACAAACTGTGATGTCCTCTTTTGAAACTGTTGTTTCTCCGCAATCGTCACAATAGAATGCAGGAATTCTGTGTCCCCACCAGAGCTGTCTTGAAATACACCAGTCAAAAACATTTTCCATCCAGTTCATATATGTTTTTGAAAATCTTTCAGGAACAAACTCTGTTTCTTTTGATGTAACTGCTTCAATAGCAGGCTTTGCCAAAGGTTTCATCTTAACAAACCACTGCTTTGAAACAATCGGCTCAACTGTTGTTGAACAACGATAGCATTGACCGACATTATGTGAATGGTCTTCAGTTTTAACGAGCAAGCCTAACTTATCAAGGTCTTCAATCATAGCCTTTCTTGCTTCGTATCTGTCCATTCCCTCATATTTTCCACCGTAGCTGTTAATAGTTGCATCATCATTTAATACCTTGATAACCTCAAGGTTATGGCGTTTTCCAACCTCAAAGTCGTTAGGGTCGTGAGCAGGAGTGATTTTAACACAACCTGTTCCGAATTCTTTATCAACATATTCATCTGCGATAACAGGAATTTCTCTGCCAACCAATGGTAATATAAGCATCTTGCCAACCAAATCCTTATATCTTTCATCCTCAGGATTAACTGCCACTGCAGTATCACCCAACAATGTTTCAGGACGGGTTGTTGCGATTATAACAAAATCATTGCTATCCTTAATAGGATATTTTATGTGCCAGAAATGACCTGCTTGCTCTGTATGTTCAACCTCTGCATCGGATAGTGCTGTGATACAATGAGGACACCAGTTTATAATTCTTGAGCCCTGATAGATAAGACCTTTTTCATAAAGGTTAACAAAAACCTCTCTAACAGCCTTTGAGCAACCCTCATCCATTGTAAATCTTTCTCTGTCCCAGTCACATGAAGAGCCAATTTTCTTTAATTGATTGATAATTCTGTCACCATAGGTTTTTTTCCAGTCCCAGACTCTTTCCAAGAACTTCTCTCTGCCCAAATCATATCTTGTAAGACCTTCGTTAACTCTTAAGTTTTCCTCAACCTTAATCTGTGTTGCAATACCTGCGTGGTCAGTTCCCGGTACCCATAGAGCACAATAGCCTTGCATTCTTTTATAACGAATCAAAATATCCTGCAATGTTTCATCAAGGGCATGTCCCATATGAAGTTGACCTGTTACATTCGGAGGAGGAATCACTATGGTAAAAGGCTCTTTGTTCTCATCAGGTTCTGCGTGGAAATATTTATTATCCATCCAGAATTTATAGAGCCTGTCCTCAACCTGAGCAGGGTCATACTGCTTAGCAATATTTTTGCTGTCTTCCATATATATCTTCCTTTCAGTTGATTTTTCATTTAACACCTTATTATCTCATTTTTCCTTTAATTTGTCAAGCAAAACAGGGCATATTTATTATAAAATGTAAAAATATTGCTTTTAGTTTAAATTATGGTGAAAAATGCTTTAATTCTATTGACAAACAATATGTTAATATGTAAAATAAGTTAATGATTAAAGTGGGGGAGTTTTGTTATATACACCCCGAAAGGAAAGTGAATAATTTATGAATTATGTAGCATTATCATTAAATGGTTCTTGGGATATGGGATATTCAAGGGAGGCTTATCACGAAAAAGAATGTCCTGATGTAGCATATTATCCAATAGAAAATGCAGTGCCTTCATATTGGGAGGATATGGTGGATATTTTCTGCAAGCAACCATTTTACGGAAAATTAAAAACAAGTGAGTATGGAATACAACACTATCCGATTGCGAATTATGTTCCTGATATGACACTACCAAACATTTTGGGAAATTTCTATTATAAAAAAACATTTCTTTGTGAAGATATAAAAGAAAATGCAGAACTGCATTTTGAGGGAGTTCAAAACACTGTTACAATCTGGATTAATGGTACATATATCGGACATCATGAGGGATATAGTGTTTCCTTTGATATTAAAGTTCCTGATGGAATAATAAAGAATGGAGAAAATACAATTATCCTGTCAGTATCAAACTATTATCTTCAAGGGTATGATGAAAGACCTGTTACAGGATTGACAACCCGTGCTTCAAACAGAGGAACAGGCGGTATTACGGGAGATGTTGAGCTGAGGGTTTATAATAATCCTATAAGGGATGTTGTGTTCTTTGTGTCGAAAGATTTGGATGAGGTCAGCGTAAAAATTGAGGGAGTTAGTAAGGCTGATTACAGCTGGCAGGTTTTAGACGGAGAAAATGTTTTAAAAAGCGGAAAAGGCAAGGAATGCGAGAATTTTGCATTTTCAACAGACGGGATGTCATTCTGGAGTCCAGAGAGTCCAAAGTTATACACTCTCGAGGTAACCTGTGAGGGTTCAACCTTGTCACGAGTATTCGGTGTTAAAAAGCTTGTTCCTGATAACTCTCACCTAAAACTTAACAATAAGCCTTA
>JAZNOH010000122.1:0-1947 GCA_045580715.1 Clostridia bacterium
ATGCTTTTTACTCTTATCCTTAAATTGAGTCATCCTTGACAGTTCACCCATATATGTGTAGCAATTAAGTATCCACGCAAGCTGAGCATGTGCAGGAACATGTGATTGTATAAACAAAATATTTTCCTCGGGATTAATTCCACAGGCAATATATATTTTCAATAAATCCAATGCTCTCTTTCTTAAAAGTGCAGGCTCCTGTCTGACTGTTATTGAATGCTCATCAACTATTGAATAACAACAATGGTAGTCCTCTTGCAAATCAACCCAATTTTTTATAGCACCAAGATAATTTCCAAGTGTTATATTCCCTGATGGTTGAACTGCAGAAAAAATTATTTTTTTATCATCCATTTTTAATAATCCACCTTTAATCTAATACTTCATTTAAAGCATCACCAAGACGCTTTATACCCTCAACAATATTATCAATGGTTGCTGATGAAAAGTTGAGTCTGAACATATTCGAAGGAGCTTTTATGTCTATGGCAAAATTTGAGCCGGGAACTATTGCAACCTTCTTTTCAAGAGCTTTATCAACAAGTGGTGATATATCATTTAGTTCAGGACATTCACACCACATAAAAATTCCACCCTGTGGAACGGTGTAGTTAACCTTTCCTTTAGGAAAATACTTGTCAATAGCATCAAGCATTGCCTTACACTTTTCACCGTATAATCTTCTGTTTTTTTCTATATATTCATCTATATCATATTTTTTCATAAATTCAACACACATCATCTGATTTAACACAGGTGTGTGTACATCGTTTACCTGTTTCAATATTTCTATTTTTTCCAAAATAGCAGGTGCTCCGATAATATATCCCAATCTCAAACCAGGTGATAAGATTTTAGAAAACGAGCCTGCATATATAACTCTTCCTTCGGTATCAAGTGATTTTAATGTTGGCAAATCTTCCCCACTGAATCTCAAATCACCGTATGGGTTATCTTCTAACACCAAAACATCATATTTATTGGCTAATTCAATAACCTTTTTTCTTTTTTCTAAAGACATTGTTGTTCCTGTTGGATTTTGGAAAGTAGGAATTGTGTAAATCATTTTGACATTATTGTTATTTTTTAATGCTTCCGCCAATTCACAAACATTCATTCCGTCACTCTCAACCTTAACGCCTACCAACTCACATTCATATGTACGAAATGCGTTCAGGCTACCAATAAAGCTTGGACTTTCAACTATAATTTTATCACCTTTATTAATAAGAGCCTTAGCAAACAAATCAATTCCCTGATTTGCACCAGTCATTATCAATATTTGGTCATCATCATTAACTGCCCCAACTTTTTCAGCTCTTTTTTTTGCACATTCTTTCATAGCAGGCAATCCATCAGTAGTTCCATATTGAAGTGCACCTGTAGGATTTTTTGTTAATATATCATTAGCAATTTCTGCAAGCTCTGCTCCTGGAAACAATTCTGATGCAGGGTTTCCTCCTGCAAGAGAAATAATGCTTGGATCAGCCATTCTTTTAAACATTTCACGAATAGCTGAGCCTTTCATCGGTTTTACTCTATCTGAATAAAATTTTTCATAATTAATCATTTTGTATCAGCCCTTCAATTTTTTACTTTAGCCCATGAATCCTTTAGGGCAACAGTTCTGTTAATTATAATATTTTCACTTGATGAGTCGATATCAACACAGAAATATCCCAATCTCAAAAATTGGAACTTATCTCCCGCTTTTATATCTTTAAGGTTAGACTCTATCTTACAATTTTCTAAAATCTCAACAGATTGTGGGTTAATGTTTTCGATAAAGCTTCCAACCTTACTTTCATCGGACGGATTTTCAACATTGAATAATCTATCATAAAGTCTTACTGTTGCATCAACTGCGTGAGCTGCACTAACCCAGTGAATTGTACCCTTAACCTTTCTTCCATCAGGTGAATCTCCACCCTTTGTTTCAGGGTCATA
>JAZNOH010000123.1:0-2356 GCA_045580715.1 Clostridia bacterium
TATCAAAAACACATTCTGAATTATCATCAGTAGAGTCAAAGTCAGGTAATCTATTTATAAGTGTGACAGTAGGAAGTGTAATTTTACATTCTTCCAACACTTCTAATGAGTGCTGTGTATCTTTGAGAATAGGTATTAAAACAGTTTTAGGTGGCATTCCACCTTTTGAATTTACTGTTTCTCCTGCAACAATAATTTTGTCTAATAAATCAAGGACTTCATCAGGTTTATATTTCTTCTTAATACTATCACATAAACTGATTTCTTTATATATACATTCAAAGATTTTATCAATTCTTTCCTTGATTTCAACAGGCAGAAGTGTAAGTTGCTTTGCCTTTTCTTTTAGGTCGTTAATTCTGTTTTGAATACTTGCAATTTCTTGGTACTTATCTTCCTTTTCTTCCTCGCTAAACTTAACATATTTCATCATACCAATTAGGTTCTCACGTGCTGTTTCCTGATTCTCTATTTCAGCCTTGATTTGTCTTATTTCTGCTGATTCATACATTGTTGGATTTTCAAGTAATGAAATATATTGCTCTAATACTGTAATAAGATTAGTTAGGATGATTTCAAAATCATTTCTTATCAGCCATTGTAAATCACCTTCACATAATTGTTTTATCCAATCATTAAGTTTAGTTTTATATAAGTTATTGCAATTACAAACAGATGCTCCTTCAGACGCTTTTGTAGAACATTTGAAAAAGCCAGAACCACCATTATTATCATACCTAAAAGTATTGTGACAATATCTACACTCTAATATATTCTTAAAATTGTGTGTAGGTGTCCTTTTACCCTTGACATTTTCATTCCCTTTGCCACGACATTGCCTTTTTTTAATAGCTTCTTGTGCAGCATAGAATTTTTCAGGTGGTATTAGCATGGGAATATCCTCAGTTTCAAGTAACTCATAATTTTCATTAACAACACTATATGAGAACTTCTGTGAGAGTAAAATCGAGCCTGTTGTGTATTTATTTGGTGTATTAACTCCCATATATTTTTCATTTTTCCAAATATTACGAATTGTGCTATGAGGATATGGTTGTGGTGGACCATCATAGTCTTCGTCTTGAGGAGCATAGTAACCCTCTGAAAAGAGAATTTTACTTGTTTCTTTAGCACCATAATCAATACATAAGTCAAACATCCTTATAATAGCAGGACCATAAACAGGATGTATGGTGTAATAGGCCTTTCTCTTTTTTGTTACAGGATGATATTCATAGCCTGTAAGTTTTCCAGATACAATGTTTTCTTCTCCACGAAGTTCATTATATAATGCCATATCTCTACTTCTTGTTTCTGAAAAGGCTCTATCTTTTGCCAAGTGTGTTCTTATAGCATCCATATCACTTGGATTCGCTGTTGATTTATCAATATCAATGAAATAGACAGTTACGCCTGCTTTCTTTAAATCTTCAAGTAATCCCTCGGCATTACTTGTATTCCTACCGAAGCGCGATGTGCTCTTAATCCAGACCTGCGAGAATTGCTTTTTCTCACTTTTTTTCTTATTAACATGAGTAACAAGTTTTTTCTGCTTTAAGTATTCATTTTTATACTTTTTATCAGGATGTGGTATGTTCTCAAAATCAATAAATTCAACATCAAGACCAGCATCTTCTAACATTCTTACAAAGTCTTTTCTGTTATAACTTGTACCAGAAACACCATAATCTTTATAGCCTGCAACAATCTTATATTCTACATTAGGATTTTCCCTTTGTTTTTTTAAAATTACAGACTGAAAATATTTTGGCTGTCGATTGAAGCTGGATAGCTGAGCCTCCTTCTTCGTTGAGACACGCCAATATAGGCAGATATATATAATAGTTTTCTTTACTTTACTCATTTTATTTCCCCTTAACATATAGATATAGTTATCCCATTATAGGGTTTAAAATTATAACTCTTCTTTTAATGTTTGCCAAGATGTTTGACCATTTTTCAGAAGAATGCCCAGCAGAAACATATAATATTTTATGTTTCTGCTGGAATTGGAGTTATATTTTGGGTTTAACATAGTAGAGTCTTGTCCCACAGATTGAAGCATTTGCTATTTCTTTGATATGTAGTTTAACCCAACTAAAATCTACTTTTTCCTCTGAATTATCAGTCAAATTAACTGCAACATAATAATTATTTCTATGAAATCCTGTTTTTTCTCTTACAAATACAGTCTTTCCATATTCTTTATTAGATTTTATTTTTAGAAGATACATAAGTATTTAACACCTTCTATCTAAACATTTCTATTTGATAATCTATATTATGTATATGGTCAGTCGTATAACCGCCACCTGCTACAACGGCTAACTCCTCTTTAATGTGGTTAATACAGTCT
>JAZNOH010000124.1:0-2946 GCA_045580715.1 Clostridia bacterium
TACTGTATGTGTAAGTGCTGGGGTGCAGTTGGAAAGAATTAATGCTTACTTAAATCATGGATTAAGTGTTGTAAAAGATGGTCAAGTATTGGATTTGCGTGATGCAAATGGTAGAAAATTAACTCCAATTACATATAATGACTCAACTTATTTACCTGTAAGAGCAATAGGTAATGCTTTGGGTGTTCAAGTTGATTGGGACCAGACTTCTCAGTGTGTATTGCTTGGTGGTAGTCAAGTGCCTGCTCATTTACAGCAATCTACTCCTTCAACTCCTGTTGTAACTCCAAATGTTGGTACAAAACATTATTCAGAAGATGATGTTACAATGATGGCAAAGGTAATGTATTGTGAAGCTCGTGGTATAGCAAGTAAAACAGAAATAGCTTGTATAGGCTGGGTAATTTTGAATAGAGTGGATAAGACAGATGGTTATGATTTTAATAGAGTAAATACTGTAAAAGATGTTATTTTGCAGAAGAATCAGTTTGCTTATGACCCATCTGCTCCTACAGTAACAGATGGTGGCATTGATTTAAAAGAATTGGCTCGTAGTGTATTGGATTATTGGAGTGCCGAGAAGAATGGTCTTTCAATAGGTGGTCGTGTATTACCTGTGGATTATATGTGGTATCATGGTGATGGTAAGCATAATTATTTTAGAAATGAATTCCAGAAGAATGTTTATTGGAATTATTCTTTACCAACTCCTTATGAAAATTAAAAATATGTCAATGGTAAAGCCTCAGTAATGGGGCTTTATTTTTATGTCTATTTTTTATATAAATAAAATTTGAGATAATTATTTATATTATAAGATAGTATTTTATAATTTAATGGTGTTTAATAACAATTACGGCATATACATAAAGGTTAGGAAGGTGAATATAAATGGAGCGACAAGTGAGTACAGCGACAATATTAGTTATAGTATTAGTAGCTTTAGCCGCAGTAATAGGTATAGGCTTTGCCGCTTTTAGTATAGCGAAAAGTTCTGGTAATGATGGTGTTCAGGAGATGGCGGCTCAAACCGATTATGCTTCTAAATCCAAGTTTTCTGAATTTAATGATAGGGAAGTTACTGGTTTGATGCTAAAGAATTTTATGGATAATAGTAAGGGTAATCATATCACCTTTGTAATTCAGACCCGTACTTTTAGAAATCCTGCTAAAATAACTTCTAATAGGCGTCTTATAATGCATAATCAGGGCGTTTATGCAGTTTACGGTAAGCAATTTGAGGCTCCTGATAGCAGTGAGTATTTAACAGTAGTATCTGGTGAAGAAATTCCAAAGTGGACTGGTGAGGCTTATTTATTGGAGCGTAGGGATGCTGCTTCTTTAAGATATGTGGGTACTTATAAAGTTCAGGATGATTTTGATTATACTGCAGTTCATTCTAATGGTAGTCCTGAATATATTGATGATAGTGCTTCTTTCTTATGTAACTTAATTTATGATAATGGTGATAATATAGTTGGTATTATAGCAAAACAAAAGAATAAGCCTGGTGCAACTACAAAGGAAAGTAGTGTATTCGCTGCCGATAGTGTTCTTGAGCATATCAATAAAACTGATGGTGGTAATATACCTCTCGGTGGTTTAGTAGTCTGGGGTGAGTCTGGTGGTAAACAGACTTTGATTCGTGAAGATGGTAAGGCTGGTCAAGGTTTTGGTGAAGTAGGTTTAAGTAAGGATAAAGTAGATACTGGTATGTATGATTCTATTGCTGATAATGCTTTAGAAGAATTTGTATTTGAGGACTTAGAAAGGACAATATTGGTAGGCTATAGGGGTAGTTCTTCTCAGATAAAAATTCCTGAAAGTGTTGTTCATGTAAAGTCTTTAACGAGTGATTTAGAGGGTAATTCTCTTGCTTATAAGGATAATTTAAAGAATGTATCTGCTATTGTATTCAATGCTGGTTGTGTAAAGATAGAGAACTTGGATTTAAGTCTATGTCCTAATATTTATAGTGTTTATGTAAGTCCGACTACTACTGTAATAGGTGGTAAAAAATTAAATATGGTTCAGATGGAAGCTCCTCGTCATTTGAAGGCTCAAATTCAGGCTTGTCGTGAGGGTAGTGTTTATGTAGATGATTGGCATAAAAAATTATATAATTGTGGTTGTCCTTCTTGTCAGATATCCGAAGATGACTGGGTATATGTCTGGGATGGTCTTGATATAGTAGGCTATGTGGGTACTTTACCAAAGAATTTGGAAGTTCCTCTTGGTTGTACTGGTATAGGTCCTCGTGCTTTAGCTGGTGGTCAGTTTGAAACTATTTCTTTGCCAGGTAGTATCAAATATATAGGTCAAGAAGCCTTCTTGGAATGTCAGAATGCTAAATCTATTGATATGTCTGCCTGTACTTTAATAACTGAAATTCCTGATAAAACTTTCTATAATTGTGACGGTATAGGTAGTGTAAAATTACCTATTAGTGTAACAAAAATAGGTGTTCAGGCTTTTTATGATTGTGATAAATTAACTTCTGTAAGTGGTTGTGATAATGTTGTTGAAATTTGTAATAGTGCTTTTCATGAGTGTAATGTATTATCTGATATATCTACTTTAGATAATTTAAAAAAATTAGGAAATAGTGTTTTTTATTCTACAAAATTGGGGTTTGTTCCTCCTAATTTAGAGGTAATTGGTACTTCGGTATTTGGTGCAAATTCAAATAATACATGGAAGGAAGTCACAATTCCAGGGGGTATTAAAGTTATTCAAAATGGTTTTATGGCTTATGATTATTTACGAACAACTATTTATATTCAGGAGGGTGTTGAGGAATTAGCCGATGGGGCTTTTCGTAATATGACTGCTCTTGTAGATGTTTATATTCCAGCTTCTGTAACAAAAATTCATAAAAATGCTTTTTCTGCTAGTCCAAAGGTTAAATTACATTTTGCTGAAGGTAGCCCATTTTTAGCTGATGGT
>JAZNOH010000125.1:0-4901 GCA_045580715.1 Clostridia bacterium
TGGAACAAGTGGTTTGATGAGGAATATTGTAAAAAGTGTGAACCTATCAAAATGACAAATGCTTTTTATTCTCCCTATTCGCCTTATTCTTCGATTATGGTAGATTGTTCTTTTTGTGAAGTAAATGATCATTGCAAATTCTTTCCTTATAACAATTCCCCATTAGATACAAAAGATGTGATCACAATGTGGTTAAAAAGAGAAGTGGAGGAACAACATTTATGAGTTATTATTTTAACACTCAAATATTTTTAGGATATGAATTGGGAAAAGAAATTGAAGACTTAGTCACCAAAGGAGAAATACCTGATGACTATATTGAAGATTTGTTTGAAAATAATGGTATAGACTATGTTCTTGATGGTATATGTGGAGAATTCTTATATGTTGGTCGTTCTCTTTCTCATAAAGATGAAGAGGATAGAACAGGAGCAACTGAGCTTCCGATCCTTACCGCGGCAGACTATATGGAGCTAAAGGAAAAACTCTGTAAGACACCTCTTCTTAAAGAACTTATTGGTGACAAAATGCCAAAACTATATCACATATATTACTATAATTAAAAGAAGATAGTTTATCTATCTTCTTTTTCTTTTATTGACAAAAATGAAAAATTATGATATAATATTTATAGAAAATAAAGAAAGAGAGAAAATAACTATGTACGGATATAATAAAAAAGAACTTATAAATTTCATAAAAGAACAAGTTTGTGGTGAATTAAGTATCGCATCTGTTTCAGAAAGAGGCTATACTCTTCCTGGATATCTTGGACAAGGAATTTCTCGAACCACTCTTGCCTTTTCAAAATATCCTAACATTGTATTTAAAATCTGTGTAGGTTCAGACGGAGATGTTTGTATTGATGATGCAGAGAAAGAGGCGGAACGTTGGAAAAGGGCAGTAGAGGAAGATGTAGCTCCTTATTTTGCAGAAACAGAATATCTTTGTGATATAGAACTTTATAATGATACTTGGAAAAGAGACGAATATGGCGATATTGTGGATTGTATAGATTATTCACAATCTTATGAAGTTCCTGTTTATATTCAGGCAAAAGTAGATGATATCTGGTGTGATAGTGAAATGAGTGAAACATTACACACTTCAAAAAATACTCTTCAAAAGGAAAAAAAGATATATAGGGTTCTTGAAACATATATTAGTGATGTTGATGATGATGAAGCATTCTCTGCACTTTTCATTCGAAAGTATGGTATTAAAGAATACAAGAAACTTGCTAAGTTTATCTATGACTACGATGTTGAAGATCTTCACGGAGCCAACTGGGGTATAAAAGATAACGACTTAGTCATTATTGACTATGCAATGTAATACGGTGGCGACGCGATAGGAAAAAAATCTATTGCGTCGTTATTGACTTTTTTTTAAAAATATGGTATAATATTTATAGAAAGAAAAGAAAGGAAGTTAATAACTATGGACGCATCAATAAATCTTATGGAGTTAAATAAAAACTATAATTTAAATCTTTCTGAAGATGTTAGTTCAAGAGCAAGATGGGACTATAATTGTATGGGTTTTGCCATTGGTACTTATGAATGGGAAGAACTTGATTCTTTTGAGTACACCTATGAAAACTGGGAAGAAGAAGAAAGTTATGCAGAAGTGGAGGAAAGAAGAAATGAGGTATGTTATAGATGTGCATTAGAATTAACTTTAATGCATCTTCGTGGTAACTATCCTCAAATGAGAATTGTGGACAAAGATGAAGCAATTGAAGCAAATGAAATTTTAATTGCGTTGAGATTAGCTGAAGAGGACTTCCATTTTATGAGACGCTTTGCTGATGGAAAATGGTATGAAAAATGTGGAGCTTCTATTTTAAGAGAATGCACTAATACCGTCGAAGAAGATGAATGGTTTTCTCCCTCTGGATGTACTTGTTACAATAGTAAAATAATTTATTTGGCAGTACAAAATAATTGAGAAAGGTGATTATAAATGAAAAAATGTGAAGTCTTTAATGAATTTCAGGTGAATTTATCAAAAGAATATGGAGTTCCTTACGGTTGTGGCGAGATTGAAGGCAAATCAAGCAATTGGCATTTAGATGAGCCTTGGGTAATTTGTCCTAACTGTGAAGAACCCATATATATGACAGACTGTATCGGAGACGGAAAAGATTATTATGATTGTCCTTCTTGTTGTTGTGTGGAAGAGGGATTGTTGGAGGATTAAAAATGGATGATTTCATAATGGGTCCGCAATGTGAAGAAATAGGACTGATGGAAGAAGTTCACAATATGGTTAATGAAATGTGGGATGCTGTCGCGGCAGAAATAGGTGAGGATATAGCAAAAGAATTAAGAGTGGAGTCTATAGAACATATGCCTATGGATGATAGGATTAAGGAACTTGCAAAGAAGTATAATGTGGTTCTTTCTCCTAATTCGCTCCAGTACAAAGTGTGTAAACTCCCTTCTACAGAAGACGCATCTTACGATTATGATTAAATAAAAAAAAGAGGAGAAAAAGACAATGAAGAAAGTAATGAAACCTATACTGGCATCAATGTTAATCGCAATAATGGTAGTAACTTTTGTAGGCTGTAGCAATGTTTCCCTTGGTATAGGAAGTCTTGAATTTAACAAAGTTCATGTGGACACATATCATTATTCAGGCTGTTTGGAAGTTGATAAATGGTATGAGACTTCTACGGGTGTAGAGATTAAGACCGAGGATGGCGAGAGTATTTTTCTTTCAGAAGGCACATACATAATGATTGAAGATGAATGTCCATTCTGCTGGCAGTGAATAAGAAGTAAATGAATTAGAGTTAAATGCAAAAGAGTTGCATTTAACTCTTTACTTTTTTGGAAAAATATGGTATAATATTATTAGAAAATAAGAAAGGAAATAAAATTATGGTTAAAGTAATTGCACTTAATGACGATAATCACGATACTTACTTTGTAACTAAAGAAACTGTTTATAGTAATGCAAAGAGTTTTATGGAGAGTTGTCTTCTCAAACCTCATTATACAGATTATAGAGTTCGTGGAGTTTATATTTGCGATCCTCTTGGTAAGTTAATAGATATGGAAGAAGAAGATTTCCATAATGCTTTTAATTTACTTAGTACCAAACCCTCTGATTTAATCGGGAGCAATCGTGTTGAAGAATTTGCAAAGAGAAATGATTACTTTGATTTATTTTTTGAAAATGGAGACCTAAATTGGTTTTAAGGAGGAATAATAATGACTATTGAAAAATTGAATACAGATATGATTTCTGCAATGAAGAATAAAGATAAGCTCAGAAAAGACACTTTGTCTGCTGTTATCGGTGCCATCAAGAAAGCGGCAATTGACAGAAAGTGTAAAGATAATATTACTGAAACACTTGTTGATGAAATTGTACTTAAAGAACTTAAAACTATCAAGGAAATGATTGATACCTGTCCAGCAGATAGAGAAGAAACAAAGGCAGAATACATTGGAAGATATAATATTCTTGTTCCTTATGCACCTGAGCAGCTTAGCGAAGAAGAGATTAAAATGGAGCTTCTTATGTTCTGTGAATTTGAAGGTATCGAACTTGTCAAGACCAATCGTGCTGCAATTATGAGAGGTTTTATGCCCACCATTAAAGGTCGTGCGGATGGTAAGCTCGCGAATAAAGTAATTACTGAAACTTTATGGTAAGAGGTGCTATATGTCAACAAAAAATATGCATTACAATATTATGCACAAAGGATATGATATGCCACTACTTTGGAATGGTAAAATCATAGACTTCGACTCCGAAGTTCAAGCCCAACAATTTGCTCTTGCGGCAGGAGTAGATTTAGAGATTGAAGCAGACATTGTATTTCAAGAATTTTCCTTTAAAGGACGCATTTCAGGTAATGAAGCCTTTAGAGCATTGAATAAAGAATTATATCAGAAGGGATGAATTAAAATGAAAGAACTTAAATGTACTGTTTGTGGAAGTGATATAGAAGCAGTGGAAGATGTCTCCACTCATTATGAAGAAGGGGAGAATGGGAACCTTGATGTAATTATCGCTACTTTAGGATATTGTCCCAAGTGTGGTAAAGGTCATACTTGGAAAGAGAGATATACTTTTAAAGGATACTATGATGTAGAAGCGGAGGATTAAAATATGAACTTTACAGAAATAAATTTTAAAGAACTCAGAAATGATGTCATTGATGCTCTCGCCTCGGTGGCAGAGAAATATGGATGTGAAGTAACTCTTGGTAATATCAAATATGATATGACTTCCATTGATACAATTTTATATTTCCAAGCCAAAGGCGAAAATGGTGAATCGGCAGAAGAAACAGAATTTAAAAGACTTTGTGAAAATTATGGTTTTAAGCCAGAAGACTACAATGCGTACGTTACTTTAGACGGCAAAGTTTATCGCTTTGTAGGTTTTAATCCCCGGGCAAGAAAGAACCATTGTATCATTAGAGATATAAATGATAAACAATTTGTTTGTCCAATTGAAGTAGTAAGACGAGGTCTTGATGAGTGAGGAGGATGGGAATGGATAAAAAACAAAAGAAACAATTATTTTTAGAAAAACTTATTGATACAGGAGAAAAAATGATAGGCATCTTATTGGTAATAGCAGTTGTTATAATTGCAGGTGTAGCATTTTACTTTTTAGCAGTAAAAGCTCTTTGGCTTTTAATGACAATAGCTGGGTTGGTGGCGGCAGTGGCTATTGCTGCAGGGATAAGAACTCTCATCGACATTCATAAATCTACTAAACCATCAAATCAGTGGCAGAATAAGGAAAAGAAGAAGGATTAAAAATTTAATTTTATCAACTTGTATCAAAAAAATTTACTCTCACACTTCTTTAAATACATTAAATTAAATAAGAAATATATATAATCAAATAAATAAGAAATAAATAAGATATAT
>JAZNOH010000126.1:0-7806 GCA_045580715.1 Clostridia bacterium
AATTTGTCAGCTTGTTCCTTTGTTTGAATACGCTCCATTGTATCCGGTCTTTTGTCAGTAGTCATTATAAATCTCTCCTTTGTATTATTAATTCCATTTAATAAAACCATAACTGTCAAGAATTTGAAAGTATTTTGCTAATCGTTCATATAGAGGATTAACTTTATCCCCAAACTTTTCCAAAATTAGTTCGCCTATTTTTATTATATTTCTTTGTCCGTCAATGAGTTGCCAGACTGAACTTCCAAACTCATCAAGATGAACATAGCTTATTTTTGGTTTTTTTAAAAACATTTGAGCTAATTTATTAAAAACACCTTTGTTTTCGATACTAATCGTAACAATACCATCGTCATCAGTGGTCCAGCCGATAGCATCAGAAATTACTGGGATTTTCTCAAGGTAATTTTTTTTAATAATATTTTTTTTCATATTACTTACGCTTTTTCCATATTGAGAATTTCACAACACTTAGTATAATCAAAGCAAACACAATAAGCGAAGCAATTGTTGCTAAGAAAGGTGAAAGATTCAAATACTTAGAAATATCTATAACCTTATCAATACCAAATATTGCAAAAACAGCGAGTAGCAAGCCGACAATTCCTTCTCCTGCAATCATACCTGAACAGAACAGAATACCATCGTTTGTAATTGCCTTTTTCTTGTCCTCTGCACATCTTAGCTTGTCGGTAGCAAGTCTAATAAGACCACCAACCATAATACACGCGTTCAAGTGAACAGGTAAATAAACACCGATAGCAAAAGGAAGTACTGGGATACCAACAACTTCAACCAAAACAGCGATGAATACGCCGACGAACACTAATCCCCATGGAAGATTTCCACCCATAACACCTTCAATAATCATCTTCATCAATGTAGCCTGAGGAGCTGCCAATTCATCAGAACCAAAGCCCCATGCAGAGTTTAGGAGGTATAGAGTTCCACCAATGGCAACAGCTGATGCAGCAACACCAATAATTTCGCCAATCTGTTGTTTTTTTGGAGTAGCACCTAAAAGATAACCTGTTTTCAAGTCTTGAGATGTATCACCGGAAATTGCTGCTACTATACATATAATAGAACCAATTGCTATTGCTGCTGTCATACCTGCAATTCCTGTAGTCCCTGTTGCCTTCAAGAGCAGGGTAGTTACAAGCAATGTTGCAATAGCCATTCCTGAAACAGGGTTGTTACTGCTTCCAACAAGACCAACCATTCTTGAAGATACTGTTGCAAAGAAGAAACCAAATACAACAACAATAACAGCACCAAGGAAAGAAACAGGAATAGCAGGAACAAGCCAAACCAAAAGTGTTAAGACAGCAATTGATGCAATAACAACTTTAAGGTTTATATCCTTTTCAGTTCTCAAAGTTCCTGAAACAGTTGAACCTTTCATGCTCTTTACAGCACCGCCAAATGTATTAATAATTATTGGCAATGATTTAATCAAACTAATAATACCACCGGCAGCAAGAGCACCTGCGCCGATATATCTGATGTAAGTTCCCCAGATGTTGCTTGCACCACCCTCAGCAAAAATTTCGCCGATAGTTGCAGTTCCTGGAGCAATAATTGTGTCATTTCCGAAAAGAACGATGAGAGGAATTAATACCAACCAACTAAGAACGCCACCTGCAAACATATATGAAGAAATTCTTGGACCACATATATATCCGACACTCATTACGGCTGGATAAATCTGAGTTCCGATTTCTCCGGCGAAGCCTTTGACTCTAAAAGCAACTTCGCCTGAAACAAGCTTTAAACCGTCAATAATAAACTTAAACAATGCAGCAAAACCCATACCTGCAAAAACAGTTGTGGCATTTGAACCACCGTCTTCGCCAGCAAGAAGAACTTCTGCACAGGCAGTTCCTTCGGGGTATGGAAGAACGCCGTGCTCTTTAACAATTAAAGCGTTACGAAGAGGTACCATAAAGAATACACCCAATAAACCTCCGATTAAAGCTATAAGAGTAATTTCTAATAGTCCAGGAGTTTGGGCTTTTCCCTCTGCTGCCCATAGGAAGAGTGCAGGTAGAGTGAAGATAGCGCCTGCGGCAAGAGATTCGCCGGCAGAACCTATTGTCTGAACTATGTTACTTTCAAGAATTGAATTTCTTCGCATAATAATGCGAATAACTCCCATAGAAATGACTGCAGCAGGAATTGATGCAGAAACTGTCATACCAACTCTTAATCCAAGATATGCATTTGCAGCACCAAACACAACTGCAAGGATGATACCCATTAGAATAGATGTAACAGTTATTTCAGGGGAGACCTTATCAGCCGGAATATAAGGCTTGAAATCATTTTGTTTGTTCATAAAAAATCTCCGTTTCCTAAAAAATTTAATGATTTATTATAACATATTTTGTCGAAAAAATCAATATAAAAATAAACAAAAAGAATAAGTTATATAAAAGTATTTTTAGCAAAACAGGAAATATTATAATAAAAAAACATAAAAATATAAAATATTTCATAGTATTAAATGAGATTTATTATATCGAAGGGAATGATAATATGCAATTAATAAAGAATGAGAAGAAATATTGGGGAACGGTTTTGTGTGGAACAGAGAAGGTGAATACAGACGGGGATATAATAGTTCCTGATGTAAAACCTGATATTTTAAAGGTTTTGCAGATTGATGCAAGGAGTGTTGTGACGGACAAGGGAGTGGCTGTTGGAGGAATATATGTACAAGGCAAGATATATGTGAATATACTGTATGTTTCAGATGGAGAAAAAAATGAAACTGAATGCATTAAAACAGTGCTGGATTTCAGAAGAAAGATAGACAATCCTAAGATTAGTGCTGATATGAGGCTTAAATTGAATAGTGATGTTGCATCAATAGATTTTATTTTGCTTAATTCAAGGAAATTATCTGTCAAAGCATCAGTCAGAATTGACTATGACCTATCCGGGCAAACAACTGTTGAAATTCCTGATTGTATTGAAGGATGGGAATGTGTTAAAAAGACAATTGTTTTAGACGCAATAGGAACAGAAGAAGAATGTGGCTTTACTGTTCAAGGCTCTATGGAGGTTGCATCCGGTAAGCCATCTATAAGAGAGTTGGTGAAAACAGATGCTAAAATACTGGAAAAAGAGATAAAGATATTAGAGGGAAAAATAATTGTAACAGGAAAAATGGGAATATGTGCGCTTTATTCTACACAGGAAAAAGCACTTGATTATTGTGAGGGGGAAATTGAATTTACAGAGGTTTTTAATATTGAAGATTTATCTGAAAATGATTTTTGTGGAATTGATTTGACTATTGGGGAAATAGATACACAACTATCTCCTGATAATGATTCGGATATAAGAATAATTGGTGTTGAGTGTGTAGTTGAAATGGGAATAAGAACAAGGCGAAAAGAAGAGATAGAATATGTGTGGGATTGCTATTGTCCTGCCAAAAATACAAAATTACAATACTCGGAAATTGAACTAAGGGAATATATAAACAGCTTTAAAAAGGAAACAAACGAAAGAATAGTTATAAAGGCTGATGATAATTATCCTGAAATATACAAAGTTTACAATATTGTGGCAGAGCCTGAAATTATAAAATGCACAACTGAAAATGGTGGGGTAAGTGTCAGTGGAAAAGTAGAATTTTACATATTATATTTAACAAACAATCCTGAATGTGCTGCGTATAGCCTGAAGAAAGATGTTTCATTTGAACACTATCATCAATGCGAAAAAGTGGAAGAGGGAATGGATTGTGATATTGACATAATAATAGAAAATCTTTCTTATAATTTAAACTCTAAAGGCGAGATTGAGATTAAATATGCTTTGATACAAGAGGGCAGAATAACAAGAGATGTTAAGCTTAATTTGATCTGCGATGCAGAGGAAGAGGATAAATGCGAGGATAATGATATTGTTATATACTTTGTTAAAAAAGGCGATAGTCTTTGGAGTATTGGTAAAAAATACGGGGTCAGGGTTTGCGATATAGTAAAGGTGAATAACCTTGATAATGATAGTATTATCGAGGGGCAAAAGCTTCTCATTCCTTTAGGTTGACATTTTATAGAATTTGTTTTATAATTTTTTCTATAGTACAAAAGAGAAAGGAAATCACTATGAGAATACTTGCGATAGATTATGGTGACAGTCGGGTTGGTCTTGCAGTAAGTGATATTATGGGTTGGACTGCGCAGGGAATTAAGACCGTGCAGAATAAATCAACCAAGAAACTGCTTGAAGAAATTGAGCCTGTGTTAAAGGAATATAACCCTCAAAAAATAGTCATTGGATTACCTAAAAATATGGATGGTACATTGGGTTTTCGTGCAGAGGAAACATACAAGTTCGCAAAAAATCTTAAAACAATTTATGACAAGGAAATTGTTTATTGGGATGAAAGATTGACGACGGTAAGTGCAACTCATATCCTGAATGAAACAAACACAAGAGGGAAAAAAAGAAAAAATGTTATAGATACAGTTTCGGCTTGTATGATACTGGAGGACTATTTAAAAGCAAAGGGAATTTAAGGGTATCTAAGGATAAAAAGGCATTGCATAGTCAATGCCTTTTTTTATAGCGATGCTTGACACAGTTATGATTTTATAATATAATTAAAGTGTTGTTATTAAAAAAATAACTATATTCTCGGGTTTGTGCCGATGATAAAGGAGAAAATAGATGACTAAAATAGTTGGCGTAAGATTTAAGTCGGTGGGTAAGATTTATTATTTTGACCCCCTTGACATAGATGTTAAACAGGGCGATAGTGTAATTGTTGAGACTGCACGAGGCATCGAAATGGGTACAGTCGTATTAGAAAATCGCGAGATTGATGATGAAGAGGTTGTAAAGCCTCTAAAAACAGTTATGCGAATTGCCGATGAAAAGGATTTTCAAATAAAGGAAAGCAACTCAAAAAAAGAAAAAGAAGCTTTTAAAATCTGTTCTGAGAAGATAAAAGAGCACGGATTGGAAATGAAGCTTGTTGAGGTTGAATATACTTTTGATGCATCAAAGATTTTGTTTTATTTTACTGCAGACGGAAGAATAGATTTTCGTGATTTAGTTAAGGATTTGGCAACGATTTTCAAAACAAGAATAGAACTTCGTCAAATCGGAGTGAGAGATGAAACAAAAATTATCGGAAGTGTGGGAATTTGCGGAAGAGGAGTTTGTTGTTCGAAATTCTTGGGAGAATTTGAACCTGTTTCAATAAATATGGCAAAGAAACAGAGTCTCAGCTTAAATCCTACAAAGATATCAGGTGTATGCGGAAGATTGATGTGTTGCTTAAAATATGAGCAGGATTGCTATGATGAGCTGTTGAAGATAACTCCTCGAAAGGGCGCAGTTGTCGAAACTCAGTTTGGTGTGGGAACTGTCGAATATGTCAATCTTTTGAAAGGTATGTTAAAGGTTAAAATTGAAAATGAGCGTGAAAGCTCTTATCAGGATTGCCATGTCAGTGAGGTAAAAATCATTAAGAATGGCAAAAATTACGAGGATAATGAAAAAATAGATGAAGAAATGCTAAAAAATCTTGAATAATGTAAAAAGTTGTGATATAATCATCATATCAGTGGTAAGGAGGTGTTTTAGATGGCATATATTATCAATGAAGAATGTATTAGCTGTGGTGCATGTGCAGGTGAATGTCCTGTAAGCGCTATTGCAGAAGGTGATGCTACTTATGTAATTGACGAGTCTGCTTGTATCGAATGTGGTGCATGTGCTGACGTTTGTCCTGTAGGAGCTCCACAACAAGCTTAATTATAGCTTATATAACAACAAAAAAACAGTCTTACGACTGTTTTTTTATTTTCCTTTAATACCATCTGAAAATGCTTTTGCGGTTTCAGGCGTTTCATTTAACCAATAGGGTCTTGCGATTGTCTTTTTTGTTTCATCTCTTGGGTCAACATCGGCACTGTTAAACCAGAATGCCATTTTTATATTCGGATAATCTTTAAGATTATCAAACATATCATTTATCCATTTAACCTTATCACCACCGACAGAGCTTGATGCAAACTCTGTTATAATCCAAGGGAATTTGCCATATATTTTGTAGTGCTTTTCCATTATATTATCATATATTTCTTTAAAGGTTTTCCACTTTTCGCCATTTTCAACAGCATAATATGTTCCTGTGTTATAGCCTGTAACACCGAAAAGCTGAACATATTCATTTCCCGGATAGAAGGCTATTGTTGAGTTATATCCACAAGGTGGATAGCTTTCATCATTTGGGTTAAACACCCAGATTGCGTTATCAACACCTTCAGCTTTAAATATATTATAGATTCTTCTCCAAAGCTCTACATAAATTTCAGGATCATCAAGACAAGCACTTGAGCCATAGCTTGTCCAATCCGAGTTCATTTCGTTGTTAAGTCTGAATAAAATCGGATGTCCGATTTCTTTGATTTGATTTGCCATTATCTTAAATCGCCAATCATACATTCCGTCAATTATGTCAAAAACAGGGTTATATCCGTCAAGGTTTTCATTCATCACAGTCGAGGTTTGCAGGGTTAATTGAATTATTTTTCCCTCTTTATATGCCTTTTTAATTCCATCAACAGGCATGTCCTCAAAATAATATCTGTATTCCAAAAGTCCATCGAATTTTGCATCAATTTGTTTTTCGACCTCGTATATATCGGAAAAATCGTTATTTACAACCGATAATGGCTGATAGAGTCCCCATTTGCAAGTATCCGAATTAACAAGCTCATTATAAAATTCTTTTGTTTCCTTTGACCAGAATTCAGGAATAACAGGTTCAAAATTGGTGTAGGTATCAGATGGACCTCTTACCTCAACATTGGTAGAGAAGGAGTAGAGAGTTCTGTAAACCTCATCAATAAGCTCATCGGTATATTTTGGTGCTTTAAACATAATTCGATAGAACATTGTGCTGTCGGTGTATATGTAACAATACACATATGAATTGTATTTCACCTGACTGTCTGGTAATGGAGTTCTTGAAATTGCAACAATCTGTACCCAAAAATCTCCGATTTTTTCAACAGCATTTTTGTGTAGGGTTATCTTGTTTTGCTCCATGAATCTATCGTCTAAGAGATATTTGTGAAGATAGTCGTCTACAAATTGCTTTGTTTGTTCCTTGTCGGGATATGTAGAGTATTCCTTTGAAATAACTGCACTCATATTATCACATCTGACAGTTATATATTCCTGTGCAGCAGTAAAATCAAATTCTGCATCAAGCGGAAAACTCAGCGAAAAGCCTCTTGAGTGATTGACCAAATTTTTTCTGGTCTTTGTTACTTGAACTTCCCTCACATCATTTTTGTCAATATCAACCTCGGATAAACTGTTATGGGGAATATTATTTTCATAATATACAGAGTATAAAACATCGTGATTTTTAATTGTGTTTATAATATATTTTGCTAATTTCATCCCAGGGTTTCTGAGTATAAAAGCTGATGCGATAATTACAATTATTATCAAACTGATTATGGTTATTTTTCTTTTGTTTTTCATAATGTTACCATCCCGAATAAAAGTATAATCATATTATAATACACTATCAGATTGTTGTCAAGAAATGAAAAAGGAGTTACTTTTATGTAACTCCTTTAAAATATTTATTTTCCTAAGTATGTGAAATGCATATAGTCTTTAGCGTATTTCTCGCCCCATGCATTTCCGCCCCAACGCCATCCATATTTTGCAAAGGTCTTAACAACGATTGAATCCTCTGCAATTGAGAATGGATTTTCATTTGGTAACCACAATTCACCTGTGATTGGAGTTCCGTCAGGCTCG